>JBCCWG010000078.1:0-15332 GCA_039193985.1 Pseudomonadota bacterium
ATCAGCTGACAGGATCGAGTCCAGCGTCATCTGAGCAAACGGAACTTCCAAGTAGTTCGGATTTTCGTACAGCGACGTACGTGCACCCGGAGGAACGTTTGCCCAACCTTCGGCTGCAGCAACCAGTTCGATATAGTCCTTGGACGTGGCCCACTCGATGAACTGCTTGGCTTCGGCTTCCTGCTGCGTACCGGCAGGGATCGCCAGTGCCCAGGCCCAGAGCCAATTCGAACGCTTGCCCAGACCGGTGTCAGGTGCCAGTGCAAAGCCGACGCTGTCGGCAACGGTCGAGTCGTTGGGGTTCGTGACGAAGGATGCAGCGACAGTCGCGTCGATCCACATGCCGCACTTGCCCTGCTGGAACAGCGACAGGTTTTCGTTGAAGCCGTTGGTTGCGTAGCCCTGCGGGCCAGACGCGTCCATCATCGATTTGTAGAAGTTGAGCGTGTTTGCCCAGGCTTCCGTATCGAACTGTGCATTCCAGTCCAAGTCGAACCAGCGTGCACCAAACGAGTTGGACATCGCGGTGATGAAGGCACCACCCTCGCCCCAACCGGCCTTACCGCGCAAGCAGATGCCGTTGATTTCGTTCTCGCGGTCGGTCATCGCTGCCGCAGCTTCGGCAATGAATTCCCATGTCGGCGCTGTCGGCATTTCCAGCCCAGCCGCTTCCATCAGGTCAGTGCGATACATGATCATCGAGCTTTCGCCATAGAACGGCGCCGCATAAAGCGTGCCGTCGTGGCTCAGACCACCTGCCATTGCCGGCAGGATGTCATCGACATCATACTCGTCTGAAAGGTCGTCCAGCGGCACAAGCCAGCCATTGGCGCCCCAGATCGGGGTTTCGTACATGCCGATCGTCATAATGTCGAACTGACCGCCTTTGGTCGTGATGTCGGTTGTGACGCGCTGGCGAAGAACATTCTCCTCAAGCGTGACCCACTCGACAGCGATGCCCGTCTGTTCGGTGAATTGATCGGTGTAGCCCTGCATGCGGATCATGTCGCCGTTGTTCACGGTGGCGATTGTGATCTGCTGTGCGAAGGCCGAGGTGCCTACCAGCAGCGAAAGCGCGGTGGCAGAGCAAAGAGTGCTCTTGAGTGACATCCGAATCCTCCCTCAGTTGGATGCTATACCGAGAGCATATTTGAAAATCTGTCGTGGCGTCAATATTTTTCTTTACGCGCGTAAAATCATGCAGAGTCGCGCATGACCAGCCGCGCCGGGAAAAGCGTCTCGCCGCGGCTTGCCAACTTTCCTCCCGACTCAATGACCTTGAAAAGCGTGTCGACCGAGGCTTCAGATACCGCGGTATAGTCATGGGACGCTGTCGTAAGGCTTGGGCACGTAAACCGGGAATAAGGGTTGTCGTCGTGCGATGCCACGCGCAGGTCACTCCCTTCCCGCCGACCAACCTTGATGCCCATCTCGTAACACGCCGACAGAAACCCGATGGCCAGCCGGTCGTTCGAGCAAAGTATCGTATCGGTTTCGAACGCCTTCTCGGCCAGGAGTTTTAAAGCACCTTGACGGCCAATCTCTTCGAACTCCCAGCCATGGCCATCAATCTTGTGGATGTGCGGCTCCAGCCCCAAACGCTCCATCATATCAAGATATGCCGCCCGGCGCTTGTTCGCATTAGGGTTTGCCGGTGTCCGCATCTCAAAGAAGCAGGGCGCTTCGCCTGTACGAGTCAGATACTCCACAGTTTGCGATACGAAGCTATGGTTGTCCGATCCTACGAAAGCTTCTCCCAATCCCTCGATGTTACTGTCGAACAAGACGGTTGGGACAACGCGGCAGAACTTTTCGATTTCAGATTTGTCCGACATCCTGCCGAGCGGAGCCATCAATACTCCTGCCGGCTTTAGCGATCTCAGGTTGTCCAGAATCTCGACCTCAAGACCCTGGTCGCCGTGTGAACTGTAAAGTGTAGGCCTGAACCCTGCTTCAAGACACCTTTGTTCGAGGTTGCGGGCGATTTCAGCAAAGAACGCGTCGGCGAACACGGGTACGACAATGCCCACGTTCTTGGTGACCTTGCGGTTCTGGTTCATTGCAAAGATGTTCGGCCGATACTCGTACTTGGACAAAGCTTCTTCGATCCGCGCGCGAGTCGTCGCACGCACGCTTTCGGGATCGTTGAAGTACTTTGAAAGTGTTGGACGCGAGATGCCGCTGACCTCGGCGAACTGCTCCATGTTTCGGATTTCGGGAGCACTCATCGCTGACATTACCCGCGTTGACTTGATAAGAGCAGCTTAGATTTTGGCGTGAAAATTTGCAAATCTTATCACGCGACAAGTTTCTTGCATATTTTTTGTACGACTTGAAACACACAAACCCTGCATTCTCGCCTCAATCCTGTCACGCGCAGGAGATTAGTCATTTAGGGAGTTTACAGGCACTCACGATCCGCCAAAGTGGGGGCCGGCAGCTTAACTTGAAGGGGCAAAATGAACCGTCAGAATACTTCTCGGCGTATCGGGCGTCGGAGTCTGTTTAGAAACGGGCTCGCCGCTCTTGCTTGCGTACCATTCCTCAGCGTCGTTATCCGTCGCAGCGCGGCGGGGCGCAATGGCTGGCTGCTGCGCGACACGGATCTCTGATGCAGATCGATCTTTCAGAAAATGGCGCTGTGCCTGATCGGACCTATGACGTTTGTATCGTTGGGGCTGGTGCAGCCGGCATCACGCTTGCGATCAAGCTGGCCGAGGCCGGAAAATCGGTCGCGTTATGCGAGGGCGGACAACTCTATTTTTCAGGCGCCTCGCAGGACAATTACATCGGCGAAGTCATCGGAGATTCGTACTTCGACCTCGACACAACGCGTCTGCGCTTTTTCGGTGGCAGCACGAATCACTGGGGCGGCATGTCGCGAATGTTGGATGAGATTGACTTCCAGCGTGACTACCTTGGCCCCGAATTTGTCTGGCCAATCGACAAAACAGACCTCGACCCCTACTTCGCAGAAGCATGCAGTATTATCGAAGTGCCTTCTGAATTCGACGATGAGCTACTCGACACTGCGGTTGGAGTGCGCCGGATCGACTTCAAGTTCTCGGCGCCGGTCCATTTCGCCGACAAGTTTGTCGATACAATCACAGACTCCAGCCGGATCGATCTGCTGCTTTCGGCGAATTTCGTCAATCTCGACGGCCCCGCCACCACAGCCACAAGCGCCGTGTTTTCCGACTACGAGGGCAATGAGCATCGCGTGAATGCTGAAAAGTTCGTTTTTGCGATGGGCGGAATTGAAAACTCCAGGATGCTACTTTGGCTACGCGAAAGGCACGCGTCCCGGTTCTTTGATGACACAACGCCGCTGGGCCAATACTGGATGGAGCACCCCCACTTCGCCCTTGGCGAAGCGCTCGTCGGCACAAACATTGAAAGTGGCAAGTATTACTCTCTGACCGCCGAAGTGCAGCGCGATAATCAAATTCTCAACTGCATGCTGGAAATGGACCGGCAAGGCGATTCAGCAACGCGGCGGATGGTGCGCGATCTGCTCTGTGTCGCCCCAGGGCTGGGCGAACGAATGGCCGGGCTGGCAAATCGCAATCTCGTTTGCGGCGTTCGCTTCAAATCCGCGTGGGAACAAGCGCCAAACCCCTCCAACCGGGTCAAGTTGTCTGACAGCGCGCGCGATCAGTTCGGCATTCCAAGCGTCGAGTTGCATTGGCGCAAACAGCCGTTAGATCGTCAAACCGTGGTCGCGTCTGCACGGATTTACAATGACTGGCTCTTGGGTGACGACCTGGGGCGCATCCGCCTGGACTCGTGGCTATTGGACAACGAAGACTACCCCGAAAACGCGGAACTGGCCGGCAACCACCATATGGGAGGCACACGCATGGGTCGCCGACGGGACCTTTCGGTGGTTGACGAAAACTGTCGCATACACGGGTCGGAGAACTTGTATGCGGCGGGGTCGTCGGTCTTCACCACTTCGGGACATGCCAATCCGACACTGCCGATATTGCAGATGACGCTACGATTGGCGGATCACCTGTCGACGTAACTGGCTGACGCGCCGCTTCGCAGGCTGGCTCATTCGCTTTTCCTCATCGCGGGCCCAGCCAGTCGCGCCGCGCCAACTGCGGCTTCCGCGAATTCGGCCTCAACCACTTGCACGCCCAAGACGCGGGATCTTATGGCCGCCCAGGTTTGGTTTCGTGCCCCGCCGCCCGCAGTGATAACCTGTGTCGGATGCAGCGCGCCGCGATCCGCGATGACTTGGTAGGCCTGCTTTTCGATCCGCGCGATGCTTTCAAGAATGCCGTGAAGAAAGTCGGCGTCGTTCTTCGGTCGTGGCGACAGCCGAGGCTGCAAGCCAGGGTCATTCAAAGGAAACCGTTCGCCCGGCTTGCAGAGTGGATAGAAGTCACATGGGCTTTCGAGTTTGGGATCGATTTCTGCGGAAAGACGCGCAAGATCATCATCCGAGAACAGGCTCTTTAAGACCCCGCCACCGGTGTTAGAGGCACCTCCGACAAGCCAACCATCGCCAAGTCTGTGCGCATAAAGCCCGAGCGCCGGGTCATCAATTCGTTCCTCTGAGTGAAGCTTGATGGCCAGTGTTGTGCCGAGCGAGGTCACAGCGGCCCCCGGTTCGGGTTTGGCGGCGGCAAGAAACGCGGCAAGGCTGTCGGTTGTCCCCGCATGCACCGCGACTTCTTCCGACAGACCAAATCGGTGGGCCAGACGTGCCGTGATGTGTCCGATGCGGTAACCTGGCGGCTTGGCGTGCGGCAATAGAGTAGCGGGCATAGGCAAATCCGAAATCCAGTCCGGCCAAGCCTCTGCCTTGGGGTCAAAGCCGGTCTTGAGCGCATTGTTATAGTCGCTCCAACCGCCCTGACCCACAAAGCGGCAGGCGATGAAATCTGCCTGATGGAGAAGATGAAGCGCGCGACCCCTCGTGTCCTCGGTCACGAGCCGTAGGGCGCGCGCCAGCGCCGACCCGGGGCCGCGTGCGACATGCGATGCAGGCGCGACAGCGGCGATCTTGTCTGCCTCTTCGTGAAACCCACCGTCGTCGTACATCAGTGCGCGCGTGACAGGCTCGAGACTGGCGTCCGTCAAGACAAGGCTGCCCGATGTTCCGTCAACGGCAAGGCCCGTGATCGCACGCGGGTCAACTCCAGCCTCTCGCAAAGCCACAACTTGCGCATCCAGACAGTCGCTAACAGCGTTCCACCAGCGGATCGGATCGCGCCTGTCGTCAGCGTTATCGCCGTAGCTGCCGCGCGCCATCGCGACAACGTCGCCACTTCTGTCCAGAACCGCGGAGCGTACACCGGACGTCCCCAGATCAATGCCGAGTGCAAGGCCGGTCATTGCCGCTCGGCCAGCGCCTGGCGGTACTTTTCGGCATCCCAGTTCAACAGGTCCGCTTCGGCTTCCGGTCCGATCGGCTCTGGCACCCATGCTTGGGGAAGGCGCAAAAGCAGGTCCGAGAGACAGCGCAGCATCGCTTTTTGCGATGGCGTGGCAGAAGTACGGAGGGCCACGCCCTGGCCGAGATGCAGTATTGCAGGTGGCGCAAGATCGCTGTCCTGTGTTGGCAAGGCAGGGCCGAGAAAGACGACGTGGTCGGGGTAGTAAGACCCTGTACCCGCCAGACTGGCCGCGACGTCGTCGCGCGCGATCCAGCTTTCTTCCGCCCAGATGAACCCCTCCGGAGGCGGCTGATCTGGTACGGTTCTTTCAACAGGCCGCTCGGGCATGGTCAATCGGCGTTCAACCTCATCCATCAGTTCAGCTGTCTCGGCTACATCGCCTCCACAGACGATCAAACCGTGATTTTCCAAAACAAAGACGCGGGTCTCTGGCACTGCTCGGGCCAGTATCTGGCGGGTCAGCGGCAAACCGGGTTTGGCATAGGGGACGCCTACGGCGGGCAGCCCTTTGAGTTTCTCTTTCGCAGCGACGCGACCTTCGGGCGAGACGGCATGGACCAGCGTTGCAATGGAATGGGTATGCGCGACCACAGGCCATTCAAGTGCCGCGTGAAAGGTCGTCTCGATGGAAGGTCGCAGCACAGTGTCGGGGTCGAGCACTGTATCTTTGCAACTGCCGTCCCCAGCGGATCCCTTTGCCTCCGCCAGCGCGCGCACCCGGTCGACCGGCAAAAAAATTTCAGCCGCTTCGGCATCGGCCAATTCAGTGCCCGACGCTTTGATCCACATGACCGAACCATCCTTGATCGACGTGTTGCCGCCCGGTCCCTGCACCCGCAGGGGGTCTTGACCGAGCCGGGCCGAAAGAGCGCAGAAGGCGGGAAACTCATTGGGACGTTTCAGCGTCATTTGAGCCTCGGTATCGCAAAATCAGGTGTGGGTGCCGCAGCATCGGCGACGAGAACAGCCAGCACACGTGTGGGATCGTTATCCTGGAAACGCATGGCGTGCAGGCCGCCTTCGACAAAGGCTGTCGACCATCCGGCGCCGTGTCCGCCGGCAACGTCATGCTCAAGGCTATCGCCGACCATCAGCAGTTGGGCGGCAGAAACGCCTAGTGCGGCTTCCAAGGATTGGAAGACCGGCAGGTGCGGCTTGCCGTAAAACCGTACATCCCCGCCCCGCGTCGCATGGGCGTGCGCCAACGCCCCTGGCGAGACAACAATTCGGCCGTCAGCGCGCGGCGATGCCCGATCAGGATTGGTGCAAAGGACGGGCATGCCCAACGAAAGTGCCGCATCGAATGTTGATGCGAAGCTTGCGTCAATCGCGTTGTCCGGAAGACCCATCAAAAGTATGGCCTTTGCCGTTTCAACCGTATCCGTCAGCGCCACGTCCAAACCGTCTGCCCAAGCCTCGGCGTCGCCTGGCGCCCGCTCGATTGGAAAGAAACACCGTTCGGCGACACGCCCCTGCCGAATGTCCTGCCAAAGTGCCTCGCCTGACGTCATGACGACATCAAACAGCGAGCGCGCAAACCCCATGTCAGCGATGCGCTTCATGTTGGCCGCCGCACGCTTGCCCGAGTTCGACAGAACCGCGAGAGTGCAACCCGCCGCCTTCAACTGTGCAAGACATTCAATACTGCCCGCATAGGGCACGGTTCCGTCATGGAGCACGCCCCACTGGTCCAACACGATGGCGTCAAACTGCTCCGCGACCTCCAGAAGCGATGCAAGTCTAAGGGTCATGCGCTCAGCTTTCGGCCATATCCTTGGGGTGCTTGAGCCCGGCAAGATAGGTCTTGGCTTCCGCTTCGGACATCGCAGGCGCGGCCTTGCCCACCGTGCCAGCTGGCATGTCCCCGAAATAGAACTTGAAGCCCGGAATGTGCTGACGGCGATTGCGCAGCGGCATGCCTTCATACGGGAACACGTCCGACCGCGCATTCGCTGCTTCGTCATGGCAGGGCAGAACATAATCGGCCCGCTTGTCGATTTCTTCGACCGATTTCCAACCCTCATAGGAATTCACGAAGCGCGCGGGTACCCAATAACGCCAGCCTTCGTCAGGATTGGGTTCCAGGTTGCGCTCGACAAAAATCGCGTCGCCCGCGACCACGATGTCGCCCATGGATGTCGCCACCGTCACCGCCATATGACCGACCGAATGACCCGGCGTGTGGAACATGGTGATGCCCGGCAAAACCTCGCATTCGTCAGCGACGGCTTCGAACACACAACCAGTATAAGCCGGTTCGATCCCGAGATACCCGGATTCATAGGTGCGATAGTAGAGTGGCAGAGGGTTAAACGCCATTTCGATCTCGGCCTTCGGCGCGATATAGCGGGCGTTCTTGAAGTGCTTCATGTTCTGCACATGGTCCCAATGCAGATGCGTGAACACAATTGCATCGATCTCATCCGGATGAACGCCCAGCTTCTGTTCGAGATGCTCGTGCACCTGAAGACACCCGCGTTTGTCGCATTTGTGGTGATACTTGGTGGCGCGCTCTTCGTCGCAGAGACCGGTATCAATCAGGATCTTGTGCTCACCGGTATCGACGTAGTGGCAGTAAACGGGGTTCCAGTATTTCTTGCCGGCAGGCCCTTTCCAGAAAATATACGTTCCCAGGTCGGCTTCGAGCCAGCCAGTGTTGATCGGATAAATCTTGGTCTCTTGTACGCCCATCGGGCCCTCCGCAGCTGCTGACTCGTGTTTTGCATACAAAAGCACTCAATGAAATGCAGATGCAAGACAAAAGCTGGCGACCAGGGTCAGTTTGCTTCAAGAGTCCGCAGAAAACTCTCTGTCATATGGGCGCGCATCCCTTCCGAAGCCGCTTTCGAATCTTCTGAAAAGATTCCGGCGACCAGTTCCTCGTGGCTCTTTGCAGACTCGATCAAGTCAGCCTTCGACGCGAATTTCTTTGCACGAAACGGCCCCGTTTTGCGCCGGAAGTCGGACGCGATTTCGGCGATATACGGATTTCCCGTGGCGCGATAGATGGTCTGATGAAAGCGCTCGTTGGCGCGCATGTATCGGCGAACATCGCCGCTTTCGGCCGCCGAGATGCAATCAGCCTGCGCACGCTCGATCTCAGCCCGGCTCAACAGTGACAGTCTTTGGGCTGCAATCCGGGCGCAAGTTGCCTCAATTTCATGCATTGCTTCAAATATTTGCGCCAACTCTTCACGCGTGTATTCGGCGACGCGAACGCCGCGTTTTTCGCCTTGTACCAGGATGTCTTGCGCGGCCAGTCGGGTTAACGCCTCGCGCACCGGTGTCCGCGAGACGCCGAACCGTTCGGTCAGCTTGACCTCGTCCAGCCGCTCGCCCGGCCTGAGCGCGCCACTGGCAATGTCTTCCATCAGGGACGTTTCAATACGCTGCACGGCCGTGCCGCGGCCAGTGCGGCGAGAGTGATCGTTCATCTGCCTATCGTCCTGCAATTGACGCCAGCATACAGATTGAGCGTCAGTTTGGCAATTTTGGATATTTACATTCATTTTTGGATACAGAATGCTGAGAAGATACGGAGGAGAGGGATTCGATGCCCGAAATTCGGCTTGAGCAGCTTGTGAAACGGTATGGCGCCGTGGAAGTTCTCCACGGGATCGACCTTGACATGGGTGAGAACGAATTCACTGTTCTGGTCGGCCCGTCTGGCTGCGGCAAGTCAACAACGCTGAGGATGCTGGCGGGGCTTGAGTCCGTTTCCGGTGGCGACATCACAATGGATGGCAAGTCGGTCAAGGACCTTGACCCCAAGGACCGCGACATCGCGATGGTCTTTCAGGACTATGCCCTTTATCCGCATATGAACGTGGCCAAGAACATGTCGTTCTCGCTTCGCTTGCAGAAACGCCCGCAGGCCGAGATCGACAAGAAAGTCACGGATGTCGCGGCCATGCTGGGCCTGTCGGATTTCCTGTCGCGCAAGCCGGGCGAGCTGTCGGGCGGTCAACGCCAGCGGGTCGCAATGGGCCGCGCGCTCTGCCGCGACGCCGGCACGTTTCTGTTTGATGAGCCGCTCTCGAACCTCGACGCCAAGCTGCGGGGCCAAATGCGAGCCGAACTCGCGCTGATGCGCCAGAACGTCGAAAAGAACATGATCTATGTCACACATGACCAAATCGAGGCGATGACGCTCGCCGACCGGATCGTGGTCATGCATGGCGGACACATCCAGCAGCAGGGCACACCGGCTGAGCTGTTCAAAAACCCGGTCAACAAGTTCGTTGCCGGCTTCCTCGGCTCGCCTCCGATGAATTTTCTCGATGCCAAGCTGACCGATGACGGGGGTGCCTTGTTTGCAACCGGCGAAGGCTTTCGCTTGCGCCTGCCCGAAACACTTTCGCACGCGGCAAAAGATGCGGACGGCCCCGAGATCATACTTGGCGTCCGCCCGTCAGACCTTGAATACGCGCCCCACGCGGCAACCGATGCATCCTTCGATCTTCAGGTCGTTGTGTCCGAGTATATCGGCGCCCAGTCTGTCCTCATTTGTGATTGTGGGCCCGCCCGCGTGACTGTCGAAATCAAATCGGAAACGCCAATCGCCCTCGGCGAGACTTTACGCTTTGCCGCGCGTCCCGAAGGGCTTCATTTGTTTAATCCAAAGACCGAACGGGCGCTTTGACGTCCGATCAATCAGCAACCGGGAGGAAACCATGCTGAACCTACTAAGAACAACGACGATGGTGGCAGGCGTCGCATTTGCCGGCAGCGCCTTCGCTGCGGGCCATGGCGGCCCCTATGCCGAATACGCCGGAACCACGCTTGTGGTGAACTTCCCATCGCACCCGCATTACAATGCAGTGATGGAAGTGCTGCCGCAATTTACCGAGGAAACCGGCATCGAAGTCGAAGTCGACATGCTGCCCTACCTCGACATGCGCGAACGCCAAACGCTCGAGCTTGCGCTTGACGAGGGTGCGTATGACATGATCGCCTATGTGGTGTTTTCCAAGGCTGATTACGTCTATGCCGATCAGCTTGAGAACCTTGCCAAGTTTTTCATGAACCCCAAGCTGGCGAACCCCAACTATGACGCGAATGACCTGATCGACGGCTATGTCCAAAACATCGGCGTGGCAGGCGGCGAAAAAGGGTACCTGCCGGGTCCCACCGGTTCGCTTTACGGTCTGCCCTTCGGCTCGGAAACGTCGGTCCTGTTCTACCGCGAGGACATCTTTGAAAAGCACGGGATCGCCGTGCCTGAAAACTATGATCAACTTCTAGATGCCGCATGCAAGATCCCCGAGGTCGAGCCAGGCATGGGCGGTGTCGCGTCCCGCGCTGCTTCCGGCCACCAGGCCTCGCACGCCTTTCTTCTGCACCTCGCCCCGTTGGGCGGTCGCGTGTTCGATAATGTGTGGAACCCGATCATCAACAACGAAGCCGGTGTCGAAGCCGCAAACGCACTGAAAGCGATTGTCGATTGCGGGCCGGAAGGGTCTTCGGCCTTTGGTCCTGCCGAAGCGGCAAACGCGTTCGCGCAAGGGCAGGCCGCGATGTTCCTCGACTCGATCGCTTTCGCACCGACCTTTCAAGATGAAAGCCGCAGCACCGTTGTCGGCAAGGTCGGCTATGCCATGCACCCGATGGGTGTCACCCGGGCCAGCCAGACTGGCGGCTTCGGCATCGGCATCCCGGCAAACGCCGAACACAAGGAAGCCGCTTTCCTTCTGATGCAATGGCTGACCTCGAAAGAGGGCGATCTGGCCGTGGCGATGGCTGGCGGCAACCCGTCGCGGTTCTCGACCTATCAGAACGCCGAGTTGAACGAGAAGTTCCCATGGTCGGCAACCTTTGGCGAAGCGCTTGAGTTCGCTGATCCCGACTGGCGTCCGATCATCCCCGCCTGGGGCAAGATAAATGCCGACATCGGCACGACCATGAGCCAGGTTCTGACCGACGGCCTCGATGTTCAGGAAGCGCTTGACGGAATTGCCGAACGCACCCGCGCGCTGATGGAAGAAGAAGGCTACTACATCTGGCAGTAGTGCCGGATGACGGCCCCCGCGCACCACGCGGGGGCTGACGCTTTCCGACTGGTACCCAAGCCAATCGGGCCACCAGACACACCGCTCAACCGACAACAAGGTCGACGCAATTGTCCCGCACCAACCTAAATCGTCTGACGCCTTACATGTTCGTGGCCCCCGCCGGACTCGTGATGATGTTGGCACTGTTCTATCCCATTGCCTATATGGTTTGGGGCAGTTTCCACGATTGGGACCCCAGCCAAACACTGGGCGAGGCTGAGTACATAGGGCTGGCCAACTATATCAAGCTTCTGGGCGATACGGCATTTCACACGAGCTTCTGGATCACGCTCATCTTCGCGTTCACCGTCGTAGCGGTCGAAATGGTGATCGGCGTCGGTCTTGCCTTGCTGTTGGATCGCAACATTCGCGGCATGTCGGTGCTGCGCACGCTTTTCATCCTGCCGATGATGATCGCCCCGGTCGTTGTCGGTCTGGTCTGGCGGTACATGTTCCACGCGACTTATGGAACGTTCAACCGCTTCCTTGAAAGCATCGGCTTGCCGAAGGTCGACTGGCTCGGCCAGAACCCTCTACTTTCGGTGATCATCGCCGACATATGGCAATGGACGCCCTTTATATTCATCCTGTCGCTGGCCGCGCTTCAGTCGCTTCCCCGTTCCACGCTGGAAGCCGCCCGAATTGACGGCGCCACAGGCTGGCAGCAGATCATCCACATCAAGCTGCCGCTCATGATGCCGGTTCTGATCGTGACAATGCTTCTGCGCCTGATCGATGCCTTCAAGGTGCTGGAGGTGATCCTGGTGCTGACGGGTGGCGGCCCCGGGCTGTCGACCGAGATCCTGGCGCTTCGCATCGCACGGACCGCCCGCGAATTCCGCGAACTGGGCGAGGCGGCGGCGATGTCGAACTATCTTCTGATGCTGTTGATGGTGCTGACGTTGGGCATGTTCGCCTTCACGCGCTGGCAGGAGGCACGATCGCGCCGTCTCAAGTTCGCGCAGGAAGCAGAGGAGGGCTGAGCCATGTCTGATCAAAGCTACGACCGCCAGAACCCCGCCTATTATGCGCTGATCGCGCTGCTGATCTTTATGTCTGTCGGGCCTGTGCTCTTGCTGCTGACCAACTCGCTGAAACTGGATGTCGACATCACAAGCGGCACGAGCGGCTTCCTGTTCATGCCGACGATCCGGAATTATGAAACCGCGCTGTGCGACATCCTCTGGTATGAGCCCGAGCATCTGCGCTTTTGCCAGATCCGGTTCGGTGGGGCCTTCATCAACTCGATCATCATCGCCCTGATCTCGACCGCATTGACCCTGGTCCTCGGCTGTATGGCGGCTTACGCGCTGGTCCGTTTCCGCTTTCTGGGCCGCGACAGTCTTTCGCTGTCGACGCTGGCCGTTCGCATGATCCCGCCGGCGGTTCTGCTGGTGCCGGTTTTCGGGCTCTGGAACAACGCCTTCTGTCTCGACAACGACTTTGGCCTCGGCGCCTGGATCCGGGATACGTTCGGCGGGCGCGGCGATGTCTGCCTTGCGGGCACCCATTCCGGCATAATCCTGATCTATGTCGCGATGAACTTGCCCTTTGTGATCTGGATCCTGCAAAGCTTCATCGTTCAGGTGCCGCCTTCGCTGGAGGAAGCCGCGCGGGTCGATGGTGCAGGACCGTTTCAAACCTTCTTCCTGGTCGTACTGCCTCTGATCAAACCCGGCCTCGCAGCAGCTTCGATCTTCACCTTCCGCATCGCATGGAACGAATACCTGCTGGCCTCGGCCCTGGCGGATCGCGACACCATGACCGTGCCGATCCTGATCGTGAACAATGCCAGTGAATTTGACGGGCTTGGCACGATCTTCGCCACCGGAATGTTGCTGGCGATTCCACCGATCCTGTTCACGCTTTTCGCGTCGCGCCAGATCATCACAGGAATGACGGCTGGGGCGGTGAAAGGCTGACGATGGCGCGTGTCCTTCTGATCGGGACAGTTGAGACCAAGCGCGAGGAAATGGACTATCTCGCGGGTGCGCTGAGGCGTCACAGTTTGGGGGTCGAGGTGGTCGACGTCTCCCTCGGGGCCGGCGGACAGATCCTGTCTTCTCCCGAAAAGCTGGCCCGGATGACCGAACGCGCAGAAGCGGCGGCACGCCATGTCGCTGCGGAATGCCACAGTTGCAGCGTGGCCATCGGGGTCGGTGGCGGCACAGGTGGGGAAATCGTGCTTGGTGCGCTCAGGGCATTGCCCGCTTCCTATCCCAAGGTTCTGATCACGACACTTGCCTTTGACCCGCGTGCCGCCCTTGCCGACACTGCAATCACAGTCGTTCCGACGCTCTGCGACATCGAAGGGCTGAACCCGATGCTCTGCACGGTGTTTGAAAATGCGGCTGCCATGGTGGCGGGCGCGACACAGGCTGCACCACCCGCTCGCTCGGCGCGTCCCAACATCGCCGTGACCACATTGGGCGCAACAGCCCCGGCCGGAACAGGCGTTGCAAAGGCTCTCGGCGCCCGGGGCTTCGATGCCACCGTGTTTCACGCCAACGGTTATGGCGGCGCTGCGTTCTCACGCTTCGTTGCCGAAGGCGGTGCGGTTGGGGTCATCGACCTCAATGTCCACGAGTTGGGCCGTCTCAGACTTGCAGGGGCCCATGTGCCCATGCCGCAAAGGTTTCGCGCTGCCGATACATTGCCACGCGTGGTGCTGCCCGGTGGGCTCAATTTTCTCGGTCTGGGCGCGCTGGCTACGGTATCTGAGGCTTATCGCACGCGACCCCATTATCAGCACTCGGGCCACTTCACACATGTTGCCTTGACCGAGGCTGAGATGGCCGATCAGGCGTCGGCGCTGGCCGCTGAACTGAACCATACACAGGCCCCATGCCATGTTCTCATCCCGATGGGCGGGTTCAGCCACGAGGATCGGCCGGGCGGCGCCATCGAAGCCTTCGAACTTCGCGCCATCGCGGCCGACATTTTCGAGGCCGAGGCGCGGGCTTACACCTGCGCCCGCCTTGATCATCACATCAACGCGCCCGAGACGGCCCAAACCGCCGTTGCCGCGCTTCTCGAAAGGATGCCCGATGCCTGATACTGACCGCTTTCCGGATCTCCACGACAAGATGGACGCTCTTATCGCCACCGCCCGGCGCTGTTTCGAGCGCGGGTTGCAGACCAATGCCGGTGGCAACCTCTCAGTCCGTCTCGACGCCCGGGATGCCATTGTCATCAAACCGTCCGGGATCGGATTTGCCGAATGCACCCGCGACAACCTGCAGGTTGTCGAACTTACGGGGGCCATCCTTCCGGGCGCCAAAGGGTTGAAGCCATCGAAGGATCTCGACTTTCATCTCGACCTTTATCGCATCCGAGAAGACATCAACGCCATCGTTCACTGCCACAGCCCGTGGGCAACGGGCTATGCCAGCGCTGGTCTGGAGATCCCGTGCCTCACGGTCCAGACCATCGAGAAAATCGGGCGCATGCCATTGATTCCACTGTCGGCCAACGGCGGCCCCCAGACCGACGTTGAGATCAGCCCGGTCTTCAAAGATGCCGCAATCCGGGCTGCCGTACTTGCCAACCACGGCACCATCGGCGTGGGCAAGACGCTTATGGCGGCGCAGTATCTTGCCGAGATCATCGAAGAAACAGCGCATATTGCCTATGTTCGCGATACGCTAATGGCAGCCCACGGCCGATCTACCGCAGACCTGCCGCGTTTTGGCACCGCCGCGGATGCGAGATCACAGGGTTAAGACAGGAACGAACCCTAAACGAGCATTCGTGCCGAGCAGCTGTTGCATTTAGAACAAAACGCACACTAGGCGCAGGGCTGAATGCACCGATCAATGCCAGACCTGTATGGCGCCCCTCGAACATGATCCATTTTCTGGTCTTCCAGCCATTC
>JBCCWG010000079.1:0-15304 GCA_039193985.1 Pseudomonadota bacterium
GAACGACGCGTAAAAGCGCTTGGCCTGTGAACGCTCGTTGAACCAGTGCCGATAGATCAGGCGTTCTTCCTTGAACACGCGCATCTTTTCATCGAGGATCGAGACGCTGATTTCATCGAAAGCTTCGACTTTTTCGAGAGCGACTGGATCAAGACCGGGTTCAAGGAAGAACGCCTGATCTATCGGCACTGGTTCAACGAGCGTTCACAGGCCAAGCGCTTTTACGCGTCGTTCAACCTGCAGAAGACGCTCGGCCTGACGCGCAAGCCACCCAAAGGGCTGCAGGTAATGATTGGTAGCCAATGGTGGTGCCTGCGCCGCCAAACCGTTGAGGCGATCTTTGATCTGATCGATTCCCGGCCGGACATCCTGCGGTTCTTCCGGACGACATGGATTCCCGATGAGACGTTCTTTCAGACCCTTGTCCGCCATCTTGTGCCCGAGACCGAGATCGAAAACCGAACGCTGACCTTTCTAATGTTCAGCGATTACGGCATGCCGGTGACGTTTTATAACGACCACTATGATCTGCTGCTGGCGCAGGACTTCCTGTTCGCGCGCAAGATCAGCCCCGAAGCCACCATGCTGAAGGACAGGTTGGGCGCGCTTTACTCGCAAACCGGCATCACGTTCCGCACCTCGGATGAAGGCCCGCGCCTTTTCAAGTTCTTGACCGGCCGCGGACGGATCGGCGAGCGGTTTGCGCCCCGTTTCTGGGAAAAGGATTCGACTATCGGGCGCGAACGGTCGCTGTTGATCGTAACATGCAAAAAATGGCACGTGGCGAAGCGCCTGCTGGACCGGGTCGGGTCGGTCTCGAACTTGCCGACCATCGAATATCTCTTCGATGAGGAGGCGACCCCCCTGCCCGATCTCGGCGGCATCCAGACAACGCTCGAGAAGCGGACACGCCACAGACGTGCGATGATGCGCATGCTGTTCGACTACTACGAAACCGACAGTTTGCTGATCTGTCTCGATCCCTCGAATCTGGAACTCTTCCGTGACTTCTATCGTGACCGGAGCGAAACGCGGCTTTTGGAAATAGACTGCAACTACAGCGACTCTTATCTGCAGGGCCATGCCAAGCGCGTCGGCCTTGCGGGGGAGCATACGTCGGCCGAGACTTTCGCGACGCTGCTGCCAACCATCCGCAACGATGTCTATCGCGAGAGCGAACTGATCCGTGACGAGACCTTTCCCGAGTTCTACCGAATCCGCGAGCGGGCGGAGCCGAGTGAAAATGTTGAACCGCTTGCACATTTCCTGGGAATCGACGCAAACAAGGCGCGTGAGATTGCCGAAACCGAGTACCTCTTTGTCGATTGAGATCTGCCATGGCCTATGCCTATGACGACCAGAACATCTTTGCGAAAATCCTGCGCGGTGAGATTCCGAACAATACGGTTAAGGAAACCGAGCACACGCTCGCCTTTTCGGACTTGTATCCTCAGGCGCCCCATCATGTGCTGGTGATCCCAAAGGGCGCCTATGTGACTGCCGATCACTTTGCGAACGAGGCGAGCGAGGCCGAGATTGTCGATTTTTGGCGGACCTTTGGCGCGATATGCGCTGAACTCAACGTGACGCCGGACCGCCATGACGGCTATCGTATCATCTCGAACGCTGGTGAGGCCGGAGTTCAGGAAGTCCCGCACTTCCACCTCCACATTCTGGCGGGTCGCGGGTTGGGGCGGATGCTGCAACCAGTTTGATTTCTTCTTCTCCTCCTCGATCTCCCGCGATAGACTGCTGTTGCCCGCAACAAGTGATTGTTCATGTCCGATCAAACCAAGACCCCACCCCCCGAAACCGAGACGGTCACATCGCTGCGCATCTGCTGCGACGGTGGGGAAGGCGCGCTGGGACACCCGCGTGTTTGGTTGTCGATTGACGAGAAAGTCGGCTGGGTTGAATGTGGCTATTGCGACAAACGGTTTATCTACGCCAACGACACCTGACTGCGGAAGCGTCTGAAAAGACTATACAATCAAAGTATGAGCGCGATGGTGTACTTCTATCGTGGGTTGTGCTCTAAGTATTTAATATTTTTTTAAGACCGATAAAGACTTTTAACGCATTCGGGATTGGGACCTGTGGACCCCGAAAAAAAACGTGCCTTGAGGCACTTTACCTTGTCGGACCTTGGTGTACTGCATGGCCCACCGCTGAAAGGGTCTGTGATCGTTGCAGATGTGGTGCGCGAGGCTTTGCAGACTGATAGTGCGGCCTTTTTCGTTTTTGATGCGCTGGCAGGGGAAATGATTGTGCGGGCAGCGACACGCCAGTTGCGCGTCGGCACAACCTATCCGCTGCATCTGTCAGCCATTGCGTCGATGACAGAGAGTACTGACGCCATCGCGATCGGCGACATGTCAAAGGATGCGTCCGAGGCAGGTGAAAGGTCGGTTCTTGGCATGATGGCTGCCCTTGCCGCTCCGGTTCTGGGGCCGGACGGCAACCCTTTGGGTGCCCTGGCTGCACTCGACAACAAGCCAAGGGCTTGGTCGGAGCTTCACAAGCGCTCGCTCATCGATCTGGCTTATCTGGTCACACAGGAGATCACGTTGCACGCCAGCTTCAGAACGCTTGAAATCCTGTTTGCGGAACGAAAAGCCTCGCATTCCTGACGGCCGCGATCAGTCTTCCGAACAATGACGTCGGAATGCGCGCTTCAAAAGATCAAGCTCGGCGCGCAACAGGGAGACTTCGGCGCGAATGTCATCGTCGACCATCTCGCCGGCAAAGATGGTCTCATGCGCCAATGCATCGCCGGTTGCCGCATCTTCGATCACAAATGTCTGGACCCCATCGGACAGACGCTCGATCGGAAGGCGGAACCGGATCAGCCAACGGTTCAGCTCGCCCGGCGCGGCATCGGTTTCAACCGCCTCGGGTTCACCGAGAAGTTCGTCCCGATGGCGCAGCAGCAGGCGCGGCGCCGACGTGGCACGCGACGAAAGCAGGCCCTCCCAGACCCCCTCGGCCAAACGCATCCGTGTCAGCGTCATCTCACTCACCGCCCGCCCCCTAGAATTCGGCCCGCGGACGCCGCGAAAGCGTCAAGTCGTGCAGTGTGATCGCGTTCATCTCCGGCCCCTCGAAGATCAGGTCGAGCCAGGCCCGTTCGATGCGTGTTTCGTTGAGCCGGGTGGCGGCCATGTCAAACTCGAGGTTCAGTTCACCCGAGGATCCGTCAAACTCGCGCACAAGCTGTTCGACATTAGGCCCGTGACGCACGTTGATCCGCCCGAAAATCTCCAGCGGCTTCTCGGTCTCGACCCGGATTTCCAGCCGGATGATGTGCCGCCGTGTCAACCCGTTGATCGCGCCCGGCGGCAGGTCAAGCGCTAGGCTAAGAAATGACCCGTCAAACTGGAACACGTCCATGCGAACGCCGTAAGGTGCGATGTCTTCGGCCTTGGTGTTGCGAAGCTGGCGGACGGACAATTCGCTGAGAGCGCAGTCGTGAAAGATCTTCGCTTCGCGGCCGACCGGTGACTTGCTTTCGACCATGGCGAGGCCAGCGGGCTTGACGGGGCCACGCCAAAGTTCGGGGCGCCAGGCCCAATCGGAGTGCATTGGACGCCGCACGCCCGCCTCGCCCGGAATGGGCAGGGCAAGGCGTTCTTCGGCGACATGGAGCACTTTGTCCACGCGGCGCCCCAGCGCGCGCGCCTTTTGGCGCAGCCGTTTCAGATCGCCGGGATCAAGCCCGTCGACATTGCGTGCCGCACGATCCCAGCGCCGAAGGGTCCCTTTGTCTAGCAGCTCGAACAAGGTTTCCGCCCGTTGTTTTGTGCCCGGAATACTAGCCCCGGCACCGGGGTGCAGGCAACGCCCGTGTTTGACCGTTGGCAAAGAATAAGCGCTGTGGTCCGTCTCAATTGGCCTGACGCAACTGCTCCACTTGTGCCGCCAGCGTGGCCAACCCGTCTTCGGCATCAATGCCGTCTTCGAGACGGCTGTAGAACGAGACGGCGACGAACCGGCCGCTGAGGCCGAAGAGTGCGCGCCATATTTCGTTCGAGGCACCCGGCAACGCGCTTTTGTCCGAGGCGTGCAGGAAGAGCAGATCGTCTTCGCGCACGGTTTCAAGGATGGCCACACTGTCGGCATCGCCGTCGCGCGCCAGCGTGGCGCGACCGGCCTCGGACGCAAAGAAATTGGCGAGCGTTTCGCTGTCGGGCAGGTCGCTTGCCTCGGCTTCGACAGAGACGGTCAGCACACCGGGCACGTCGGGCCGCGCCTCAAGCCCGTCGCCGGAAATTGCAGCACAACTGCCGAGTACGACGACGGTTGTGGCCCCGCCGGGTTGCGACATGGCGTCATCAATGCACCAGCCTTCCGCCCCGGCCACGACTGTGCCGTCCGGCAACTGGATCCGGCTGGGCGCGTTGCGCGATTGCTCGGGCCCCGTGGCACATGCGGCAAGGCCCAGGCAAAGCGCGGCAAAAACGCCGGTTTTAAAGATCGGAGTAGATATGCTTTTCCTCCTTCGCGCCCGGATGTGTCACCGCGCCAAGGCGGGTCGAGCCGACGAGTTGCGCATACTTCCAGAGCGCGCCCGATGTATAAATCGACTCGCGCGGCGTGTATGTGCGGGCGTCGATCTCATCCTGCGTCAGGTCCACGCTCAATTCGCCCTTGATCGCGTCGATGGTGATCATGTCGCCATCCTGCAGCTTGCCGATGGGGCCGCCGCGCGCGCTTTCCGGGCCGACATGGCCGACGCAGAAGCCGCGGGTCGCGCCCGAGAAGCGGCCATCGGTGATCAGCGCCACCTTTTTACCCATGCCCTGGCCTGAGAGCGCGGCGGTCGTCGCCAGCATCTCGCGCATGCCGGGGCCGGATGCGGGGCCCTCGTTGCGGATGACCAGCACTTCGCCTTCCTTGTAGGTGCGGGCCTTGACCGCTTCAAACGCGTCTTCCTCGCACTCGAACACGCGGGCCGGGCCGGAAAAGACCTGTTCGTCCTCGCCCATGCCCGCAACCTTCACGATCGCGCCCTCGGGTGCGAGGTTGCCCTTGAGACCGACAACGCCACCGGTCTGGGTGATCGGGGTCTCGATGGGATAGATGACCTTACCATCCGCCTCGCCCTCGATCTTGTCGAGCGCTTCGCCAATGGTCTCGCCACTGGCGGTCATGCAGTCTTCGTGGATCAGCCCAGCCTTGCGCAGTTCCTTCATCACGACCGGTACGCCGCCCACCTCGTAGAGGTCCTTTGCCACGTATTGGCCACCCGGTTTGAGGTCGACGAAGTACGGTGTGTCGCGGAAAATCTCGCACACATCGTCGAGATCAAAGTCGATCCCGGCCTCATGCGCGATGGCGGGCAGGTGCAGACCGGCATTGGTCGAGCCGCCCGTGCAGGCGACGACGCGGGCGGCGTTTTGCAGCGACTTGAGCGTCACCACATCGCGGGCGCGGATGTTCTTTTCCAAGAGCTCCATCACGGCGAGACCGGAGGCTGTCGAGTATGCATCGCGGCTCTCATAGGGCGCGGGCGCGCCGGAAGAATTCAGAAGAGCGAGGCCGATAGCCTCGGACACGCAGGCCATCGTGTTGGCGGTGAACTGACCCCCGCAGGCCCCGGCGGACGGGCAGGCGACTTTTTCGAGCGCGCGCAATTCCTCGTCCGAGTTCTGGCCCGCCTGATGGCGGCCCACCGCCTCGAACACGTCCTGCACGGTCACGTCGCGCCCTTCGAACCGGCCCGGCATGATCGAACCGCCATAGATGAAGACCGAGGGCACATTGAGCCGGACCATGGCCATCATCATCCCCGGCAGCGACTTGTCGCAGCCCGCAAGGCCGACCAGCGCATCATAGCAATGGCCCCGCATGGTCAGTTCCACGGTGTCTGCAATCGCGTCGCGGCTGGCGAGCGACGAGCGCATGCCTTCATGGCCCATCGCGATGCCGTCGGTGACGGTGATTGTTGTGAACTCGCGGGGCGTTCCGAAGCCTTCCTTGACACCGAGCTTCACCGCCTGCGCCTGACGGTTAAGCGCGATGTTGCAGGGCGCGGCTTCGTTCCAGCAGGTAGCCACGCCGATGAAGGGCTGGGCGATTTCTTCTTCGGAAATGCCCATCGCATAGTAGTAGGACCGGTGCGGCGCGCGCGCCGGCCCTTCGGTCACGTGACGGCTTGGCAGTCTGGATTTGTCGAATTTTTTCTTCAGCATGACGCGACCTCCCCGAAGCTTTTGAAAAGGCATAGAGAAGCGCAAGCCGGGGGGCAAGTAGGTCTGGGCGCGTCTCGTGGGGCTCTGCCCCACACCCCGGCATATTTGAGAGCCGATGAAAGTGGTATTTGAAACAGTTTGTGGCCGTTGACCTTGTGGTCGACGGTGCGCAGGTAGGGGATATGAGTTACGCGCGTTTCCAACCGATGATCGAGAGTGCCGCGGCCCGCCCGCAGCTTTGGCGGATCATCGCCGGGGTTGTGACCGCGCTGGCGGTTGGCGTTATCTGGATGCTGGCGGTGTTTGGTGTCGTGCAGGGCACCATGGGCGCGGAGGCGCTTGGGCTTTTCGGCGGCGTGGACAGCCCGCTGGCGACGGTTGTGTTCCTGATGCTGATCGTCGGGCTTGGCGTCGGCACTTGGTTGGCCGCACGGCTGTGGCACGGGCGGTCGCTGGGTGCGCTGATCGGGCGGGGTCCGCGCACGTTGCGGGACTTTGCCGTTGCCGCTCTCTCGACCTTTGCTCTGGCAGGCGTTGCCTTTCTGGTGGCCTGGCCGCTTTCCGATCCCTTGACCCCCAACCTGCCTTTCGAACAGTGGCTAAGATGGTTGCCCATCGCCCTGATCGCGATCCTGTTGCAGACCGGATCGGAAGAGTTGCTCTTCCGGGGTTACCTGCAAAGTCAGCTTGCCGCCCGGTTTCGGGCGACCTGGGTCTGGCTGATCGTGCCCTCGCTGATGTTCGGCGCGCTGCACTTTCTGCCGGGCGAGACCCTCGGGCCAGGGCTGATCTATGTCGCTGCGACCACGCTGTTCGGTGTTATCGCCGCCGATCTGACAGCGCGGAGCGGCAGCCTCGGCGCGGCCTGGGGCCTGCATTTTGCCAATAACTGCGTGGCCCTCCTGTTCGTCGTCTATATTGGCGCGGGATCCGGGTTGGGTCTCTATTCCGCAGGCACGATCGAGGATGCGCTGGCGTGGTCGCCGTTGCTGATCATCGACGTGATCCTGCTCGTCGTTCTCTGGCTGTTCCTGCGACGTGCCGTGACCGGCTGATTGCATTTCCCTGCAGCCACGCTTAACTGAAGCGAAAGACAACGGGCAGCCCGCGCATGAACTGGATTTCGAACTACGTCCGCCCCAAGATCAACTCGCTCTTCTCGCGCCGGGAAGTGCCGGAGAACCTTTGGACCAAGTGCCCCAACTGCGGCACCATGCTGTTTCACCGCGAGCTGACCGATAACCTGGCGGTCTGCACCAATTGCGATCATCACATGCCGCTGACGGCGCGTGACCGGCTAACCGCCCTGTTCGACCACGGCGTATTCACGGAAGTCGAAGTGCCGCTTCCGCAGGCCGACCCGCTGCAGTTTCGCGATCAGAAACGCTATCCCGACCGGCTGAAGCAAGCCCAGCGCGACACCGGTGAACCTGAGGCGATGCTGGTGGCCGAAGGCGAGATCCGGGGCACCCCTATCGTCGCCGCGTGTCAGGACTTCTCCTTCATGGGCGGATCGATGGGCATGTATGTCGGCAATGCGATCATCGCAGCCGCCCAGCGCGCGGTGGAGCGCAAGCGCCCGCTGATCCTGTTTTCTGCTGCCGGTGGCGCGCGGATGCAGGAAGGTATTCTCTCGCTGATGCAAATGCCGCGCACGACGGTTGCGGTCGAAATGGTGCGCGAGGCGGGGCTGCCTTACATCGTGGTGCTGACGCATCCGACGACCGGCGGGGTCACGGCGTCATATGCGATGCTGGGCGATGTGCATATTGCCGAGCCCAACGCCCTGATCTGTTTTGCTGGACCACGCGTGATCGAACAGACCATTCGCGAGAAGCTGCCCGAAGGGTTTCAGCGCGCTGAGTACCTGCTGGATCACGGGATGCTGGATCGGGTCACCCATCGCCGCGACATGAAAGACGAGCTGGTGACCATCACGCGCATGCTGCTGGGCTTGCCGCCTGCGGTGAAGGGTGAGTTGCCCGCCCCCGAGCCCGCGCTGAAGGAGCCGGAGCCAGCAAAGGCACCGGATGCTGAAACCGCCGAGACCTGAGCCCAAAACAGATGACGCGTTTTACTTCCTCCGACGCCGTGCTCGAGCGGATGCAGCGGCTGCACCCCAAGGTGATCGACCTCACGCTTGACCGGATGGGCCGCTGCCTTGAAGCGGTTGGCAATCCTCACCTAAAACAACCGCCCGTCATCCACCTTGCCGGAACCAATGGCAAAGGGTCGACGCAAGCCATGATCCGCGCCGGTCTCGAAGCGGCGGGCGCAGCGGTGCATGCCTATACCTCGCCGCATCTGGCGCGGTTTCACGAGCGTATTCGTGTCGCGGGCGAACTGATCTCGGAAGACGCGCTGATCGCGTTGCTTGAGGAGGTTTACGAGGCCAATGGTGGCGAGACGATCACCTATTTCGAGATCACGACAGTGGCCGCGTTTCTTGCCTTTGCGCAAACACGGGCAGACTGGACGCTGCTGGAGGTGGGGCTTGGCGGGCGGCATGACGCGACCAATGTCATCGACGAGCCACGGCTGACCGTTATCACGCAGATCGACCTCGACCATCAACAATTCCTGGGCGAGACGGTGACCGAGATCGCCTATCAGAAGGCCGGGATCATCAAGCGGGGTATCCCGGTCGTGGTCGGCCCCCAGCACGACGCCGCGCTGGAGGTGATCGAGGCGGAAGCGGCCAAGTTAGGCGCGCCGGTGATCGCCCACGGGCAGCACTGGCATGTAACCGAGGAACGCGGGCGGCTGATCTATCAGGATGAGGCCGGGTTGTTGGATGTGCCGAAGCCGAACCTGCGCGGTCCCCACCAATACGGCAATGCGGGCATGGCGATTGCCGCGCTCCGCCACCTCGGCTTTGACGAGGTGGCCTGCGAGGCGGCGGTCACGCGCGCCTTCTGGCCGGCCCGGATGCAACGGTTGGTGACAGGCCCGTTGGTCGAGCGCGCTTTGGATGCCGAGCTGTGGCTGGATGGCGGGCACAACCCGGCTGCCGGAGCGGCACTGGCGGAAACCCTGGCCGAACTGCCGCCGCGGCGCACCCACGCGATCTGTGGGATGCTTTCAACCAAGGACGTTACGGGCTACATGCGCCAGCTTGTCAGCTCGGTCATCGATCTGCACGCCGTGGCCATACCTGGTGAGACCGCCACCCTACCGGCGGCAGAGACGGCCGCAGCTGCGGAACGCGTCGGGTTGACGGCTTACGTCGCGTCGTCGCTGGAGGACGCGCAGGCAGCTATTCTCGACAAAGACCCGACCGCGCGCATCGTGATCTGCGGTTCACTCTACCTGGCGGGCGTCGTCTTACGTGAAAACGGCTAGGGTCAGGCGATCAGTTTGATCGCAACAAGCAGCGCACCGGCGACAACCGCGCCAAGTCCGCCGACCAGACCCAGCTCGTGCCCCGCCGCAGGGATCAGGCCAAAGGCCCCATCAGCCGCCTGGCGCCGGTAGAGCGAGAGCGCTGCGGCCATTACAAGGGTGAGAACCGCCCAAACCCAGAAACCACAGGCCAGAAACAGCGCACCGCTACAGCCCAGAAGCGCTGTGCCGGGCAGACAGAACCTTAAGAGAGGGTTTGGTTTGTCCCGCACCACGCGCGCTTCGATCAGGCAGAGCGTGGTTGTCACCAGCGTCATGAAAAGGATGCAAAACGAAAAGACCGCCAAAAGGACATTTGGACGATCCTGCCAGATGACGGTGGCAAAGACGAGCACGCCTGCCATGACCGATATGGCCTGAAGCGCATCTGTGTGGGACGTGGGTATGACATCATCATCGGTAGCGGACATGGCCGACCCCTTGTTGTTCGCGCAAAGCACGGTTTTTCAAATCGGTGGGCAACCTTGATGTATTTATAAGGGTAGGCGCTAACAAAGCTTTGCCAACCGCACCGCAAAAAAAATTGCGAGACGGGCGGTCTGTGCCTTTGTCGTCGCAGGATTATGGCGACACTTTGCCGGTGGCTCGCATTTTCGCCAAATTGACCGGTTATTGCGCAGCTTTGACACGGTTTTTCGAGATGATGACATGCCCATTCTGATTTTGATTCTGACGGCTGTTGGTGGCGCGATCTGGTGGTGGATGCGCAGCAATCCGCGCGAAGCACTCGACATGGCGGCAGATGCGGCGACCACGGTGCGCAACGCGCCACGCAAGCTTGCCTTCCGGCGCCAGACGCAGGAGCACCCTGTGGAAGGGATCGACGACCCGAGGATTGCGCTCTGTGGGATTGCGCAGGCCTTTATCGAGCTGGACGACCTTCCAACCAAAGACCAGCGCGACCAGTTGCATGTCGATCTGCGCCGCAAACTTCGCGTGACGGAAGAAGAATCGGAAGAGCTGGAAACGCTCGGCCGGTGGCTCGTCACGCAGTGCAACGGGGCCGAAGCCGCTATTCCGCGGCTCGCCCGCCGTCTTTACAAGATCGACGGTGCGGCCTCGTGGAACCAGTTGCAGGACATCCTGATGGGCCTTGCGCAGGATGAGCTGTCGGCATCGCAGGTGTCGGCGATTGGTGAGCTGAAGACCGCTCTCAAACGCTAGCGCTCAGACTCCGACAGCCACAATCGCTTCGGCAAGTATCGGCACGGTTTCACTGTTCAAACCGGCGATATTCATGCGGCTGTCGCCGATCATGTAGATGCCGTGTTCATTGCGAAGCTGCTCTACCTTGTCGGCACTGATGCCCAGGCGCGAGAACATGCCACGGTGCTGGGCAATGAAGTCGAACTGGTCGGAATTGGTGCGCTGACGCAACTCGGCCGCCAGTTGCTCGCGCAAGGCAAGCATGCCAGTGCGCACGTCTTCCAACTCGGTCTCCCAATCGCTGCGGAGCGTCGGATCATCGAGGATCATCTGCACCACGCGCGCGCCATGGTCCGGCGGGAAGGAATAGTTCTGGCGGTTCAAAAAGTTGAGCGTCGCTTGGGTTTGCGCCTTGGCCTCAGCGTTCGGGGCAAGGGCCATCAAAAGGCCGGTGCGCTCGCGGTAGACCCCGAAGTTCTTGGAACAGCTGGCGGCAAGGATCATCTCGGGCATGCGCAAGGCCAGCAGGCGAGGACCATAGGCGTCCGCCTCGAGCCCATCGCCGAAGCCCTGATAGGCAATGTCGACGAAGGGGATCGCGCCGGTCTGATCCAGCAGATCGGCCACCTGCCCCCACTCGTCTTGCGTCAGGTTCGCGCCGGTCGGGTTATGGCAGCAGCCGTGGAGCAGGATCAGGTCACCGCGCCTGGCCTCGGCCAGATCGGCCATCATACCGGCAAAGTCTACACTGCGCGTGGCCTCGTCGAAATAGCGATAGGACCGTGTCGGGACACCGAGATACTTCACGATGGACGGGTGGTTCGGCCAGGTGGGCGACGAGAGCCAGACGGTCGCGTCCTTGTCGGCATAGCGCATCAGCTCCAGCCCCTGCCGGATTGCACCGGTGCCACCCGGCGTTGCCACAGCCGCCAGCCGGTTGCTGTCAGCGGTATCGCCGAGGATCAGGCTCGTCATCGCCTTGGCAAAGGCCGGGTCGCCCGCGAGGCCGGTATAGGCCTTGGTGCCCTGCGTTTCGACCAGTTGACGCTCGGCCGCCTTGACGGCGCACATCACCGGCGTAACGCCCTCGGCGTTCCGATAAACGCCGACGCCGAGGTCGATCTTTTGCTCGCGCGGGTCTTCGCGGAACATCTGCATCAGCGCAAGAATCTTGTCGGCGGGCTGCGGGGTCAGGTTCGTGAGCATGATGCCACCTCAGGACGGGATACGGGTCAGATCGCGGTCGCGGGTGAGAGTTCGCGTTTTCTCTTCCCGCCTGACGGGGTGAAACCCGTTTTTCTGGTAAAGCGCAAGGGCGCGCGGGTGATCGAGGGTGCAGGTATTGACGGTCAGCTTCGCAATGTCGGGCCGATCCCATGCCGTCAGAATGGCGGTTTTCAGAAGCCACCCGCCAAGACCCTTTCCAACCGCCTCTGGCACCATGCCGAAATACGCGAGGTCGGTGACGTCGTCGTCCATCTGTTCGAGCATGAAGAACCCTTGCGGCCAGCCGTGATCGAGCAGCGTGTAGAGATCGGACCGCGCAAGGTGTTCACCGATTTCGTTTTCGGGTCGGCGGTGCATGTCTTCCCAGGCATAGTCGCGTCCGACGGCGTCATAGAGGGACAGGAGGAACCAGTTCGGCGGATCGTCGGCCCTAAGAAGCGCTGCGGTCGACCCGACCGGCAGGCGCGGATAGTCGTAGGACGGGCGCGTCTCCATCTCGAGATAAGTGATCGTGTAGGCGACCTCGGTTCCAGCCTTCTGGAGTGTCATCCGGTCTCGACCTTCAGATCGTCATACATGCCCCATTCGGCCCAGGACCCGTCGTAAAGCGCGTGGCGGCGGTGCCCGATCCGCTCAAGCGCAAGGCTGAGAATTGCTGCCGTCACGCCCGACCCGCAGGTGGTTATGATAGGTTTGTCCAGATCGGTGCCAGCCGCCTCGAACGCCTGGCGCAATTCGGCGGGCGGACGCATCGTGCCATCTTCGTTCAAGAGGCGCTTGTAGTGCAGGTTTCGGCTGCCGGGGATGTGACCCGAGCGCAGCCCCTCGCGCGGTTCGCGTTCCTCGCCCTTGAATCGCGGTGCCGAGCGGGCATCGATGATTTCCCAGTCTTTCAGTTTCGCCGCCGCCGCAACCTGGGTGACGTCCTTGACCATGTGGTTCTGCAAAGCGACCGTGATGTGCCGGTCGCGCATGATCGGGGGCATGTCCTCGACCGCGCGTCCTTCGGCCCGCCACTTGGCAAAGCCGCCATCGAGTACGGCGACATCCGTCTTGCCCATCAGCCGGAAGAGCCACCAGACGCGCGCGGCCGAAAAGAGCCCTGCACCATCATAAACCACCACCTGATGGCCATCGCCCACACCCATGGCGCGCATGCGGCTCATGAATTTCTCGACCGGCGGCACCATGTGCGGCAGGGCAGAACGGGTATCGCTGATCTCATCGATATCGAAGAAGCGCGCACCAGGGATGTGGGCTGCGATATACTCGGCCTTGGGGTCGCGGTTCATGTCGGGCAGGTACCAGGAGGCGTCAATGATCCGCAGATCGGGCATCGAAAGGCGCGCGGCCAGCCAGTCGGTCGAAACAAGTGTTTTGGGGTCGTCGGACATCGGCATGCTCCTGCGTCTTGCCTTGGGCTTAATCCCGGCGACCCGGCGACGCAAGTTCAGCCGGGAAAGCTGTAGCCGAAGCGTGCGATGTCTTCGGCAAAGATGTCGCCCACCAGCGTGCGGGTCTTCGCGGTGTAAAGGTCGTCTGTTGCGGGACGATCCGACCGATTGGTGTGGGGCATGTCGATCCGGAAACCGAGGTGATTTTCGACCGGAGCAAGGTCGGTCGCCAGATGCTCCAGCCGGACAAAGGCGTTGCCGCGCATCACGCCGTTGCGGTCGGTGACATAGGCCGTCGCCGCGTCGTTTTTGAGCGCGTTTTGCACCGTCCAGGCTTCCAGAAAGGGGCCGAATTGCAGCGTCTGCGCTGCTTGCACCAAAGGGTGATCAAAGCTCTGTGCACGCGCCCAGAAATAGAGGCTGACCATGCGGTCCCACGGATTGCGCACCAGCGTGAAAACAAAGGCCGGATCAGGCACGCCGGTCATGCCATCGATATCCGCCAGGCGTGAATGCTTCCAAAGCCGGCCAGAGGCTTTCAGACGGTCCAGCCTGTGCTTGCGGCGCTGCGCCTTGGGCGTGTCGGCGATCAGGATGTCGTCAACCTTGGCGCGCGCTTCCAGCGCCAGCGTCAGCGAGGTGCCCCCGGTTTTAGGGATGTGGACGAAGATGTAACCGCGACCGGGCGAGATAATCATGGGCCGCATCTGAGGGCTTGCACCCCGGCGTGGCAAGACCGGAACGCACGTCAATTGGTTTGTGGGGTCCGCGCTCATTGTCTAGACTAGCGTCACAAAGACGGGGGCACACGCGGCAGAAAGTGACAGTTCTGGCCGAATATCAACGGCTTGAGGCCGAAGGCATCTGGCGCGCCACGCCCGACGCCCAGCGGCGCGACGTCATCGTCTCGATCGGCAAGGCGACACTGACGATCAACGCACCCAACGGAACCGCCCTGACGCACTGGTCGCTGCCCGCCGTTGTGCGCACCAATCCCGGAGAAACTCCGGCGGTCTTCGGGCCGGGTCCCGAGCCGTCAGAGACGCTCGAGTTGCAGGACGGTGAGATGATAGCGGCCATCGACCGCGTTCTGGCCGCGCTCCGCCGTGGGTCGCGCGGTGCACGTTGGGTGGGGCGTGGTACGCGGCTGGTGGTTCTGGCGGCCGCACTGGCAGCGCTTGCCTTCTGGTTGCCGGGCGCGATCACGGCTTACACGGCCCGGCTGGTGCCCGAGGTCGCGCATGCTCAGATCGGGGCCGACCTGTTGATCGAGACCGAGCGTGTGGCGGGCGCGCCTTGTACTGCCCCCGCCGGGCTGCGCGCCCTGCAGACCCTGACCACACGCTTGTTTCCCGATGGCGCGACACAGCTTGTGGTGCTGCCAAGCACGCTGAAGACCACGGCGCATGTGCCGGGCGGCACCATTCTGCTCAGCCATACGCTGGTCGAGGACTACGAGACACCGGATGTGGTGGCGGGCTACGCGCTGGCGGAGCATCTGCGGGCCAAAGACGGTAACACTCTGGGTGTTCTGCTGGAAGCCAGCCCGTTTCGCGCATCACTCGCCCTGCTCTCGACGGGCCGCCTGCGCGAGACCGATTTGCAGCGCATGGCCGAGTGGCTGGTGGTCAAAGCCCCGACGCCGGTATCGGAAACGGCGCTGATCGCCGCGATGGAACAGACCGGGGTGGCGAGTGCGCCTTATGGTTATGCGCTTGATATCTCAGGCGAAACGACGGCTACTCTGGTGTCGACTGCGGCATCCGCGACCGAGCCCGTGCTGAACGACACCGACTGGATCGCCCTGCAGTCGATCTGCAGCGAGTAACCTTACTTGGTCCCGAACATCCGGTCGCCCGCATCGCCGAGACCTGGCACGATATAGCCCAGCTCGTTCAGTTTCTCATCGAGCGCTGCCGTGACGATGGGCACGTCCGGGTGCGC
>JBCCWG010000080.1:0-15199 GCA_039193985.1 Pseudomonadota bacterium
AGTTTTGATGCCGACACCGTTCTGATGTCGGCGGAGGACCAGCTCTTGCGCCCTCTTGACGCAGCAGCGACCAAGGAGGTCGAGGTCGCAGCCCGGCAGGTCGCGACCGTTACAGCATTGGTGCCGCTCGCCTTTGCAGATGTGGTGGCCGCCCTGACGGCGAACCTGCGCATGATCCGGCGGATCGCCGAGATCTATGGCGGGCGATCGGGCACCTTGGGTAGTTGGCGGCTGACCCGTGCGGTGATCGCGCATCTGGTCGCCACCGGTGCTGTGGCTGTTGGCGATGATCTCCTTGGCTCGCTCGGTGGCGGGCACATCCTTGGCAAGATATCCCGTCGGTTTGGCGAAGGCTTGGTCAACGGTGCGCTGACCGCGCGCGTCGGTGTGGCAGCGATGGAAGTCTGCCGACCGTTACCGTTCTCCGAGGCCAAGCGCCCCCGGGTGTCGTCCCTGATCGGACGCGCACTGACCGGGCTTTTCGAGAAGGGCGCTTCGTAGTTAACGAAACTTTCACCTTCCTGTCGGCGTCTAGTGCCAGCGACACTTGGAGACGACGAATGACAAGACCCCCCCTTACAACTCGGTTCGAAGATCCTGCCGTATCGGCACTGATGGCTGGCATGGGCCAATTGTCAGAGACGGACCACGAGGCGATGCGCCATCTGAAGGTGGTGCACCGCTTTATCGGTCGGCAGCGTTCCTTGATCCATGAGGGGGATCCGATCCGTCAGGTGCGCATCATCTGCAAAGGCTGGGCGATCCGAAGCCGCCGGCTCGACCAGACGCGCCGGCAAATCCTGGATGTCGCACTGCCCGGCGACATCGTCGGGCTGCACCTTGATGGCAAAAGCACCTCGATCTGCGATGTCGAAGCGCTGACCCCCTGCGAGGTGGGCGAGATCGACGCCGATGCGCTCGAGCGTGTGGCCCATCAGAACCGTGGGGTCGCGTCCAGTCTGCACCAGAATCTGACCTGCCAGCTTGCGCGGGCCAACGACCAGGTGCTGCGGCTCGGGCGCATGACAGCGTACGAACGTGTATGCAGCTTCCTGATGGACATCTACGACCGCCAAAGGCTGGAGGGCGCGCTGCGCGGTCACGTCGACTTTCCGATAACGCAGGCCATCGTCGCCGATCTGCTGGGTCTCAGTGTGGTTCACGTGAACCGCCAGGTGATGCGGCTTCGGCGCGAGGGGCTGGTGAGCCTGCAGCGCCGGCAGTTGGTTATCCATGACGAACAGCGCATGACAAGCATCGCGTCCGGCCGCGCACACATGGTTGCGGCTGAGTGACCTGTCACACTGCGCCGGGCGCGGGTCAGGTGTTGGACACCACCAGCTTCAAATGTCCGCGCACGACCGGCGTTGCCGGTGTCACCTGTTTTTCCTGCAATGCAGGCGGTTGCAGGGTTTCACGGGCGGGCAGGACAGGGGCGCCCCGCGTCGTTCCGACATACCCGGTTAGCGATTTCCGCGACTGGCTGACGACTTCGAACCGGCGGGGCGTGCGCCCGATCTTGCCGTCCATCACCAGCCCGCCAAGGACGCGGTCAACATCGCCAAGGTCGCTGCGCAGGGGCAGCAGCACCATGTCACCCTGCAGCGCCGTGCGGCCAAACCCCCCAGGTGACGTGATCTGCATGCGCACGATCGCCGGTTCCTCGAACACCGCTACCAAGGCATCGGCGAGCACTTCGCGCGATCCGGGCACAAACAGTGCCGAAATCGGCATTTGCCGCAGTTCGAGCCCCGTCAACTGGTTCAGATGCGAACCGGCAATGCGGAACCGGGCGAGGCCCCCGGTGATCCGCTCGAGGATAAAGGCGTGACCGAGCGTGCCTTCAAGGCCACGCGGGTCGATCTCACTGCGCTCGGGCACCAATCGGTTGCCGCGCACGGTTTCCCAGTAAGTCGCAATCCGCTCGACCTTCGGATCCGTGCGCGGCCGCTCACCCAATACGAAAACCGAGCCGCTGTCGGACTGATCGTTACCTGTACCCATCATTCCACCATTTCAGCCAAAGCGGCTGCCTCTCTTTCCCCACAACCAGAATTCTGCCACAAAACGGTCGCATTTGCTTTTGAATTCTAAATTGAAGGTTAACGCCAAAGGGGGGCGCGTGACGTCACGGGTAATGTCGATGACCGGCTTCGCGGCGGTGCAGGGCAGTTTGGACGACTGGAGCTGGAGCGGCGACATCCGCGCTGTGAACGGTAAGTCTCTGGATTTACGTCTAAGATTGCCAGAGATCGCGGGCCTTGAGCCTGAGTTGCGCAAGTACCTGCAAACCCGCCTTGGCCGGGGCAATGTGACGGTTCAGTTGAAGCTGACACGCGATGAAGGGGCGATCGATGCGGCGCTCAGCCCCGACGGTCTGGCGCACGCGCTGCGCCTTCTCGGCGGTATCTCGGAGGCCGCAGGGGCTGCAGGGGTCGCGGTCAGGGATGTCTCGGCGGCCGAGATTGCAGCGATGCGCGGTGTGGTCGAGGCGCCCGAGACGGCAAGCACCCATCCACCCGCTTTAAAAGAGCAGGTCTTCGAGACGCTGAAGCACGCTGTAGACGTGTTTCTGGCCGACCGCGCGCGCGAGGGCGCAGCACTTGCCACGATCCTCACCGACCAGCTCGAACAGATAGCGTCGCTGACCGAGGCTGCGGGTGAGACGCTCGGCGACCGTGAGACGGCGCAGAAAGCGAACATGCAGCGCGCCTTGTCACGGCTTCTCGATGTGGGCGACATGCCGGACGAAGGCAGGTTGGCCCAGGAACTGGCCCTGATCGCGGTAAAAACGGATGTGACAGAAGAACTGGACCGGCTTGGCGCGCACATTGCTGCGGCGCGCGACCTGTTGCGGGCAGAAGGCCCCGTCGGGCGCAAGCTGGACTTTCTGATGCAGGAGTTCAATCGCGAGGCAAACACGCTTTGTTCCAAGGCTCAGTCGAGCGCGCTGACCGCGATCGGGCTTGACCTTAAGGCGGCCATCGATCAGATGCGCGAACAAGTGCAGAATATCGAATGACACGACGCGGCCTCCTTATCATCCTATCCTCGCCCTCGGGCGCTGGAAAATCAACGCTCGCCAAGCGTTTACGGGTGTGGGATCCGGGTATCCAGTTCTCTGTCTCTGCCACGACGCGCGCGGCCCGGCCCGGCGAAGTGGACGGACAGGACTATCAGTTTGTCGACGAAACCACTTTCAAGCGCATGGTGCATGATCGCGAGATGCTGGAACATGCGCATGTCTTCGGCAATTTCTATGGCTCGCCGCTCGGGCCCGTTGAGACCGCGATCGAGGCGGGAAACGACGTGCTCTTTGACATCGACTGGCAGGGCGCGCAGCAAATCCAGAAAAGCGCGCTGGCCTCGAGCGTTCTGTCGATCTTTTTGTTGCCGCCGTCAATTGGCGAACTGCGCCGCCGGCTCGAGGATCGCGGACAGGACAGCGCCGAAGTGATCGCGCGGCGGATGAATCGCAGTTGGGACGAGATCAGCCATTGGGACGGCTATAACTATGTGCTCGTCAATGACGATCTGGACCGCACGGAAGAGCAGCTGAAAACCATCGTCACGGCCGAACGTCTGCGCGCCAGCCAGCAACCGGCCCTTGTCGAGCATGTGCGCAAGTTGCAATCCGAGTTCGAGGGACACACATGACGCTCTACGCCTTTGGTGATCTGAGGCCTGTTCTGCCCGAGGACGACGACGTCTGGATCGCGCCGGGTGCCCATGTGATCGGCAATGTCCATTTGGGTTCGGGCGCTTCGGTGTGGTTCGGTTCGGTTCTGCGGGGCGACAACGAGCCGATCCTTATAGAAGCCGGCACGAACCTGCAGGAACAGACGGTCATTCACACAGATCCAGGCTTTCCCTGCACGGTCGGCGAGAACTGTACCATCGGGCACAAGGCGATGCTGCATGGCTGCAAGATTGGCGACGGTACGCTTATCGGGATGGGAGCCACGGTTTTGAATGGCGCTGTGATCGGTGCGGGATGTCTGATCGGGGCAGGGGCGCTGATCACGGAAGGCAAGCACATACCCGACGGCAGCTTGGTGATGGGGATGCCTGGAAAAGTCATCCGCGAGACAACGGCGGACCAGCGGGCGGCGAACCTGGCAGCTGCCGCGCATTACCGGACGCGCATGCGGGCTTTCCGGTCGGATTTGTCCAAGATGTAAGGGCGTCAGCCTGTCAAAGCCGCTCGATGATCCCAAAGTCGAGTTGCGGGCACATCTGCTTGACCTCACGTTCAATGACGGTCGGCTTGGGTAACCCGATGGCGAGGGCGCGATACTCGCCGGAAAATCCCAGCTTGTGCAGCGTCAGCGCAAGATCGATGCAATCGAAACCACGGGCGAGCACCGGCGAAAAAACCGTGCCGGGCCGGAGGTAGTCGAGCGTCACCTCGGTCACTTCATGAAAGCCGATAAAGGCCAAGCCTTCGGATGGCAAAACATGTCCCTGCTGTTGCCACTCCTTTGGATCGCCAACGGCAAGCGCCCGCACGATCTGGTTTGCCTGTCCGTCAGGCGATGCAAAAAAACCTTCTGCGACGCTGTTTCCATTTTTTGCCATGTTGTCCCCTTAACATGCAATGGTTGTGTGAAATATGCCCACTCAACCCTTAATATAACTTCGGTCACTCTGGCAATGCCCGTTCTGATCTTCCCGGTTTTATCCTGACGCAGCCTGAAGTATGCCGGTCACAAGCGGCTACGCAAAACAGTCACATGATCCAAAATCTCGTCGAGGCCATACCGATCCCAACACTATTGGTGGAAGCGGACGGACGTATTGCGGCGACCAATGCCGGCGCGCGGCTTATCTTCGGTGACGTAATTGAAGGGCGGCACTATATTACAGTCCTGCGGCAGCCGACGCTTCTTGATGCGGTGGAACGTGCGATCACCTCGAAGTCAACTGTAAAGGCGCAATACCTTACGACCGAGGCGCGCAGGGATCTCACCTTGCATGCGACCTGCACCAGCCTTGCGGACGGGCATGTCATCATCTGTTTCGAAGACCGTACCGTAATGGAGGAAGCTTTTCAGATGCGGCGGGATTTCGTGGCCAATGTCAGTCACGAGTTGCGCACGCCGCTGACCGCTCTGATGGGATTTATCGAGACGCTGGGGGGCGCTGCGCGCCACGACAGTGTGGCCCGGGCCCGTTTTCTGGAGATCATGCAAAAGGAAGCCAGCCGGATGAACCGCCTGGTGGGCGACCTGCTGTCGCTCAGCCGGGTCGAGGCGGAAGAGCGTATGCGCCCCACCGAACCAGTTGACTTTGTGACCGTCGTTCGCTCGGTCACGCACGCTCTGGGGGCTTTGGCGGCCAGCAAGGGGTCGCAGGTAAACTCGGACCTGCCGGAGGACGAGATCGTCATACCGGGGGACATGGACCAGTTGAGCCAGGTCGCAACCAATTTGCTGGAGAACGCGATCAAGTATTCGCCGGACGGGTCTACGGTGCGCGTGTCCGTCAGCGTCCAGGGGGACCACCCCATGGTCCGACAGGACGCGGTGGTCCTGACGGTCGAGGATCAGGGCGAGGGAATCGATCCGATCCACATCCCGCGCCTGACCGAGCGATTCTATCGAATCGATACGCATCGTTCGCGCGAAATGGGTGGCACGGGGCTTGGTCTGGCCATCGTGAAGCATATCGTGAACCGGCACCGAGGCCGCTTGCGCATTGAGAGCGAACGGGAAAAGGGCAGCAAGTTCTCGATTATTCTGCCATTGCGCATTGCCGAGGGGCGCGCCGGTCAGAACTGACCCCGCGTCACCGTCACAAAACCGTTACAAAACTGTCACAAAAGCATTGTCGCGGCGCTCTAAGCCGTGCGCCAAGGGCCGCGTGGGGCGGCTCGTCCTAACCACTGGGAGATATTTCCATGCTGAACGCAAAGCTGACCGCCTCAGTCCTGGCGATCATTGCTGTTTCCGCAACGGCTGCTGCCGCTCGCGACCAAGTTCAGGTCGCTGGCTCATCCACTGTTCTGCCTTACGCCTCGATCGTGGCAGAGGCTTTTGGCGAAAACTTCGACTTCCCAACGCCGGTTATCGAATCGGGTGGTTCGTCGGCAGGCCTCAAGCGCTTCTGCGAAGGTGTTGGCGTCAACACAATCGACATCGCAAACTCGTCGCGGAAGATCCGCGAGGGCGAGGTTGCAGCCTGCGCCGATGCCGGTGTAACCGACATCATCGAAGTCCAGTTCGGCTATGACGGCATCGTCTTCGCCAGCCAGATCGATGGCCCGGCTTTCACGGCATTCGAGCCTGCAGACATCTTTAACGCCCTTAGCGATCAGGTTCTGGTCGATGGTCAGATCGTCGACAACCCCCACACGCAGTGGGCGGATTTCAACCCCGACCTGCCGGCGGTTGATATCATGGCGTTCCCTCCGGGCACCAAGCACGGCACCCGTGAAGTCTTCGAAGAAAAGGTCGTGCTGGCAGGTTGCGAAGCGACCGGCGCTATGCAGGCCATGATCGATGGCGGCATGTCGGAGGATGACGCAGAAGGCGCTTGCATGTCGCTGCGCTCGGACGGTCGTTCGATCGACATCGACGGTGACTATACGGAAACGCTGGCCCGCATCGATGCGAACCCCAACGGTGTCGGCATCTTCGGTCTGGCGTTCTATGAGAACAACCAGGACAAGTTGAAAGTCGCAACGATGTCGGGCGTCGCCCCGTCGACTGAAACGGTGGCCTCGGGCGAATACCCCGTGTCGCGTCCGCTCTACTTCTACATCAAAGGCGCCCATATCGGTGTGATCCCCGGCCTGAAAGAGTACGCTGCTTTCTTCGTGTCGGACGAGATCGCCGGTGGCGACGGCCCGCTGGCCCAGTACGGCCTCGTGTCCGACCCTGAGCTGACCAAGACGCAGATGGCGGTCGAGAACGAAGAGACGATGGGCTCGGGTTCCTAAAGCCAGAGTAAACGCGTGGAGGGGCGGCATCTGCGGCCCCTCCGCCTTCTGACGACACACTTTCTGATGGGGCAGGGGCGACATGCCACTTTACTGGCTATTCCTGATTGTGATTGCGATTGCATCCATCGGGTACTTTATGGGCCGCTCGCGGGCACTTGCTTCGGCAGGTGGCAGCATCCAGGGCCTCCACTCGCTTCCATCCTATTATGGGTACAACGTCGCGCTGACGGTCGTTACGCCAGCACTTGGATTACTGGTCCTGTGGCTGCTGGCTCAGCCTCTTTACATTGATAATCGCGTCACCAGCCTCATCCCGGAGACCTCGGTCGCCGAGGGGTCGAACCTCAGCCTTGTGATGTCCGATGTCCGCCGCGTGGCCGAAGGCCTGAACGTGCTGGTCGACACCGGACGCATGTCCGAAGACGACGTTACGGCGATGCGCAGTGAATTCACCAATGTGCGCGACCGGCTGGGCGAGGTCGGCGTGGCGCTTGGGTCAAATGTTGAACCGGCCATCCTCGATGCGGCACAACAGTACCGCACCATGTCGAACACGGGCGCGCGACTCATGTGGGTTGCAGTGCTGCTGGTGGCGCTTGGGGGGTTCGGCGTCTCGTACATAGTCACCCACAAGGACTTCCGTGCGCGCAACACCGTCGAGAACGGTATCCTGCTGGTTCTTATGGGCGCTGCATCGATTGCGATCCTGACAACGCTGGGCATCGTGTTGTCGATGCTGTTCGAGACGCGCAACTTCTTTTCGGCGCATCCCTGGCAGGACTTCTTCTTCGGGACGGTCTGGTCCCCGGATTTCCGGGGCGACAGCGACCTTGCGATCCTGCCCTTGCTGTGGGGGACACTCTATATCTCGCTCGTAGCCTTGCTGGTGGCGGTGCCCGTGGGTCTTTTCGCCGCGATTTACCTGTCGGAGTACGCGTCGAAACGGGTCCGGTCCTTTGCCAAGCCGCTGATCGAGATCCTCGCCGGTATCCCGACAATCGTTTACGGCCTCTTTGCGCTGATCACCATCGGGCCCATGCTAAGGGACTACTTCGCACAGCCGCTTGGCTTGGGCGAAAGCTCGTCCAGTGTCATGACCGCCGGGCTTGTGATGGGCATCATGCTGATCCCGTTCGTGTCGTCGCTGTCCGATGACATCATCAACGCGGTGCCGCAGGCGATGCGCGACGGCTCCTATGGTCTGGGTGCGACCCAGTCCGAGACCATCCGACAGGTGATCGTTCCCGCCGCCCTTCCGGGGATCGTTGGCGCGGTCCTTTTGGCCGCGTCCCGCGCGATTGGCGAGACGATGATCGTGGTGCTGGGGGCAGGGGCCGCGGCGGCGCAGTTCGATAGGGGACTGGGTGAGCTTGTGAATCCGTTCGAAGCGATGACAACAGTCACGGTCAAGATTGTCAGCCAGTTGACGGGCGACACGGACTTTTCAAGCCCCGAGACGCTGGTCGCCTTCGCGCTTGGCCTGACGCTCTTTGTAATCACCCTTTGTCTCAACGTGCTCGCGCTCTGGATCGTGCGCCGCTATCGGGAGCAATACGAATGACCGATATGACCGCGGGGCCTGCCAGCGACGACACGCCCGCCAAAAAATCCTCGATCCTGTCGCTTGATGTGCGCACCAAAAAGCGCAACGCCGCCGAGGCCCGGTTCAAGCTGTACGGTATCATCGCGATCTCGGTTGCGGTGCTGGCGCTGTTGTTCCTGATGACCTCGATCATCAAGAACGGCTCGGGCGCGTTCTATCAGACCTTCATAACGCTGGACGTCCAACTGGCCGAAGACAAGCTGGACAAGACCGGTACCCGAGACCGCGCCGAGATGGCCAAGGTGTCGACCTTTGGGTATGCGCCGTTGATCCGCGATGCGATGGACGCCGCGATTGCAGCAAAGGGCATTGAGATTGAAGGCTTGGATGACCCCCAAGACCTGATATCACGCGAAGCCGCCGCGCAAATGCGGAACTTCGTTCTCGCCAACCCCGAGGTTGTGGGCGAGACGCGCACGTTTGAATTCGTCGCCTCGGGACGCATCGACGGCTATTACAAGGGCCGCGTGACGATGGCGAGTGCCGAACTAGACGGCAACATCTCGCCCCAGCAGTTGCAGCTTGCCGATGCGCTGAAAGAGGCAGGCGTGCTTGAGACCCGGTTCAACTGGAACTTCATGGTCTGGCCCGATGCCTCCGAGAACCGCCCCGAGGTGGCGGGTTTGGGCGTAGCAATCTTGGGCAGTCTCTACATGATGATCGTCGTGCTGTTACTGGCCCTGCCGATTGGTGTCGCCGCGTCGATCTATCTTGAAGAGTTTGCGCCGAAGAACCGGATAACCGACCTGATCGAGGTGAATATCTCGAACCTGGCGGCTGTCCCGTCCATCGTGTTCGGCATTCTCGGTCTGGCGATCTTCATCAACTTCGCCGGGCTGCCGCAGTCTGCGCCCATCGTCGGCGGCCTCGTCCTCACACTGATGACGCTGCCCACGATCATCATCGCAACGCGCGCCTCGCTCAAGGCCGTGCCGCCCTCGATCCGCGAAGCCGCACTTGGGGTAGGAGCCTCGAAAATGCAGACGGTGTTTCACCACGTGCTGCCGCTGGCGATGCCCGGCATCCTGACTGGCACGATCATTGGGCTGGCACAGGCGTTGGGCGAGACTGCGCCGCTTTTGCTGATCGGCATGGTGGCCTTCGTCCGCGAGTACCCCTCCGGTCCGCCAGAGGGTTTTTTCGACCCCGCATCCGCTTTGCCGGTGCAGGTTTACAACTGGACGCAACGCGCCGACCCGGCCTTTGTCGAGCGTGCTTCGGGTGCCATTATCGTGCTGCTGGTCTTCCTGCTCGCGATGAATACACTCGCCATTATCCTTCGCCGTCGCTTCGAGCGCCGCTGGTAGAGAGGGACGACCCATGAACGATATGCGCATCATCCAACGGACAACCGGCATGAATGACACCAAGATCCACGCCAAAGATGTCAACGTCTACTACGGCGAAAATCATGCCATCAAAAACGTGAACGTCGATATCGAAGACAAGACGGTCACCGCGTTCATCGGCCCCTCGGGCTGCGGCAAGTCGACCTTCCTGCGCTGTCTGAACCGGATGAACGACACGATCCCAATCTGCCGTGTGACCGGCGATATCCATCTGGATGATGAGGATATCTACCATGCCAAGGTCGACCCGGTGCAGTTGCGCGCAAAAGTCGGCATGGTGTTTCAGAAACCGAACCCGTTCCCGAAGTCGATCTATGACAATGTTGCCTATGGCCCGCGCATTCACGGCCTTGCCAAAAACAAGGCGGAACTGGATGAAATCGTTGAGAAATCGCTGCGCCGTGCGGCGATCTGGGATGAGGCAAAGGACCGGTTGGGCGAACCCGGCACCGGACTTTCCGGGGGTCAGCAGCAGCGCCTTTGCATCGCGCGAGCGGTGGCCACGGCGCCGGAAGTTCTGTTGATGGACGAACCCTGTTCGGCTCTCGACCCGATTGCGACCGCGCAGGTCGAGGAATTGATCGATGAGCTGCGCCAGAACTATTCGGTCGTGATCGTCACGCATTCAATGCAGCAGGCCGCTCGCGTCAGCCAGAAAACCGCATTCTTTCACCTTGGCGACCTCGTCGAATACGGCGAGACCGGCAAGATTTTCACGAACCCCGATGACAGCCGCACGGAAAGCTACATTACCGGCCGGATCGGGTAGGGAGCACGAATTACCATGAACGAGCCCCATATCGCGTCGGTTTTCGACCGGGACCTCGAAGCCATGCAGGCCATGCTGATGAAAATGGGTGGGCTGGTCGAAGCCGCCATCCTCGACGGCGCGGAATCGCTGGAACGGCGCGACCTTGAAAAGGCCGAAGCCGTGCGCCGTGGCGACAAGGCCATCGATGCGTTGGAAGAGCAGGTGAACGAAGAAGCGACCCGCATCATTGCATTGCGTGCGCCGACCGCAAGCGATTTGCGTACCGTGATGACGGTCATCAAAATCAGCAGCAACCTTGAACGCTGCGGCGACTATGCCAAGAACATGGCCAAGCGCACGACCGTGGTTGCCGAGGCGCCGCCGGTCGGCAGCGCCAGCATCTCGGTCCGCAAGCTTGCCCGAGAAGTGCAATTGATGCTGAAAGATGCGCTCGACAGTTACATCCAGCGCGATGCGGACCTGGCGATGCAGGTGATCGAACGGGATGAGGATGTCGACCAGCTTTACAACGCGCTGTTCCGCGAACTGCTAACCCACATGATGGAAGACCCGCGCAATATCACGCCCTGCATGCATCTGCACTTCGTGGCCAAGAACTGCGAACGGATGGGCGACCATGTCACCAACATTGCCGAGCAGGTCGTTTACCTCGTCACCGGCGAGCTTCCGGACGATGCGCGCACAAAGCAGGACGAAACGCCATTCATGACGGAAGAGGGCTAAGACCATGGGTGCCGATCAGCCCAGCGTGCTTTTGGTCGAAGACGAACCGGCGCAACGCGAAGTCCTGGCCTACAATCTCGAAGCCGAGGGCTTTGGTGTCACAAAGGCCGAAACCGGCGACGACGCACTGGTCATGGTGGACGAGGCGCAACCGGACGTCATCATCCTCGACTGGATGTTGCCGGGGGTCTCGGGCATCGAGATTTGCCGGCGTCTGAAATCGAACAACGACACCCGGAAAATACCAGTGATCATGCTAACCGCGCGATCCGAAGAAGCCGACCGGGTGAGGGGGCTTGAGACCGGGGCGGATGACTATGTCATCAAACCCTACTCGGTGATCGAGCTTATGGCGCGCGTGCGCACGCAGCTTCGCCGCGTCCGACCTGCGACAATCGGCGAACGGCTCGAGTTCGATGACATCCTGCTTGATGCCGAGACCCACCGCGTGACGCGCGACGGCAAGGCCATCAAGCTGGGGCCGACCGAGTTTCGCTTGCTCTCGAACTTTATGGAAAAACCCGGACGCGTCTGGTCCCGCGAACAACTGCTCGACCGTGTCTGGGGCCGCGACATCTATGTGGACACACGGACCGTGGACGTTCACATCGGTCGGCTCAGGAAAGCGCTCTGTCAACACGGCGGCGAAGACCCGGTGCGCACGGTGCGCGGGGCGGGCTATGCTCTGGGGTAACTGACATTCGGTGTCGCAACCGATTTCAAGTGTGCCTCGATACACAGTCGAGCGATGCCTGCCGATCGCCGTTGCGATCTCAGTCAATGACAGCTTCGCGTAGAACATGTCCTCGATTGCGCGTCTGTCACGCAAATCCAGCTCAGTGTGGGCCAATTCCATTCTCCTTGCTTTCCAGCAAGATAGGGGATTTTTCGCAACCCAGTTCAGAATGTGCCCTCCGCTTGTGAGCGATTCGCATAATCAGTATTATGTAAATATTGTAGATTCTCGACTTATGTGCCTGAATAAGAACAGCGCCTTGCATCTTTCCTCTCATTTCGCGTTGGTTTCGGCTCTTAAGCCGCTGACAATGAACGGTTTCCGTAAAACATCGAAACAGCGCTTCCCTTACGGAAATCCTTACGACATAGTTCACCGGTCTGCGCTTCTTTGATCATTAAAAGCGCCGGACCACTCCGCGGCCGTTCTTCGGTCTTTCATCGGAGTTCGGGAGAATGCTGGGGCTCAAGGCGCGTTTTCGCCACTGCTTCGGTTTTTCTGAGAGTGAGTACGAAGTGCGCGCCAGTTCTTCATCCCCATTGGTCGCGCGCGGGATGGGTTAAGGGTTTCTTGGGCGGTGCTGCGTCCCGGCGGCACCGCCCATTTTTTGGGACGTCTCATGGCAATAGACGCAACTGAGCGCGGTAATGGTGCGCTCGCACGCACAGTCCTCGAAGCGTTGCCGGCTTGGTTCGGACGAATGGACGCTCGCCAGGCTTATGCTGAACGGGCATCAGAGCTGCCGATGTTGATTCACTCCGGTCAGGATGGACAAACGGGGTTTCTTTCGCTGCTGCGCCACACCCCGCACCATGCTGAGATCTACGTCATGGGCGTTTTGCCGACGCACCGCCGCCAAGGGATCGGCAGGCAGCTTGTCCAGGCAGCCGCGTCCTGGTGCCTTGCGCGCGACATCCGGTTTCTCTCGGTAAAGACGCTGGATGCGTCCGTGCGGGACGACAATTACGGTCAGACACGGGCGTTCTATGCGGCGATGGGCTTTGACCTCTTCGAAGTCCTGCCTGGGCTTTGGAGGCCAAACGCACCTTGTGCAGTCTTCTTGATGGACCTCGTAAAAGAAAACCGGCGCTGAGCTGCCCCAACGCCGGTTTCACTTTCAATAATAAGTGCTTAGGCGCCAGCGGCCTTGGCGACCTCGGCGGCGAAGTCTTCCGACTTCTTCTCGATGCCTTCGCCGACTTCCATGCGCACGTAGCCGGTGATCGCGATCCCAGCCTCTTCTGCAGCTTGTGCAACAGTCAGGTCCGGGTTCACGACGAATGCCTGGTTGAGCAGCGTCGATTCCGCGATGAACTTTTTCATCCGGCCTTCGATCATCTTCTCGATCACCTGCTCGGGTTTGCCGCTTTCGCGCGCAATCTCGATCTGGATCGAACGCTCTTTTTCCACGACTGCGGCGTCAAGATCAGCCTCTGACAGCGCGCTCGGGTTGACGGCGGCGATGTGCATGGCGACCTGACGTGCGACATCCACATTGGCACCGGTGAAAGCGACAAGCACACCAATCTGGCCCATATCCTCGGCAGCCGCGTTGTGCACATAGGAACACACGCTATCGCCGGTGATCTTTGCCATCCTGCGGATCGACATGTTTTCACCGATCTTCGCAATGGCATCGGTCAGCACTTCCGATGCCGCTTTGCCGCCGATGTCGGCATCCTTCAGCGCTTCGATGTCGTCCACCATGAGAGCTGTGTTCGCAAAGCTCGCCACCATCGCCTGAAACTCGGTGTTCTTGGCGACAAAGTCGGTCTCGGAGTTCACCTCGACGGCAACCCCTACTCCACCGTCGGTCTTCACCGCGACCAGACCTTCAGCCGCCGTCCGGCCAGCCTTTTTGTCGGCCTTCGCGAGGCCCTTGGTCCGCAACCAGTCCATGGCGGCGTCCATATCGCCGTCGGTTTCGGTCAACGCTTTCTTTGCGTCCATCATGCCTGCGCCCGTCGTGTCGCGCAGTTCTTTCACGAGTGCTGCTGTGATCGCCATTTTTCGGCTCTCCTCAGTATCTTAGAACAGGTAATGAAGGCGCTATACCGCGCCTTCGATGTCAATCCGATGACAGTGTTACTCGGCCTTTTCGGCTTCGCCCTCAACCACAGCCTCGGCGGCTTCCTCGGGGGTTGCCCCCTCTTCCACCGCTTCCTCGACTGCGTCTTCCATGGCGCCGATATCGACACCGGCGGCGCCAAGCTGGGCGCTCATGCCGTCGAGCGCCGCGCGGCTGGCGAGATCGCAATAGAGTCCGATCGCACGGGCCGCATCGTCATTGCCCGGGATGATATAGTCGATGCCGTCGGGCGAGCAGTTGGTGTCGACGATAGCCACGACCGGGATGCCCAGCTTTTTGGCTTCAGCGATGGCGAGGTCTTCCTTGTTGACGTCGATGACGAACAAAAGATCAGGCACACCGCCCATCTCGCGGATACCACCCAGCGAGGCTTGCAGTTTGGCCTGCTCACGCTCCATGCCCAAGCGCTCTTTCTTGGTCAGGCCTTCCGCGCCTTCCAGCATCTGTTCGTCGATGGCCTTGAGCCGCTGGATCGACTGCGACACGGTCTTCCAATTGGTCAGCGTACCACCCAGCCAGCGGTGATTCATATAGTATTGCGCACAGCGCTCGGCGGCCTCAGCCACAGGTTTTTGAGCCTGCCGCTTGGTGCCGACGAAGAGCACGCGACCGCCCTTTGCGACAGTCTCGCGAATCACGTTCAGCGCCGCATCCAGCATGGGCACGGTCTGGGTCAGGTCGAGGATGTGAATGCCGTTGCGGTCGCCATAGATGAACTCGCCCATACGGGGGTTCCAGCGTTGTGTCTGGTGACCGAAGTGCACGCCAGCTTCAAGCAGCTGACGCAATGAAAACTCAGGGAGCGCCATGTCCAAATTCCTTTCCGGTTTGCGCCTCGGCAGAGCCATGAGGCCCCGGAACGGGTCCGGGGCAACCGGCGGACCTGACGGGATGTCTCCCCGAAAGGCCCAAGCCCTGCCTGTGAAGTTCGCGCGGGATATGACAGGTCGGCGCGTATTGCAAGGGGGTATCGGTTCAAACCGG
>JBCCWG010000081.1:0-14839 GCA_039193985.1 Pseudomonadota bacterium
ATCATCTTCGATGAACCGACCACAGCGCTTGATGTAACAACCCAGATCGAGGTTCTTGCGGCCATCCGCGACATTGTCGATCAGTTCAACACTGCGGCGATCTATATCACCCACGACCTCGCCGTCGTGGCTCAGATGGCCGATACGATCAAGGTGCTGCTTCGCGGTGAAGAGGTCGAGGAAGCGCCGACGCAAACGATGCTCGACAGCCCTAAGGAGGAATACACGAAAAGCCTCTGGGCAGTTCGCAGCTTCGAACGCCCGCAAAAAACGCGGCCAGAGAACGAAACGCCGCTGATCTCGGTCCAGAACGTGCACGCCAGCTATACCGGCAGCGCCAAGGTCCTCGACGACGTCTCGTTCGACATCTATCCGGGTATGACGGTGGCAGTTGTGGGCGAATCCGGGTCGGGCAAGTCGACCACGGCCCGTGTGATCACCGGGCTTCTGCCCCCGTCAGAAGGTCAGGTCTTGTGCAAGGGTGAGCCCCTTCCACCCAAGTACACGGACCGGACCCGGGACCAGTTGCGCCAGGCTCAGATGATCTATCAGATGGCCGACACAGCGCTTAACCCGAAGGTCCGCATCAGCGAAATCATCGGGCGCCCTGCGCAGTTCTATTCGGGGCTAACGGGCACCGCGCTCAAACAGCGGGTGGACGAACTTCTGGATCTGATCGAGCTTGATCCGGCCAAATTCTATAATCGTTTCCCGCCAGAGCTTTCAGGCGGCCAAAAACAGCGCATCGGCATCGCCCGCGCGCTTGCCGCCGAGCCCGAGTTCATCATTTGCGACGAGGTGACCAGCGCGCTGGATCAGCTGGTGGCCGAGGGCATCCTACGCCTCCTCGACCGGCTGCAGAAAGAGCTGAATCTGGCTTTCATGTTCATCACCCACGACCTGGCCACCGTCCGTGCCATCGCGGACGAGGTTGTGGTGATGCAATACGGCAAGGTCGTCGAACAGGGGCCGAAGGATGTGATGTTCAAGCCGCCGCATCATGCCTACACCGAACTTCTTCTATCTTCAGTGCCCGAGATGGATCCAAACTGGCTGACCCAGGTTCTGGAAGAGCGCGGCGTCGACAATATCGGTGAGGCCGCCGAAGTCTGATCAGACCCCGGACCGCCCCGTCACGTCATGGCGAGGGCGGTCCCCACCATAGTGCCGACAATCAAACCATAGATCACCAAAAACGCGGGCAGATTGCCCCCGCGCATACGGGCTTCCCGGATCAGTTTGTCACGTGTCAGCATCTACGCCTCCAACGGGCTCGGGTGGGTAAAAAAAGAAATCGCTTCTGACCCGCAGGTAGCGTCGGTCAATCCACCGATCAAGAGGTAAACGTCGAAAATATGAGACATTTTTCGTAAGCTGTGCATTCATGTCAAATTGGATATGCACAGAGGTCAAGAGCCGACAAACCGCGCTCTGATCCCGACACTCTCTGCCGCAACACCTGCTACTCAAACGCGAACAGTCACTGCTCTTGCCCGCTTTCGTTTACGCGCCTGCAACAACGATCTGTTTTTCATGATGGAGCGTCGTCGGGATTTTGGCGCGCTGGGGAGGATTCGAACCCCCGACCCCCTGATTCGTAGTCAGGTACTCTATCCAGCTGAGCTACCAGCGCGCGAGCAGCCGGGAGATACCGGGCATCGCATCGGTTGGCAAGGTGCTTTTTGGGATTTTGGGACGAGACATGTGGCGAACTCGCAGACGGTTTTTGGTACCGCGCGGTTCGTCGTCCCACCAACCTTCAAGGACCGAGATACCTTCGCTAGCATGAACGACCCCGTGCGATCATAGTCGCCAGCACAGTGTCGGGATCCGCCTTCCACCAGGTCTCTGCCGAGAAGATTTCAACTTCGTTCAATCCGTCAAACCCGATGGCCTCGACCTCGGCACGAATGCCCGCGATGTCGATCACACCATCACCCATCATGCCGCGATCGGTGAGCATGTCTTGGGTCGGGACGAGCCAGTCGCAGATGTGAAAGGCGAGCATCCGGTCCTTCCCGGCGCGTTTGATCTGAGTACTCAGGTCCGGATCCCACCAGACGTGATAGGCGTCCATGGCAACACCGATACCATCGCCCAATTCGTCGCAGAGGTCGAGCGACTGGGCCATGGTATTCACCACCGCGCGGTCTCCGGCATACATCGGGTGCAACGGTTCGATGGCGATCGAAACGCCCGCCTTGCGCGCATATTCCAGGGTCATGGCCAGCCCGTCGCGCACGATTTGGCGTGCTCCAGAGATGTCCTTGGACCCTGCGGGCAAGCCACCGACGACCATAACAAGGCAGGCGGCCGCAATGGTCGCGGCCTCGTCGACGGCACGGTAGTTGTCGTCGAGCACGGATGGCGTCAATGCTCCATCGGCGGTGTACCAGCCGCCGCGGCAGAGACCCGAGACATCAATACCTGCGTCTCGTATGGCACGGGCGGCATTGTCGGCCCCCATCTCCTGCAACTTGTCGCGCCAGGGCGCGATGCCGCCCAGCCCGTGGCGGGCGACCCCGTCGATGCATTGGGCCAGTGTCCATTGTTCCTTGACGGTCGCAGTGTTCAGAGAAAGGCGGTCCGCTGTCAGCATCCTCAGACCTCCACGCCCCGTGCAGCAAAGACAGGTCGTGCCCGGTCCGCAGCAAGTTCGGGATCGGTAAAGAGGCCCGAGGCATTGGCCAGCCGGATGATCTCGGCAAGATGCAAGGTTGAGCGGGTGCTTTCCTGTCCGCCGATCATGGTGAAATGGTCCTGGTGGCCGGTGAGATAGGCCATGAACACGACGCCGGTCTTGTAGAACCGGGTCGGCGCTTTGAAGATGTGCCGCGAAAGTGGGACGCTGGGTGCAAATGTTGCGTGGTAGCCCTCAAGATCGCCCGCAGCGAGTTGTCCAAGCGCGCGGGCCGCAACACCGGCAATTGGGTCGAAGATGCCAAGCAGGGCGTCGCTATGGCCGTGCTCATCCCCCGCGATCAGGTCAGGATAGTTGAAGTCATCACCTGTGTACATCCGCACCCCATCTGGCAGGCGGCGGCGCATGGTGATCTCCTTCTCGGCGGAAAGAAGCGAAATTTTGATCCCTTCGACCTTGTCGGCGTTGTCGTTGATGACCGACAACGCGGTTTCCATGGCAACCAAGTGATCGTCCGATCCCCAATAGCCCTGCAACGCAGGGTCGAACATCTCACCCAGCCAATGCAGGATCGCAGGTTTCGAGAGACCACCCAGAACGCGCGCGTACACCTTTGCATAGTCGTCTGGGCTTTTGGCAGCCTGCACCAATGCGCGGCTGGCCATCATGATGACGCCGCTGCCTGCGGCCTCGACCGCCTCGCATTGCTCTTCATAGGCTGCGATGACCTGATCCAGTGTCACGTCGGGGCCAGGCGTCAGGTGATCGGTGCCTGCGCCGGAGGCGATCAGATGTCCGCCCGCCTTGGCCATCGCCGTTGAGCGCTGGATCAATTCGAGTGAGGTTGGCCAGTCCAGCCCCATACCTCGTTGCGCGGTGTCCATCGCCTCGGCCACGCCCAGGCCAAGCGACCAGAGGTGTTCGCGAAAGGCCAGAGTTCGATCCCAATCCATCGGACAATCGAGCCAAGGCTCCGCCTCAACCATCGGGTCAGCCACCACATGCGCTGCGGCAATCGCAGTGCGGTTCCATGCTTGGCCAGCCTCGGGCACTGGCCCCGCCGACAACGTAACCGTTCCACCGGGAAGCTTCAGTGTCGTCATATGTTCAAGTCCTCAAGATCGATCCAGCGGCGTTCTTTCCAGCTTTGATAGCCCGCTTCGGCCAGTTGCACGCCCTTTGCGCCTTCCAGCAGCGTATAGTTCCAGGGGCCGTCCTCGACCACGTGACGCAGGAACGCCTCCCATTGTACTTTGAAGCCGTTGTCGTAGACGGTGTTGTCCGGCACCTCATCCCAGCCGTCGTAGAAGTCGAGCGTCTGTGGCTCATCCGGGTTCCAGACCGGTTTCGGCGTGTTCACCCGGTGTTGCGAGCGGCAGGAATGGAGGCCCGCCACCGCCGAACCATGAGTGCCGTCGATCTGAAAGGTCACCAGATCGTCGCGGCGCACACGGGTGCACCAGCTTGAGTTGATATGGGCGACGATGTCGCCTTCCAGCAGGAATGTCGCGTAAGCCGCGTCGTCGGCATCTGCAGTGTATTGCGCACCCGCCTCGTCCCAACGAATGGCAATGTGTGTGGCACCGAGGCAGCTGACCGATTTGACCGGCGCGACAACGTTGTCGAGCACATAGCGCCAGTGACAGAGCATATCCGAGATGATCCCGCCGCCATCTGCCGCACGGTAGTTCCACGACGGACGCTGCGCAGGCATCCAGTCGCCTTCGAACACCCAATACCCGAACTCGCCCTTTACCGAGAGCATGCGCCCGAAGAACCCGGACTCCCGCAAACGCTTTAGCTTCAACAGCCCCGGCAGGTCGAGCTTGTCGTGGACGATACCGTTTTTGACGCCTTTCTCGGCGGCATAGCGCGCGATGGAAATGGCGTCTTCCAAACCTTCCGATATCGGCTTTTCACAATAGACATGCTTGCCCGCATCAATCGCGCGGCGCAGCAATCCGGGTCTAAGCTGTGTCGAGGCAGCATCGAAGAAGAGGATGTCGTCGGGATTCGCAAGCGCTGCATCCAGATCAGTGGTCCAGCGGGCAACGCCATGCGCCTTGGCCAGTGCCTCGATCTTGCGTCCATCGCGTCCGACGATGATCGGGTCGGGCATCAGCCGCGTCCCATCCTTCAGTGCCAAACCACCCTGTTCACGGATTGCGAGGACTGACCGGATCAGGTGCTGGTTCATCCCCATGCGGCCCGTGACCCCGTGCATGATGATACCAATTCTTTGTTCCGTCATTCGGTCGTCCCTTTCTTCTATCTCTCAGCCCGTCGGGTCTGCCCGCAGGTACCGCACCAGCATCTCGCCGGCTTCCTCGGCGCGGCGGGTCAGCCAGGCTTTGTCAATCGGCGCCCGGAAAACGACCCGTAGTGTGTGCTGGTTCGAAACCGGGAAAAAACACAGCGACGCCATCATGATGTAAAGCTCAACCGGGTCGATGCCGGGCCGGAACCGGGCCTGTGCGACACCGCGCTCAAGGATGTGACCCATCTGCGCGATCATGGTCGACTGGATTTCGGCCACATCATCGATCTCGCGCACCGTTTCGCCGCGGCGCAGATTTTCGGTATTGAGCATCGAGATGAACCACGGCTTCTGGATGAAATGCGCCATGGTAAAGCGGGTCAGTTCGCGAATGGCGTCCTCGGGGTCCATATGCTCCGTCGCGATCTGGCGCTCACCTTCGCGGATCTGGACATAAGCTTCTTTCAGTGCGGCTTTGTACAACGCGTCCTTGTCGCCAAAATAGTTATAAATCATCGGCTTTGAGACTTCCGCCGTCGTCGCCACCCGATCCACCCGCGCCCCGCCATAACCGTGGGTCGAGAACTCGCCCAACGCGGCCTCGAGAATGCGGCGGCGGGTTGCGCCTGCGTGGCGCGGGCGGCTTTCCGTCTTGCTCATACATCTGTCCTTTCGCCATCGGATCGACCAAGCCGGGCAAAGGCCTGGCGCACCGGCTTTAAGCCAGCAACGATGGACAGCACAATGATAACAACGAACAGCGCCGAAATGGGGCGGGTGAAGAACGGCGTCAGGTCTCCGTCGGTCAAGGTCAGACCACGACGAAGGCTCTTGTCGAGCAAGGCGCCAAGGATGATGCCGAGGACCAGCGGCGCCATCGGATAGTTCATCTGTCGCAGCACAAACCCGATCAGCCCGAAGACAACCATGACCCAGATGTCGAACACCCTTTGGGTCAGGGCGTAAGGGCCGATCACGCAGAGGGTAAACACAACCGGCATCAGCAACTCTCGCGGGATGCGCAGAACCAGGATGAAAAGGCGCGTCAGCGACAAGCCATAAATCAGGATGGCAAGGGTGGCGAGCACCAGCATGGCGGCAACAGAATAGATGAAGGTCGGTTGCTCGATCATGATCATCGGCCCGGGCCGGATACCGTGCAGGAACAACGCCGCGATCAGCACAGCGGCGGGCGCCGAACCGGGAACGGCGAGGGTCAGTGCCGGGATCAGCGCGCCGGGTACCACGGCCGAGTTGCCCGTCTCTGCCGCCGTCAGCCCTTCTTTGGAGCCATTGCCGAACCGGTCCTTCTCGCGACTGGTGCGGCGGGCGGCGGCGTAGGAGGCCCAGGCACCGATGTCCTCACCCACGCCCGGGATAATCCCGACCAGCGTGCCGATGACACCCGAGCGCAGAATGGTGAATTTGTATTTGAACAGGTCCACAAGCTTCGGCAGCACCCGGTCGGCCTTTTTCTCGGCCAGCTCCGCTTTACGCCGGTACATCACGGTCAGCACCTCGGCAAATCCGAAGGCCCCGACCATGGCGGGGATCAGGCCAATACCCCCATTTAACGGATCCATGCCCAGGTTGAACCGCACGTGGGCATGGATCCCTTCCGACCCGATCATGGCGACCATCAATCCCAGAAGCCCGGCGATGTACCCTTTAAGAGGCGTCACGCCACCCGTGAGTTGGCCCGAGATGACAATGCCGAAGACAGCCAGCCAGAAGAACTCGAAGGATCCGAAGTCAAACGCAATGGCGGCCAACGGCGGAGCAAGCATCACCAGCAACAGAATGCCGACCAGCGTGCCGAACGCGGATCCGGCAGTGGCAAGGCCCATGGCGTAACCGGCCTCTCCCCGCTGCGCCAAAGGAAACCCGTCAAGCGAGGTTGCCGCCGAGGCGGGCGTGCCGGGAATGTTCAAAAGGATCGCGCTGCGCGAACCGCCATAGATTGCGCCCACATACATGCAGATCAGAACAAGGATCGCGGCATCGCGCTCCATCGTGTACGTGAGCGTGGTCAGCAGAGCCACACCCATGGTCGCCGTCAGTCCGGGGAGCGAGCCCACGAAGATGCCCAGAAGCGTCGCCCAGGCCACGTGAAAAACGCTTGTCGGCGTCAAAAGCGCGCCCAAGGCCAATCCAAACTGATGGAGCGCTTCCATCAGGGAAGCCTCACCAGAAACCCATAGCGGAACAGGGTTGATACGGCGATTGCAGTGATGACACCAAAGCCAAGGATGAGAAGCGCCTTCTTCCACCTGTTGGCGGCTGGTGTGTCGGGCAGCAGGAACCAACCCGCAAAGCCCGCAACATAGATCGCCGTTGCAGCGGCAAAGGGGATCCGGCTGACGAGGACAATCGCAAAGAAACAACTCCAAAGCGCGGAAAAGGCGAAGCTGGACCACGAGCCTGTCTCAAGTTCCGTGCGCTCGATCTTGTCAGCATTCAACGTCAGCAGGACCGCGCAGAGCATCATCGCGACACCCAGGATCATTGGCACGAGACCAGGGATCGAGGCGGGGTGGATCTGGCGGACCTCCAGCCGGTCCATCACGAACCCACCCCAGGTCATCGCTGCGCCAAGGGCGAACAGGACGAAGGCGGTCACACGATCTGCAACTGCGGAATCAAAGCGCATACACGGATACTCGGTTCGATGAGGTTTTGCTTAGCAGGTCTGTGAGGCAAAGGCGGTCTCTGCCTCACACTCGTTTTTCAGTGCGTGACACGCATCACTCGGCCGGGCAGTCAATTCCGATCTCTGAGGGGTCGACCACCGCTTCGCCACGGGTGACGCGGGCGCAGGCCTCGGCGATCACCACCGGCATGGCACGCTCGCGGGCCTTTTCGCCGAAGGATGGGTCGAAATCCGCGCCCCTTTCCAGGGCATAGGCGGCCAGGGTCTCGGAATTCATCACATGCTCGGCCCAGACCTTGTCGACGGTGTCATAAACCTCTTGCGGCGCGCCGGCGGGGATGAACACGCCGAAATAGTCAGGCGCGATATGCATATCGGACAGCCATTCGGTGATCGGAGGGATCGGGTCGATACCTTCAACGCTCAGCGCTTTATCGGAAAGTACCGCAAGGGCACGCAGCTTTCCCGCTTTGATCATTTCGGTCTGTTCCACGGCAAGCTGGGTCGTGGCGACCACTTCGCCCGAAGCCGCCGCAAGAACGGCAGGGTTACCACCGTCATACGTGACGGCACGGGCGCCAAACTCACCGCCCGAGGCCTCCTTTATGGCCGCCAGCGCCATACCACCGGACGAGTTCACACCCGCTGTGCCGACGGTCACATCGCCGCCTTTCATGGCTTCGAGAAGTTCACCGAAATTGGCGTAGGGGGCGTCCGCGTTTACGCTGACCACCGGCACATTGGCGACATGAAGATAGATCGCGTAGTCTTCGATCGAAGTGTCCTCGATCAACCCGGTCACCGAATAGGTCGCGTTGTTGGCAATCGCGTTCGCCGTCCAGGTATAACCGTCACGCGGCGCATCGAGAGCCGCTTTCGTGCCGATCGATCCAGACGCGCCGGGCTGGTTCACCACAACGACCGGGGTGCCAAGTGCCTCTTCCAGGATTGGCGCGACCACGCGGGTCACCTGATCTGTCGAGCCACCAGCCGACCATGGCACGATGATGTTTATGGGTTTGTCCGGCTGCCATTCTGCAAATGCCGAAGTCGCAGTGAACGAAAGAACAGCCGCGCAGACCGCGACGGAGACCGAGTTGAACATGTATTCCTCCCTAGCTGTTACCAACTGGTAACTTACCAATCGGTAACTTGCTTTGCAAAACCCGTCAACCCTGTCCAACGGACCCTCGCAACGCAGCCTTTCTTCACACGACATCAAAGTAGTGAAGTTGAGAAAGCTGGTTTCCCAACGCCTACTCGGCGGCCTGACCGTGACCGATAACTGCTTTGGGCAAGCTTATGGAGAACTCGGTTCCTTCGGGACCGGTTCTTTCCAGCTTCAACTCACCGCCATGTCCACGGATCAGCTCGGCAGCGATGACAAGCCCAAGCCCGGCGCCGCCCTTACTGGCAGTGCCTTGGAAGGGCTTGAACAGATGCTCCTGCGCACGCGGAGGCAGGCCCGGACCCGTGTCGGTCACTGTAATGCACCAATCCCGGTCGTTATCATCGGCGGCGATGGTGATGGTTCCGTCCTGACCCGAGGTCGCAATGGCCTGACGGGCATTGCGCACAAGGTTCGACAAAACGCGATACATCTGCTCGGAATCCGCGCGCACCATCAGCCCGCTGGGCACCTCTGATACCAGTTGTATGGACGCGCCCTCAATGGCCAGTTGTTCTCCGTCGATCACGTCCTGCGCGATGGCCGCAAGTGGCACGACCGACAGCGCCGGCGGAGCCTCTTCAGCCTTGCCAAAAGCGAGTGTGCGTTCGCAAAGATTAACCGCGCGACTGATCGAATTCATCAGCTTGGGTGCCATCCGCGCCACCACCGGGTCTTCACTGCTTTCGATGCGGTCGGCGAAAAGCTGTGCCGTCGTCAGGATGTTGCGCAAGTCATGGCTGACTTTGGCGACCGCACTGCCAAGCGAGGCGAGGCGTTCGCGCTGCCGCAACATGGAGGTCAGATCGGTCTGCATCGATTTCAACGCCATCTCGGCGTCCGCCAGTTCCTTGACGCTAGCCGAGGGCGTGATGATCCGACGCGCATCTTCGGGCGCGGCCGCATATGACTTCATGGCTGACACCACGCCCTTGATCGGTTTGACCAGGAAGAAGCGGACGGCAAAGAACAAAAGCGTTGCGGTAAAGATTGAGATTACGGCGGACAGGATCAGGATGCGTACGCCATAATCCAGCATTTCGGCGCGAAGCGGCTCGGTCGGCATAGTGATCTCGATCAACAGACCGGCATCCTGGGCCGGTGTTCCGATCACGCGCACCACTTCGGGGTTCGGGTTCACCATCCGCGAGAGTGCGTCCATGATCAGCATACTGGCGGGCGGATCGCGCAGATCGAATGTTTCATCCACCGGGCGGGGCATGTCCGACGCAAGAACGAGTTGGCGTATCTCGTCGCGGCGCAGAACAACGTTGTAGACGCCCGCGTTCTTGAGAAGTTCGGACTCGAGATCGGCTTCGATCATGTCATCAGCCAGAAGCGCAAGCGATGCGATCTGCGCGCGCTCCAGCCGATTGATCATGTAATCCTGCCGGAACCGCGCAATGGATGGCACAAATATGAACACTTCGGCCAGCATCACGAAAAGGATCGTGAGGACAAGGAAGCGGCCGGAAAGTGTGTTTGTGTACATGAGACCTACGGGAGATAGCGTTGAACGTAGCCGACGACCGTCTTCACCGTCGGATTCTCGAAAAGCTTGGGTCCGAAATAGGCCCCGGCGGCCCGCTTGTTGATCTCGCCCAATGTCGGGTACGGCGCGACCATAGCGGCGACAGCGCTCATCTTCATCTTGTTGGCGATCGCCAATGCCCAGGTTCCGATCAATTCGCCCGCGCCTTCACCGACGATCGTAACGCCGATGGGACGCTTGTTAAAGACCATGACCTTGATGAAGCCAACCGTCTTTCCAGTCGCGATAGCGCGGTCATTGCCGGAGTAGTCAAAGCGCACCGTGGTGATCGCACCTTTGCCGTGCATCTTGATGGCTTCCGCTTCGGTTGGGCCAATCTGGGCCAGTTCAGGATCGGTGTAAGTCACCCACGGGATATGATCGGTGCGCGCCTTGGAGGGCAGCCCGAACAGCATCGAGCGGATGGTGACACCGGCGTGGTACCCGGCAACATGCGTGAACTGAAGGCCACCCGCGGCGTCGCCAATCGCATAGACCCGCTTGTTCGAGGTTGAGCGAAGTGATGCGTCAACCTTGACGCCAGTCCGGTCGAACCCGACATCGCCTTTGTCCAACTCCAGCTTGTCGATGTTGACCTTGCGGCCGACAGCCATCAGCAAATGCGAGCCCTTGAACGTACCGTTCGACGTCTCGACAGTGATAACCTTGCCGCGCTTGCTGATCTTCTCGGCCTTGGCATCCTCGACGATTTCCACGCCTTCGGCGCGCATCTTGTCGAGCACGAGCGCTGCCGCCTCGGGGTCATCCCGGCCCAGCGCCTTCATGCCTTCGATGACGGTGACCTTGGAGCCGAGCCGGACATGTGCCTGGGCCATTTCCATACCGATCGGGCCACCGCCGATGATCAACAGATGATCGGGCTTTTCGCGCAGATCGAAGATATTCTCATTCGTAAAATGCTCGACCTTCTCGATCCCCGGGATAGGCGGCACGAACGGTCCGGAGCCGGTGGCGATGACAATACGGCGGGCTTCGATGACATGATCGCCCGCTTGCACTTCCTTATCGTTGAGGAAATGGCCGTATTCCTGGATCACGCGGACACCAAGTCCTTCGAACCGCTCGACGCTGTCATGCGGCTCAATCGTGGCGATGGCCCTGGCGACGTGATCCTTGGCCGCGGCATAGTCGACCTTGGGGGTCGTCGGAGCGACACCGTAGGCTTCGCCAGTGGTCATCGCGTGGGCCTGCTTGGCCGAGGAGAGAAGCGCTTTCGAGGGAACACAGCCGTAGTTCAGGCAATCACCGCCCATCTTGTGGCCTTCCAGCAGGACGACATTCGCGCCCATCTGTACAGCCCCTGCGGCAACTGACAGGCCGCCGGAACCGCCACCAATCACCAGAATGTCTGTTTTAATCCGTTCCATAGCTCAGAGGCCTTCCTTACCACGAATGACTTTCAGCAAAATCGGAAGCGCTGCCAATGCACACAATCCAAGGATCGGCAGCAGGATATGCGGCTCAAAGATGATCCCGAGGTTGGGGGTTTCGCCGCGGGCAAAGACCTCGCCGAGACCAGCGCCAACCGATGTATAAACGACCGCGCCTGGAATAATGCCGAGGAAGGTCGAAACAACAAACCGGTAGAGCGGAACCTCAAGGAAGCTTGGCAGCAGATTTGCAATGAAAAAGGGAACTGCAGGGACGAGGCGGATCAGGAACAGCATAGACCACTGGTTCTCATCGATGCCGTCTTTGATTTTCTTGATCGTCCCGTCCGAGCTTTCGAGCTTCTTGCCCAGCTTCTCGCCAAATCCCATGCGAGCGGCGAGGAAGATGGCCGTGGCCCCGATTGTCGCCGCGGTAACGTTGAAAAGGGCTCCGGGGAAGGTCGCGAACAAAAAGCCGCCAGTAAGCGTCGCTATGGTGGCACCCGGAAGGGAGAACGCGACGATCACCACGTAAGCGGCAATGAAGGCAAGAACCGTCACAGCGTAGTTGGCATCCCGGAAAGCGATCAGCGACTCGCGATTATCGGCAAGCGCCTGAAAGCTCAGGAAGTCGCGCAAAGTGAATGCACCCACGGCTGCGACTATGAGAATGATGAGCAGGGGAAGGCGTTTGGCCAGTCCACTTTTCTCGGTGCGGGGGAGCTCGGTCATGTCGGTCACTTCAATCACTTTCTTTCATCGGGGTCCATCGTTGGGGCAAACATGACCTCCCTTTCCGGCGATTGTCAGGCCTATCACGCGCGAGTGAAGCCGGGTGAACGGCGGTGTGAGCAGAACCGGCAATCTGAAATATTTGGAGCTTCATTCAATGACGGAAGCTGGCAAATGTTTCAGTTTCCCGGCCTCAAGAAAGCCGGGTGAAACCGTTGACTTGCGCATCCGATCCCCTTAGAGACCGGGTTTCGGAACACACCGCCCCCGAATCCGGGGACGATTTGATGGAGAAACGCGATGACGAAGCGCACATTCCAGCCCTCGAACCTCGTCCGCAAGCGGCGGCATGGCTTCCGCGCGCGTATGGCGACCAAGGCTGGCCGCAAAATCCTGAATGCGCGTCGCGCACAGGGTCGGAAAAAGCTGAGCGCATAAGCGCCGGTTTTTCGATGAGATAAGGCCGCCGCGGGGAACCGTCGGCGGCTTTGTTGTTTCTGCGATGAAACTTCAGGGCCTGACACTCCTTACGAAACGTTCCGACTTCCTTGCGGCCGCCCGCGCGCGACGCATCTCGGCACCGGCATTCACCCTGCAAGCCCGCAAGCGCGATGTGAACGAAGCCGAAGGCATACGCATCGGTTTCACCTGTTCGAAAAAGGTCGGAAATGCGATTGCCCGAAACAGAGCCAAACGCCGGCTACGCGAAGTTGCACGGCTCACCCTGCTGGGCCTGGCATGTGACGGATACGACTATGTTCTCATCGGGCGTCGCGACCTTACCGTAACGCGCCCGTTTGCCGACCTGCAGAACGATCTGCGCGAGGCTTTGGTCAAGATACACGCCTGACCGGACCTTCACGTTAGTTAAAGCGACCACGATACTATCCGCGTTTGATACGCAGGTTTGCCCGTACGCGATCCGCGCTACGTAACGCGCGAAACAGAAGGGCCCCACATGACCGACACCTACACGCCCCCCGACGTCTGGACCTGGGACATGGAGAGCGGTGGCACATTTGCCAGCATCAACCGCCCCATCGCGGGTCCGACCCATGACAAAGAGCTCCCAGTGGGGGTGCACCCTTTTCAGCTCTACTCACTCGCTACGCCCAATGGTGTCAAAGTCACCGTCATGTTCGAGGAGTTGCTGGCGGCAGGCGTGACGGAGGCCGAGTATGACGCGTGGTTGATCCGCATCAAAGACGGGGATCAGTTCGGATCGGGATTTGTCGAGGTGAACCCCAATTCCAAGATCCCGGCACTTCTCGACCGCTCGGGCGATAAACCTGTCCGAGTGTTCGAATCCGGCGCCATCCTTCTGCACCTCGCCGAAAAGTTCGGACGCTTCCTCGGCCCCGCCGAGAAGCGGGCCGAGATGCTGTCTTGGCTGTTCTGGCAGATGGGAAGCGCGCCCTACTTGGGTGGCGGTTTCGGGCACTTCTATGCTTATGCGCCCGAGAAATGGGAATACCCGATCAATCGGTTCGCGATGGAAGCCAAGCGTCAGCTTGATGTGCTGGAGCGTCGGCTTGGCGATACTCCGTTCGTCGCGGGTGACGAATACACCATTGCCGATATTGCAATCTGGTCCTGGTACGGGCAGCTGGCCCTCGGCCGGCTCTACGACGCGGGCAGGTTCCTTGATGTCGAAAGCTATGCCAGCGTTCAGCGATGGGCCAAAGGCATAGATGCCCGGCCTGCCGTCCAAAGGGGTCGCATGGTGAACCGCACATTTGGCGATCCCGAGATGCAACTGCACGAACGCCATAGCGCCAGCGACTTTGAGACACGCACAGAGGACAAGCTGGCGCAAGACTGACTGGGCCTTCTATGCCTGGAACGCCTCGATCACCGCACGCGCGACCCAGGGTACTTGGCAACGCACCAGTCCCTGCGTTAGAGCGGGAACATGTTGGATGACAGCGATGAGATTCACGCGCTTTTCCAAGGCGCTCCCAAAACGACCGAGTTCAAAAAGCTGCGAAAGCGGATCATACGCCACGCGCGTGAGGCCATTGAACAGTACGGAATGATTGAGCGCGAAGCCCGATGGCTTGTGTGTCTCTCCGGCGGAAAAGACAGCTATACACTGCTTGCCGCGCTCTACGAGCTGAAATGGCGTGGTCTGTTGCCTGTGGAGCTTTTGGCCTGCAACCTGGATCAGGGTCAGCCCGGATTTCCCGCCACGGTGCTGCCGGAGTTCTTGAAAAAGATGGGAGTTCCCCATCGCATTGAGTATCAAAACACCTATTCGATCGTAACGGAGAAGGTGCCTGCGGGCCGCACCTATTGCGCATTGTGTTCACGGCTACGGCGCGGAAATCTGTATCGCATCGCACGTGAAGAAGGGTGTTCGGCCGTCGTCCTGGGCCATCACCGCGACGATATTCTCGAGACCTTTTTCATGAACCTGTTTCACGGCGGGCGGTTGGCCACCATGCCACCCAAACTGTTGAACGAAGAAGG
>JBCCWG010000082.1:0-14014 GCA_039193985.1 Pseudomonadota bacterium
CATCGCCTCGATCGGGTTCCACTTTTTTGAGACTGTGAACACATCCCTGCAATTGCAGTGGATCAGCAAGGAACGCGCGCCGCAGATGCTCGGCTGGCTCGTGGCGGTGGGGTCGGGCGCGTCGCTTCTGTCTTACGGTGCCATTGTCGTCACATGGCAGCTTTACGATCTTTCATACAACACCGTCTACATGATCTCGGGCGGCGCCTGTGTACTGATTGCCGTCTATTGCCATTTTGCCTTTCCGAACTTCCGCGCAAAGCCGCAAGCCAAGAAGATGGTGCTGAAACGGCGCTATTGGCTTTATTACGCGCTACAGTTTGTGGCAGGGGCGCGGCGGCAGATCTTTGTCGTTTTTGCGGCTTTCATGATGGTCGAGCATTTCGAATTCGACGTTCACGAAATCACGATGCTTTTCATGATCAATTTCGTGGCCAACGTGGTTTTTGCGCCGCTGATGGGCCGCGCGCTTGGTATCTACGGCGAACGGAATGTGCTGGTGTTCGAATATCTGGGTTTGATGGTTGTCTTTCTTGCCTATGGCGGCATTTACTATTTCGGCTGGGGCGTCGTGCTGGCGGCGTCGCTCTATGTCATCGACCATCTGCTTTTCGCGTTGGCATTTGCCAAAAAGACCTATTTCCAAAAGATCGCAGATCCGGAGGATATTGCGCCAACCGCTGCGGTGGCCTTTACGATCAACCATATCGCGGCGGTCTTCCTGCCCGCGTTGCTTGGGTATTTTTGGGTGGTCTCGCCTGGTGCAGTGTTTGGGCTCGCCGCTGCGATGGCCGGTGTCTCGGTTATTTTGGCGCTCTTGATCCCGCGACATCCCGAACCCGGACACGAAACCGTGTTTTCCCGCCTTCTGCCGACACCGGCAGAGTAGAAGCGCGGGCGTGTCGACCCTATATCAGAGAAGAACTTAAGAGGAGCGACACGCATGGTCTTCGGCATCTTGTCCCGCAAATACAATCTGGTCACGGCGGATGAAGCGCTGCCCGGTCGGCCCAACCCGATCCCGACGGCAGAAACGCACTTTGTCACCGGTCGGCCACTGACACTCGACGTGCCGGAAGGCCACGAGGCCGTGATCTTCGGTATGGGCTGTTTCTGGGGCGTTGAGCGCATGTTCTGGAAACTCGATGGCGTCTACCTGACCATGGCGGGCTATGCGGCAGGGCATACCGAAAACCCGACCTATCAGGAAGTGTGCAGCGGCCAGACCGGGCACAACGAGGTGGTGCGCGTGGTTTACGATCCATCAGTCATCAGCTTTGAAACACTGCTCAAGACCTTCTGGGAGGGGCACGACCCGACACAAGGTATGCGGCAGGGCAATGACACCGGCACGCAGTACCGCTCGGGCATCTACTACACGACCGAGGCGCAGAAGGTGGCGGCCGAGGCGACGAAGGCCCCGTTCGCGAAGGGACTGAAGACGGCAGGTTACGGTGCGATCACGACCGAGATCCTTCCCGCGCCCACGTTCTACTTTGCCGAGGATTATCATCAGCAATACCTCGCCAAAAACCCCGCCGGCTATTGCGGGTTGGGCGGCACAGGCGTGACCTGCCCGATCGGAACAGGTGTAGCTGGCTAGGGATTGCGCCGACTACGTCGTCGCTAAACCGGTGGGGTTTTACCCCTCCGGACCTCCCCAGGATACTTCTGGACCAATGATCGCCATTGACGGTGGGGGCGTAAACCCCTAGCGCCACGCCATGACAACCTACACCGCCCTGACCACCCTTTCCGAAAAGGACCGTGCCGAAGCCCTGGGTGAAGCGCTGGAAACGCTTGATCCTGCGCCAACCGGCGTTGGCGTCTTCGAAATCGAGGATGGCACCGACACCTGGGAAGTCGGCGGCTATTTTACCGAAGCGCCCGATCCTGTTGCGCTCGCACTGTTGGCGGCGGTGCATGGGGCAGCGGAGTTCGCGGTGTCGGAGGTGCCCGAAACCGATTGGGTCGCCCATGTGCGCCGGGAACTCGCCCCGGTCGAGGCAGGGCGCTTTTTCGTCTATGGGCAGCATGACGCGGACAAATTGCCCGGGGATAGGATCGGCTTGCTGATCGAAGCGTCGATGGCTTTCGGGACCGGTCACCACGGCACGACCTTGGGCTGCTTGCGGGCCATTGACGGCATGGCCAGCGAAGGGTTCCGACCTCAGCGTGTCGCCGATATCGGTTGCGGATCGGGCGTGCTGGCCATGGCGGCGGCACGGGTCTGGCCTGCAAATGTGATCGCCGCCGATATCGACCCTGTGGCCATCGAGGTGACGGTGGCCAATCTCCAGGCCAACGCCCTGACCGACCGGGTCGATACCTGCGTCGCGCCGGGGTTTGAGGATGCCCGCCTGTCAGGCCCGTTCGATCTGGTACTTGCCAATATCCTGAAAGGTCCGTTGCTTGACCTGGCGCAACCGACGGCGCGCGTGCTGGCCCCGCAAGGCCGCGCCGTGCTCAGCGGGATTCTGGTCGAGCAGGCCGACGAGGTCGTTGCGCATTACCAGAACACCGGTTTCGAATTGCTCAAAAGAGACGATATTGTTGACTGGACGACGCTTATTCTGTCGCCAAAACAGCAAATTCACCGCGAATTCTAGCTTTACCGGGGCGCTGCGCCATAATGGTGCCGTATTGGGGATTATGCTGTCGCATTGTCCTGAGATTGCTCGTGTAACGGAGGCTGCCGATATGTCAGCGTCGCAATATGATGAGTTCGACCGCCGCATGCGCCGGATCAGCCGGCGTCATACGCAGTTGTCCAAGGGGTACGTCACCTCGGTCAACGATGACGGTCTGGTAATTGCCAAACCCAAACGCAAGTTCCGTCGCGGTTCGCTGCGCGGCGTGGCCATCGTTGTTCTGGTTTTGATGCTCTTCAAGGGCGTTCTGTTCAGTCAACTTGGGGCCGCCGCCTATGCCGAGCGGGTGACCGAACTGTCCAAAGGATCGTTCTTTGAGCAAGCAGGCGCGGTTTTGATGGCTGCAGATCCGATTACGATCTGGCTCGCCGGTCACATTGGAAACTGGCTCTGATCCCAAAGCCAAAACAGCAATGAATAGGCCGGGTCGATTTCGACCCGGCCCTTGCCGTGACTTCGGAGTTTCAGAAACGCTTGTCCGACAAACGTTCGATATCGCCACGATTCAGGCCGATATCGTCCAGTACATGATCGCTAAGCTGCGACAGTACGTTGCGTGTGCGGCGCGCATCGTTCCAGGCATGAATGCGGCCAACCAGGCTCCCCACAGAGAGCGAGGTTCGGGCCGACATGCCAACGGGGCGTGCGCGGTGAAAGGTGTGGGCCATCTGCGTCATTTCCTGTGCAAAAAGATTTGTCTTGCCGCGCACGTAGAACCCGCCCCGGTCTTTCACAAGGCCCGGCTTCTGCATGGCGGGTATGCTGTTTGGGCATATCACAATTCTGACATAAATTATTGAGAAATATGATGAAATTGTAGGCGCAGCCTGCGGATCGTTGGCCGCGCGATGGTCGCGAGCTGCCACCGTTGTCGCCCGGTTTTCACAGTCGCGGGACCGGCGGGCAAGATCAAACGCCTTGGAAGATGTTCGCGTTTCGTGCTAATCCGGTCAAAACGGCAAAACGAGCAGGTCGTGAACATGCGTGTGATGGGGTTGGACCCGGGGCTGCGGGCACTGGGCTGGGGCGTGGTCGATGCCACCGGTTCGAAACTGCGCCATGTCGGCAACGGTGTGATCCGCACGCAATCCGGTGCGCTTGGTCCGCGGCTGGCGGGCCTGTTCGAGGAACTCTCCGAAATCTGGATCCAATTTGCGCCGGATGAAGCCGCGGTCGAACAGACCTTTGTCAACCGCGACGGCGCCGGAACACTAAAGCTGGGGCAGGCCCGCGGGATCGCAATGCTGGTGCCTGCGCGGGCGGGGATCGACGTGGGGGAATATGCGCCCAATGCCGTCAAGAAGGCCGTTGTCGGTGTGGGGCATGCGGATAAGGGCCAGATCGGGCATATGGTGAAGCTGCAACTGCCCGGGGCCGATATCGCAGGTCCCGATGCTGCCGATGCCCTCGCCATCGCGATCTGCCATGCGCATGTGTTGCAGACCCGTAAACGGGTCGAGGTGCGCGTATGATCGGCAAACTGACCGGTCGGATAGGCTATCGCGGCAGCGACCATGTTCTGGTCGATGTGGCCGGGGTCGGATACCTCGTCTATGTCAGCGACCGCACGCTGGCCGCGCTGCCGGGGGTGGGGGAACCAGTATCGCTCTTCACCGATCTTCTGGTGCGCGAGGACCTGTTGCAGCTCTTCGGGTTCCCGACGCTGGCCGAAAAGGAATGGCACCGCCTGTTGATGAGCGTTCAGGGGATCGGAGCCAAGGCCTCGATGGCGATTCTGGGCACGATTGGGCCGGACGGGCTGGCGCAGTCCATCGCGTTAGGCGACTGGTCGGCGGTTAAAGCCGCCCCCGGTGTCGGGCCGAAGATCGCGCAGCGGGTGGTCAATGAACTCAAAGGCAAAGCGCCCGCAATGATGGCGTTGCCGGGCGAGCCGCTGGCTCAGGCGGTCGCGGGCGACAATGCCGTGATCGAACCCATTGCAACGCCGGTTGCCTCGACCGCACAAGCGGATGCTTTGTCGGCGCTTGGCAACCTCGGCTACGCCCCGGGCGAGGCTGCGGCGGCGGTGGCCGAAGCGCTGCGTGAGGCCCCCGATGCCGACCCTTCCGCCCTGATCCGCGCCGCGCTCAAGCGCCTGGCCCCGGCATGAGGCGCGCATGAGCGAACCCGATCCCACGCTTCGCCCCGAGCCGCAACCGCAGGATGCCGACCGCGCCCTGCGCCCGCAAACCCTGGACGCGTTCGTTGGTCAGGCCGAGGCGCGGGCCAACCTGCGCATCTTCATCGAAAGCGCGCGGCAACGCGGGCAGGCGATGGATCATGCCTTGTTTCATGGGCCACCAGGCCTCGGCAAGACGACGCTGGCGCAGATCATGGCGCGCGAACTGGGTGTGAACTTTCGCATGACCAGCGGCCCGGTGTTGGCCAAGGCCGGCGATCTGGCCGCGATCCTGACCAACCTCGAAGCGCGCGACGTACTGTTTATTGACGAGATCCATCGGCTGAACCCGGTCGTGGAAGAAGTGCTCTATCCCGCGTTGGAGGACTTTGAGCTTGATCTTGTCATCGGCGAAGGCCCGGCTGCGCGCACCGTTCGGATCGAACTGCAACCTTTCACGCTGGTCGGCGCGACAACCCGGCTCGGCCTGTTGACGACGCCCCTGCGCGACCGCTTCGGCATTCCGATCCGGTTGCAGTTTTACAGCGAGGACGAACTCTTCCGCATCGTTACACGCGGTGCCGGGCTGATGGGCATCGATGTTGAAGACGACGGCGCGCGCGAAATTGCACGGCGCGCGCGCGGCACACCGCGCATCGCCGGGCGGCTCTTGCGCCGTGTGGTGGATTTTGCGCTGGTCGAAGGCGATGGGCGACTAACCCAGGCCTTGGCGGACAACGCGCTGACCCGCCTTGGGGTAGATGAACTCGGCCTCGATGGGGCAGACCGGCGCTATTTGTCGCTGATTGCCGAGCACTATCAGGGTGGACCGGTAGGTGTTGAAACGCTCTCGGCGGCACTTTCGGAAAGCCGGGATGCCATCGAAGAAGTGATTGAGCCGTACCTGCTGCAACAGGGCCTGATCCAACGCACCCCACGCGGACGCATGCTGGCCAACCGCGCCTGGACCCATCTGGGTCTCGCCCCCCCGAAACGCGAGGGGCAGGGCGATCTCTTCTGAGACTATTGCTGTGCCGGGGCAGGGAGCGCTGCCCCCGCCGCGCCTTGCGCGCATCCCCCGGAGTATTGGGACCAAGAAGACACGCGGGCGGTGTTTCCAATACCACGTTACAGCTACTAAGACTTAGCCATGACGCACGCAGAAATCGAACGCCAGTTCACCCGCTCGGATGGCAGCTATCTGTTCGCCCGCTGGGGTCGCCCGATTGCGCCGGTGGTCTTCGGTGTCGATGACGCGACACTGTCGATCATCAAGGGCGCAATCGAAGCCGTGGTGACCTTGGCGAACCACAAGATGACCGAGTTGGACCCCGAACTGGGTACCAACCTACTGATTTTCTTCATCCGCGGTTGGGAAGAACTGACCGAGACGCCCGACCTTGATCGCCTCTTGCCCGACCTTGCCGCTTTGGTGGCGCGTTTGAAAGCTGCTGACGCCAACCAGTACCGCGCGTTTCGCTTTGATGCGGACGGCGCGATCAAGGCGGCCTTTGTCTTTGTCCGCATGGACAAGGCCTTGTCCAAGGTTCCGGCCGAGGATTTGGCGTTGGCGCAGGCTGCGCAGACCATCCTGCTGTGGTCGGACACGGCCTTCAGGGATCGCGGCCCATTGGCCGAGGTTGAGGGCCGCGTCATTCTGAATCCCGACGTGGCCAACGTGATCCGGGCTGCTTACGACCCCGCGATGCCCTCAGTCGCAACCGACCCCAGCCACGCCCTTAGACTTGCGGCGCGGATTGGAACGGGAGTGAACTGACGGGTGTGCGCGCAGCGTCAGGCTGCAGCCTGTGCGGCCTCCACCTGGCCTTTGGGGCTACGGATCAGGATCAGGGCAGTACCGATCACTTTGTTTTGCGACAGCGCCAAACCGAGGCTTTGAAGGTCCGTCTGGATAACCCGTTCGTCTGGGGCAGAGATATTGCAGACGACATCCACCGGAGTGTCTGCGGGCGCACCGTCCGCCATAAGGTTCTGCGCGATGTCACCGGCTGCCCGCACGCCCATATAGACGGCCATTGTCGTTCCTGGCCGCCAGCTTTCTGACCAGGCGGGGGCTGGGTCACCGGGGCGGCACGTGCCGGTGGTCAGCACAATCGTGTCGGTCTGTCCTCGTTCGGTGAGGCTGCGTCCCAGGCTGGCGGCCGCCGCGCTGGCAGCGGTGATGCCGGGCACAAGTTCAATCGGGATATCGGCAGCGGCTGCAGCCTCCATCTCCTCGGTCGCGCGGCCAAAGATCGAGGGGTCGCCGGACTTCAGACGAACGACACGCCGACCTTTGCGCGCCTCGGCGACGATCAGGGCGCAGATCTTGTCTTGCGGCCAGGACGACGCGCCAACCTCCTTGCCGACAAACACACGCTCGGCATCTCGGCGTGCCAGTTCAAGAACCTCCGGGTCGACCAGTCGGTCATAGAAAATGATGTCTGCTTTTTGCAAGCGTTCGACCGCCCTCAGCGTAAGCAGATCACGCGCGCCGGGACCCGCACCAACCAGAGCGATGTGTCCATTGCCCGCACCGTCTGGCGGACGACACTCGACGATGGCGGTCTTGATCAACTCGGCGGCTTCGGCTTCACGTCCACTTCGGTGGAGGCTTGCCGGTGCGCCATTGAAGACCCATTCCCAGAACGCGCGGCGGGTTTTTTGTGGTAACCGGTCCGCCACCGCGCCACGCAACCGTCCGGCGAGTGCGGCAAGCCCGCCGATGCGCGGTGGCAGCAGGGTCTCGATCCGTGTCTTCAAGGCCCGGCCCAGAACCGGCGCCGTGCCCTCGGTCCCAATGGCGACCACCACAGGATCGCGGTCCACAATCGAAGGTGTGGTTGCATCGCAAAGCTCAGGGCGGTCGACAACGTTCACGACCGCACCGCCTTCTTTGGCAAGCGCATGCAGGGCCGCATCAGCACCAGCGCATCCCGTCGCCACAAAGGTCAACGCGCTGCCCCGAAACGTCTCAGGCGTGACACGCCCCGCAAAGTGAGTGGCGTTGCCTTGCACAACCAAACCTCGAAGTTCGTCGTCGAGCGTCTGGGACGCCAAAACGATCTCCGCATCGGTCTTCAACACCAGCCGGGCCTTTTGTGCTGCCTGCTCGCCCCCGCCTGCAATCACAACGCGGCGCCCGCTTGTGCGGATAAACATCGGAAAGGCTTTCATGCGTAATCTCCCATTTACTCTGCGGCGTGCGGTACAGATAAGCGACTGACAAGGTGTGATATTTCCGAGCGACATGAGCCGCAGGTTACGCCTGCGCCGGTGGCCTGACACACCAGATCCAGGTCTGGTCCCAGGTCTTTCACGGCAGTCAGGATCGTGTTCTGCCCCACACCCATGCAAGAACAGACGGTCGGGCCCGGATCGGGCGTGTGCCCGCTGGCGCGCGCAGCCAGCACGTCGCCCGCAGGTTGTCCGATCATGCTCGCAACGTAATCCCGGGCGACCGAGACGGGTTCATTCGCGATGAAAAGCGCGGCGGCCAGCGTGCCGTCTTCGGCAAGGAAGGCGAGGCGCGAGATGCCGGTGGTTGCATCGGTCAAGACTTGCGGTGCCGAGGTCAGACCAAACAGTCTACCCGCAAATCCAAGCCAGTTCTGGCAACTGGATTCGCCAGCCAGTTCCATCCGCCAGCCTGTGGCCGTACGCATGCGTGCCCAATATGCGACATTGGTTGCCGGTTTGTCGCGCGCGACGGCAAACCCATACCATCGGGCGTCGAAACGTTTGATGGCCACCACCGCGGCCTTGCTCTCGGGTTGTCCTGATATCGGATCGGTGGAGGGCGGCACCACGGCGTCGATGCGACCGGCCGGCGCCGTCTCCCCAGTCCAGTGCATCGGTGCGAAAGGCGTGCCGGGTGTCACGTCTTCACTGATCAACACGCGCAGGATCGCCGTGCCCTGCGGGCTTGTGACACGGGCGAGGTCGGCAGGTTGCAACCCGCACTCGACTGCGTCCTCGGGATGGATTTGCAGGAATGGCTCGGCAAGGTGCTTGGAAAGGCGTGGTGCAAGCCCGGTGCGCGTCATGGTGTGCCACTGATCCCGCACGCGACCAGTGTTGAGGCGATAGGGGTACTTCGGCGTCCGCTTCGCAGACGGTGCTTGCTGACGAACCGCGACCACACGGGCCCGGCCGTCAGGCGTGAAAAACGCGCCGTCACCAAAAAAGCGCCCACCGGTGCGCGTTGCCGTCACCGGCCAGCGCAACGGCTCAAGCGTCTCGTAATCCGCATCGCTGATTGTGGCGAGGCTGGAGATGTCAAAGTCCCGCCCGAACGTGCCGGCCACGCCGGACAGGGCAGCATGTTCGCGAAACACTTCGGCAGGGGTTTGGTAGTCGAATGCCTCGCGCCATCCCATACGTTGCCCGACCTCGGCGAAAATGCTCCAATCGTGGCGCGCCTCGCCAGGAGCAGGCAGGGCAGGACGTTGACGGCTGATCGTCCGGTCCGAGTTTGTTACCGTCCCGTCCTTTTCGCCCCAACCCGTTGCGGGCAACAGGACGTCTGCGAGCCGCGCTGTGTCGGTGTTGCCCGTGATGTCTGAGACGACCACGAAGTCGCAGCCCTTGATCGCATCCCGCACAGTGTCGGCATCGGGCATCGACACGGCAGGATTGGTGCAGGCGATCCAAAGCGCCTTGATCCGGCCCTCGCCCACGGCGCGGAACATATCCACCGCTTTCAGCCCCGGTCTTTCGGCGATGCTCGGTGCTGACCAGAACCGTTGGACCGCCGCGCGATGCTCGTCGTTTTCCAGATCGAGATGCGCGGCCAGCATGTTGGCCAGCCCTCCGGTTTCGCGCCCGCCCATGGCGTTTGGCTGCCCGGTGACACTGAGCGGGCCCATCCCCGGCGTTCCGATCCGGCCCGTCACCAGGTGACAATTCAGGATCGCGTTGACCTTGTCGGTGCCTGACGAGGATTGGTTCACGCCCTGGCTGAACACGGTCACCGTGCGTTCGATCGTGGAGAACATCCGATAGAAGGTTGCGATGTCATCGGGGTGGAGGCCGGTCGTTTCCGGATCGTCGGCAGAAGCGGCGGTGTAAGCCTCATCAAAACCGGCGGTGTGCTGGACGATGAACTCTTTGTCGAGCGCGCCCACCTCACGCAGATATGCCAAAAGCCCGTTGAACAGCGCGACATCGGTGCCTGGCCTCAGCTTGAGATGCAGGTCCGCGATATCACAGGTCGCCGTCCGCCGTGGGTCGACAACCACGACCCGTGTCCCGCGCCGTGCGCGCGCGGCTGCCAGTCGCTGGAAGAGCACCGGGTGGCACCAGGCGAGGTTCGATCCGACCAGCACGACAAGGTCGGCTTCCTCGAGGTCGTCGTACGTGCCCGGAACCGTGTCGGTCCCGAACGCCCGCTTGTGGCCGGCGACCGTGGACGCCATGCAAAGCCTTGAATTTGTGTCGATATTGCCCGAGCCTATGAACCCTTTCATCAGTTTGTTGGCGACATAGTAATCTTCGGTCAGCAGCTGACCCGAGACATAGAAGGCCACGCTGTCCGGCCCGTGCTCGGCAATGGTTCGCGTGAACCGCTGGGCAACACGACCCAGGGCCGCGTCCCAGCTTGCCGCGTGGCCGTCCATTTGCGGGGTCAGCAGGCGCTCTGAGAGGCCAACCGTTTCACCAAGTGCATAGCCCTTGGAACACAGCTTGCCTCTGTTCGCCGGATGATCCGGGTCGCCTTCGACGGTAAGTCCGCCCGCACCGTCAGCCCGCAGTTTCACACCGCAGCCGACCCCGCAATAGGGGCAGGTTGAGCGCACTTCGGGGAGGCCGGTGCCGTCCATCAGGCGGCCTGCTGCCCAAGGATCGCCGCGTCGATCAGGATGCGGCCGTCTTCGATCTTGGTGGGATAAGTGGCAATGCGCCCCTCGTCAGACCCTTGTGCCTCGCCGGTTTCCAGATCGAACACCCAGTTATGCAAGGGGCAGGTGACCTTTGCGCCGTGAACGATGCCTTCTTCCAAGGGACCGCCCTTGTGGGGGCAGGTGTTGGATGTCGCATAGACCGTGGCCTCTTCGGTACGAAAAATGGCCACGCAGCCCTGGCGTGTCTTAACCTTGCGCGCGCCGCGAATGGGGATGTCGTCAAGGGCACCGATGTCGATCCAGGTCATTCCGCGGCCTCCAGCGTCAGGTCGGCCAGCGGTGCGAACTTGCGCGCCTCCTCTTCCTCAGCGCGCTCCGCCCACGGATCTTTCTGATAGATCGTCTGGCTCAGCTCAAACGCCGCGACGAGGCGTGTGCGTTCCTCGGCGCTGCTCATCGTGTCCTGCACCCAGTCCAGCCCGACCTTGGCGATCCACTTATAGGGCCGGTCGAGGTACTTGGCGTTCTCACGGTAAAGCTGAACGAACGCGATGACCCATTCCATCGCCTCATCCTCGGTCGCGACTTTGACGAGCGGTTCGATCTCCTTGAGGTCCATGCCCGCTGCACCGCCAACACCGATCTCATAACCGGAGTCCACACAGACGATGCCGACATCCTTACAGGTCGCTTCCGCACAATTGCGCGGACATCCCGAAACGGCCATCTTGACCTTGTGCGGCGTCCACGACCCCCAAAGCTTCTTCTCCAGCTTAACGCCCAGCCCGGTGCTGTCCTGCGTGCCAAAGCGGCAATGGTCGGTGCCGACGCAAGTTTTCACCGTGCGCAGCCCCTTGGCATATGCGTGACCCGAGACCAGGCCGGCGCGGCCGAGATCGGCCCACATCGCGGGCAGGTCTTCGCCCTTGACGCCGAGCAGGTCGATCCGCTGGCCACCGGTAACTTTTACGGTGGGAACGTTGTACTTGTCGGCGGCATCCGCGATGGCGCGCAACTCAGCCGCGTTGGTGATCCCGCCCCACATGCGAGGCACGACGGAAAACGTGCCGTCCTTTTGGATGTTGGCGTGTTTGCGTTCGTTGACGAAGCGCGATTGAGGGTCGTCCTGGTACTCGACCGGCCAGTCGGCCAGCAAGTAGTAGTTAATTGCGGGGCGGCAAACATGGCAGCCATTTGGTGTCTTCCAGCCAAGCTCTTGCCAGACGGCGGCTTGGCTTTTCAGTTCCCGAGATTTGATCAGGCGGCGGACGTCCTCGTGGGTCAGGTCCGTGCAACCGCAAACGGGCTTGGCCGTCGGCAATTCGAACGCGTCGCCGAGCGTCACAGCGAGAAGTTGTTCAACCAGCCCTGTGCAGGTGCCGCAGGAACTCGACGCCTTGGTTGTTGCCTGAACCGCGCCCAGATCGGCGGCCCCGCCTTCGATGGCAGTTACGATCTGACCTTTGCATACGCCGTTGCAGCCGCAGATTTCTGCGTCAGCCGGTAAGGCTGCAACGGCCGCCATAGGGTCCAGCGCGGCCCCCCCTTGATAGGCAGGCCCGAATATGAGCGTCTCACGCATGTCGGATATGTCAATCTTGTCTTTGATCAGGCCGTGGAACCAGCCGCCGTCGGCAGTGTCGCCATACATCACCGCGCCAATAAGGGTGTTGTCCTGGAGAACGAGGCGTTTGTAGACGCCGCGAGATGGGTCGCGGAAGACGATGTCTTCACGGTCATCGCCTTCGGCAAAATCTCCGGCTGAGAAGAGGTCACAACCCGTTACCTTTAGCTTCGTTGATGTCTCCCGATTGACGAAGCGCGCGTCCTCGCCCGCGATGGTTTGGGCTGCAACCTTGGCCTGATCATAGAGCGGAGCAACGAGCCCGAAGAGCGCGCCGTCATGTTCGACGCATTCACCGATGGCCAGAATGTCTTCGTCGGACGTGATCATCTGGTCATCGACATGGATGCCGCGCCCGACCGCCAGCCCGGCCTCTTTGGCGACGGCCGTGGCGGGGCGGATGCCAACCGCCATCACCAGCAGATCGCAGGGCAGTTCGGTGCCGTTCTCTAACCGCAGGGCTTTGACCTTACCGTCCTCGCCAAGGATTTCCTTGGAGTTCGACGAACAGAGCACCTTGATCCCGCGCCCGATCAGTTCTTTGCGAAGAAGATAGCCCGCGGCCTCGTCCAGCTGCCGCTCCATCAGATGGCCCATCAGGTGAACCACGGTGACATCGACACCGCGCGCATGCATGCCCGCCGCCGCTTCAAGACCCAAGAGCCCGCCGCCGATGACCACGGCCTTGGCACCTTCGCCAAGCGTCATCATCCGCTCGGTATCTTCGAGGTCGCGATAGGCGATCACCCCGCTAAGGTCATGGCCCGGAAGTGGGATCATGAACGGGTCCGAGCCGGTGGCGATGACCAGCTTGTCGTAGCTGACCGTCCCATTTTCGCCGGTCACCGTGCGCGCGGCACGGTCGATGGCCGTCACCCGCTCGCCGAAGCGGCAGGTGACGGAGTGGGTCGCATAGAAATCGTCGTTATGGGTAACGATCTCTTGGTACGTCTTCTCACCCGACAGGACCGGTGAGAGCATGATGCGGTTATAGGTGCCGCGCGGCTCGGCGTTGAAGAGTGTGATCTCCCACCCACCGGCCTCGGACACGTGCTCGACTAGGCGGCCTGCGGCCATGCCAGCACCGATGATAACAAGTTTTTTCATGGGCCTCACTCCGCCGCCATTGCGGCTGGTTTCGGTTTGGGCTTGGCGCCGTGCTCGTATTCCTCAAGGAAATCGAGCACTTCCTGTCGGTACGCGTAGTAGTCCGGGTGTTCGAGCAGCGCCTTGCGCGTGCGGGGGCGCGGCAGATCGACGGGAACGATCTTGCCGATGGTGGCTTGCGGCCCGTTCGTCATCATCACCACGCGATCGGCCAACAGGATCGCCTCGTCCACGTCGTGGGTGACACAGATCGCGGTGACTTTGGTCCTGCTCCAGACCTCCATCAGCACTTCCTGCAATTCCCAACGGGTCAGGCTGTCGAGCATGCCGAAGGGCTCATCAAGCAGCAGGAGTTTGGGGCTGAGGGCAAAAGCGCGTGCGATGCCGACGCGCTGCTTCATGCCGTTCGAGAGATCTGCGGCCGACTTGTCCATCGCATCGGCCAGACCGACGCGTTCGAGATAGTACTCGACGACATCCTGACGCTCGGCGGCGCTTGCTTTGGGATAGACCCGGTCAACGCCGACCGCGACATTCTCTTTGGCCGATAGCCACGGGAAAAGCGAGGGAGACTGGAACACCACGGCGCGTTCGGGGTCGGCGCCTTCGACATGGCGACCGTCGAGTTTGATCGCGCCCTTTGAGATCTCGTTCAGACCGGCCGCCATGG
>JBCCWG010000083.1:0-13846 GCA_039193985.1 Pseudomonadota bacterium
GACAACCCCGCGCAGGTCGAAAAAGCAAAGGCAAACCCGAAGCTCGCGGGCTGGTTTGTGGGCCAGGTCATGAAGGCTACTGGCGGCAAGGCCAACCCCAAGGCGGTGAACGAGATCGTGAGCGCCAAGCTGGGGCTTTAGCCAACGGGCAGTTTTCTGCTTGGAAGCGGGGAATCGCCGCCCGATCTTTTGTCACTCTATCATGAGTGGTAGTTGTCGTGCATGAGCTGGGAGAGGCACAATGCGCAAGTTCGAATACAAGACCATTCCGGCGCCGACCACCGGCACCAAGGCAAAGGGTGTGAAAACCACGGAAGACCGTTTCGCCTTGTCGATGACCGAAACGCTGAACGAAATGGCGGCGGAGGGCTGGGAGTATGTGCGGGCCGAGACGTTGCCCTGTACTGAGCGTAAAGGGCTGACCGGGACGCAGCAGACCTATCAGAACGTGCTGATCTTCCGACGTTTGGAGGAAGCCGCGCTGCCGCTGGACCGAACGACGTCGCGGCCTTTGCGCGCTGTGGAAGACCCAACTGAGCCCGCACCGGAACCACCCGTATTGGCCGAACCGGTGGACGAGGCACCACGGCTGACCGCGCGCCCGCCTGAAGCCGGCCATGCGCCCAGCATTCGTGCGGTCGACGACTAAGCTTTAATGTCCAGCGCCAGCGCGTGGATGCGCCCGATCAGATCAGCGCCCAACGCGGCGTGGACGGCACGGTGGCGGGCAATCCGGTTCATGTCGGCAAAGGCTGGCGCAGTGATCGAGACGCGAAAATGGCTCTGCCCTCCCTCCTGGTAGCCGGCATGACCGCGATGGTCTTCGCTTTCGTCGATCACGGCGAGCGCGCTTGGTTCAAAAGCCTGTTCCAACTTTAAGCGGATTTCATCTTCGACCAGCATTTTTTGTGTCAATCCCCTTCAATCTCGCCGCGACCACGGTAAACTCTTGGGTCCGAGTCGCAAAGGCAGTTCGCAGATGGCAGAAGATCCGTTCGGTTTCGATATGAGTGTGTCCAAGGACAAAAAGAAGCGTCAGCGAACACGGCGCGGCATGTCGGGCGCGTTTGAGACATCCACCCGGGTTTGCGACTATCCGGGATGTAACAAGGTCGGCCAGTACCGCGCGCCGAAGTCACCGGACGACCTCGATGAGTTCTATTGGTTCTGCAAGGATCACGTGCGCGAGTACAACCTGAAATGGAACTTTTTCCAGGGGCAGACCGAAGAAGAGCTCAATGCTCAGATTGACAAAGATCGGGTTTGGGAGCGGGAGACCAAACCGTTCGGCAAAAAGGGCGAAGAACAGCGCGCATGGTCACGCCTTGGCATCGATGATCCGCACCAAATCCTTGGCGAGAACGCGACACGCAATCCTGGCAAGTCCATTACCGGCACCCGCAAACTACCCCCGACCGAGCGTCGCGCATTGGATATTCTGGACGCCAAGGACCATTGGACCAAGGCTGAAATCCGTAAATCTTACAAAGCTCTGATCAAGGTTCTTCATCCTGACATGAACGGCGGCGACAGGGGCCATGAAGAACAATTGTCCGAAGTGGTCTGGGCCTGGGACCAGATTAAGGAAAGCCGCAACTTCCAGACCTGAGCCTGCTGTTACCCCGGAATCGAAACCGCCTTCGGTAAGGGGGCCGAAGGCGGGTACGAGCGTGCTTCGCAGGGTGGAGCAAAGCGTGTGAGAGTGATTGAGTATTAGCTACCCTCACACTCTGCAAATGCTGCTAACCGCTTCATCAGGGATTGTGCAGTTCGGACGCAACGCCTGCATAAAGGTTAAGGCGCCACCCGTTGCCGGACCGCGCCGTTCATGACCGCGGAACCAGTTTTGGTCAGGCCGCCTTGAACTTGAGGCTGATGCCGTTGAGGCAGTGACGTTTGCCGGTCGGCTGCGGACCATCGTCGAAAATGTGGCCCAAGTGGCTGCCACAGCGGCGGCAATGCACCTCGGTACGCACGCGCAATAGTTTTCGATCCGGTTTGGTGCCGACAGCCCCTGGCAGTGACTGCCAGAAGGACGGCCAACCCGTTCCGCTGTCGAATTTATGCTTTGAAGAATAGACAGGCAAATCGCAGCCCTTGCAGTGGTAAGTGCCTGCGGCCCAGTTCTTGTCGAGCGGGCTTGAGAAGGCACGCTCGGTCCCCTCTCGCCTCATCACCTTGTACTCGGCACGGGTCAGCATCGCGCGCCACTCGGCATCGCTGCGGGTGACTTCGAACGCCGCGAACACGGCCATAGGCATTGCAGATGCAGCAGCGCCGGCCAGGGCCGAGCCAAGAAACACGCGTCTGTCCATCGTAACGTCTCCTTCACAATTGCGCGCAGGATAGGCGAAGGTGTGCTCACAGGGAATTCACAATGCCGCGGGGTGCTCTGTGATCGCAGTGCTGCGGCAGGTCGACGCGGAGGTCTTAAGGGCGCCCGAAACCTCCCCCACATCCAAGTTAATGCGCCGGTGGCGCAATCAGCTTTGGGGGAGCGGGAATGCAGAAAATCATCGTCACAAGCGACTTGTCGGAACGTTCGCGTCCAGCGATGAAGCGGGCCGTGGCACTTGCACAAGCTTCGGGTGCCACGTTGATCGTGCTGAGTGTCGTGAACGACGATGTGCCCGACGCGTTGGCCCAACCGGTCGTGGTGGGGGCCAAAAGCATTCTGACGGACCAGTTGAAAGAAGACGCGGGCGGCCTGCCCCTGAGGTCTGAAATTCAGGTTACACTCGGCGACCCCCTTGCGGTGATCGGCGAGGCTGTGGCGTCGTCGGGCGCGGACCTTCTCGTCATGGGCAAGCATCGCAGACGGGCGTTTCTGGATCAGATCCGCGAGACCACCATGGAGCATATCATCCGGTCAAGCCGCCTGCCTGTTCTGCTGGTCACCACGGAGGGCGCAGAGCCTTACCACAATGTGCTGAGCGGTGTCGCCTATTCCGATAACTGCACCTCAGTCCTTCATGCCCTGCCCAAGGTCGCACCGGACGCAGATGTAACCCTCTTTCACGCCCATGACGTGTCTTTCCGTGCCGAGGCCGAGCGTGACTTCGAAACGTGGAAAACGATCCACCGCTTGCCGGAGGACACGCCCCTGCCGGTCTTTTTCGAGGGCAGACCGCAAGATGCTATCGACGCGTTAATGCGTGCAAAGCCATACGATCTTCTGGCCATTGGCGGGCACACCCGCGCCGATGGTGGGCGTTACTTCGTGGGTCGTTTGACCGCAAACCTGATCCGCACCCCGCCCTGTGACCTCCTGATCGCCAAGTCGCCTGCGAAGACAGCCTGAACACCTTGTCCCGCAAAGGGCTCGGCAGACCGCAACATTCTGTTCCGCGCGCGGGCGAATGTCTTGCACGCCCCGCGCAAATGAGGCAGGTGGAACCGCGGCCCGGTGGGCCGGCGGAAACGAGGTGAGACGATGACGGAGCAGACTGTGAAACCGACCGAGGATATCGACCTGCACGCCGTGTTCGGGATCGAAAGCGAAATGAAGGTCAAAGGCTTCGCGGAACCGTCAGATCGCGTGCCCGAGGTCGACAGCACCTATAAATTCGACCCCGAAACCACCCTCGCCATCCTCGCCGGGTTTCAGTACAACCGCCGGGTTATCATCCAGGGCTATCACGGCACCGGCAAATCGACCCATATCGAACAGGTCGCCGCGCGGCTGAACTGGCCCTGTGTACGTGTAAACCTCGATAGCCACATCTCGCGGATCGACCTGATCGGGAAGGACGCGATCAAGTTGGAAAACGGTCAGCAGGTGACAGTGTTTCAGGAAGGCATCCTGCCCTGGGCGCTGCGCAACCCGACCGCAATCGTTTTCGACGAGTATGACGAGGGCCGTGCCGATGTGATGTTCGTGATCCAGCGCGTGCTGGAGACTGACGGCAAGCTGACCCTGCTCGACCAGAACGAGGTGATCACGCCGCACCCCTATTTCCGGCTGTTTGCGACGGCGAACACCGTAGGTCTGGGCGACACGACCGGACTTTATCACGGCACGCAGCAGATCAACCAGGCGCAGATGGACCGCTGGTCGCTGGTCTCGACGCTGAACTATCTCAGCCACGACGCCGAAGCCGCCATCGTCCTGTCAAAGGCCCCTCATTACAATACCGAGAAGGGACGCCAGACCGTGAGCCAGATGGTGACGGTTGCGGATCTGACGCGGACTGCGTTCATGAATGGCGATCTTTCGACTGTTATGAGCCCGCGAACGGTCATCAACTGGGCGCTGAATTCCGAGATCTTCCGCGATGTCGGCTATGCCTTCCGCCTGACCTTCCTCAATAAATGCGACGAGCTGGAGCGCCAGACAGTGGCCGAGTTCTATCAGCGCTGCTTTGACGAGGAACTGCCAGAGAGTGCGGCCAGCGTGGCCGTCGCTTGAAGCAAACTCCGACGCGGGCTTTGCCTGGAAACTGACGCAGTTTCACGCCTCCCCCATGTCCGGGTCGGACATGGTACGGAGTTCGCGGCGAACTCCGACCCCTGACACATTCTGACAACACGCTGCGGCGCGGCGTCTTCAAACTGCCCGATTTGTTTCACGGATAAGCAAGATTCTTATCCTAGGATCAGATTATGAGCATTTTGCGAACAATCCTGTTTTCGCTTCTGTGCCTTGCGTCCGCCGGGTCCGCCCGTGCGCATGACGATCCGCTTCAAACGTTTTCATCCTGTGTCGGTCGATTGTCGGCCACGATGGAACATCAATGGCTGCTCAGCGATCCGATGTCCGACCGGACAGAGGCGCAGCGCGCCGCCATGCTTTCCTTGGTGGAGGCGATCATGCCAGCGGGCGACGGGCGCCATGTCCTGGCCTGGCGGATTGCGGCGAAACGGGCCCATGCCGTCTTGCTGACCCGGGCGACGTTCAACGACGATGCCGCGGATGCCGCCTGGGCGCTGACGCGGGCCGAAGCGGAGCTTGCGGCCTGCACCAGGCTTCTCTTGAGCTGAACACGGGTTCTGGGGGCTTTGCCCCCCGCGCTGCGCGCGTCCCCCGAGGTATTTTTGGGCCAATGATGACGCTTGGTGGGTGAATGATGACGCTTGGTGGGTGCTTGTGATCGACGCCGATTGCTGGTTTATCGAGGCGCATGAACAAGCCCACCGATAACCCGGCCGACCCGTTCAAGAAGGCGCTGGCCGAAGCAACCAAGACGCTGGCTGACGACACCGAACTGTCGGTGAGCTTCAGCCTCGACCCCCCCGGCATGACCGCCGAGGGGATGCGCCTGCCGCAGGTGACGCGGCGGATGACACGGGACGAGGTTCTGAACGCACGCGGCACCGCTGACCGCTATGCAATGCGCCGCAAGCACCACAACGAGGGCACCTACGCGCGCTTCGTGCCCGAAGGTCAGTTGGCGCGCGACATCTATGAAGCCATGGAAATGGCGCGTTGCGAGGCGATGGGCGCACGCGACATGCCGGGCACCACGGGTAACATCGACGCGGTGATCGAGACCGACGCACGGCGCAAGGGGTATGACCAAGTCACCAACGCCGCCGAAGCACCGCTAGCGGTAGCCGCCGGGTATATGGTGCGCCAACTGGCCAGCGGGCGCGATCTGCCGCCGGGGGCGTCGAACCTGCTCGAGCTTTGGCGCGGGTTTATTGAGGATCACGCGGGCGACACGCTGGAAAACCTCGACGACATGCTCGACGATCAGGCGGCCTTCGCGCGGTTCGCGCGGCAGGTGATCACTGATCTTGGGTATGGCGACCAGTTGGGCGACGATCCCGACGATCTCGATGGCGAGGAAGACCCGGATGCCGCCGAGGATGCGAGCGAGGATCAGGACCCGAATTCCGAGGACGAGAGCGCCAACCAACAGGAAGAGTCCGACATGGCCGCGGATTCGTCCGAGGAACAGACGGATGACGACGCCGAGTCGGAACTGGTCATGGACGAGATGGCCGAGACCGAGGGCGGCGAAGAGACCGAGATGCCCATGGGCGATGCCGAGATCGAGCCCGGTCCGCCCCTGCCCGTCAGCGAGGCCGACCCGACTTATACGGTCTATACAGCCGAGCATGACGAAGAGATTGCCGCCGAAGACCTTGCTGAACCGGAGGAACTGGAGCGGCTGCGCGCCTATCTCGACCAGCAGCTCGACCCGCTGAAGGGCGCGGTCAGCCGTTTGGCCAACAAGCTGCAGCGCCGCTTGCAGGCGCAGCAGAACCGGACCTGGCAGTTCGATCTGGAGGAAGGCACGCTCGATGCCGGGCGGCTGGCGCGGATCGTGGCCAACCCCACCGTGCCGCTTGCCTACAAGCAGGAAAAGGACATGGAGTTTCGCGACACTGTCGTGACGCTTCTTCTCGACAACTCCGGGTCGATGCGGGGCCGTCCGATCTCGATCGCGGCGATCTGTGCAGATGTACTGGCCCGCACGCTGGAGCGGTGTTCGGTCAAGGTTGAGATCCTCGGGTTCACGACCCGCGCCTGGAAAGGTGGGCTCAGCCGCGAACAATGGCTGGCGGATGGCCGGCCGCAACTGCCCGGGCGGCTGAACGATCTGCGCCATATCGTCTACAAGTCCGCGGATGCCCCCTGGCGGCGCGCGCGACCGAACCTGGGCCTGATGATGAAGGAAGGTCTGCTGAAGGAGAACATTGACGGTGAGGCGCTGGAATGGGCGCATCGCCGGATGCTCGGCCGGCAGGAAGCCCGGCGCATTCTGATGGTGATCTCGGACGGGGCGCCGGTTGACGATTCAACACTGTCCGTGAATCCGGCAAATTTCCTTGAAAAACACTTGCGCGACGTCATTGCGATGATCGAGCAACGCCGGGCTGTTGAGCTGCTGGCCATCGGCATTGGCCATGACGTGACGCGGTACTATGATCGTGCAGTCACCATCACGGATGTGGACCAGTTGGCAGGGGCGATGACCGAACAGCTCGCCGCCCTTTTCGAGAGCGATCCGCAGCAGCGCAAGCGCCTCGCACGGTTGCAACGGGCGGTGTAGGGCCAGGGCACCGCACTTCGCCGCTTGCACGCCTCGGGCAACTGGTGTTCCTTTTGCCCATGTTTCAGACCTTCGACGCCTCGACCCGCCCTGAGCAGGGTCCGCCCCGACTTGCCGCGCTGCGCACCGCCATGGCGGAGGCGGGCGTCAGCGCTTTTCTCGTGCCCCGCGCGGACAAGTTTCAGGGCGAGTACGTCGCGCCGTGCGACGACCGGTTGGCCTGGCTGACGGGTTTTACCGGCTCGGCCGGGTTTGCGGTCATTACGCAGGAGGTTGCGGGCGTGTTCGTGGACGGGCGCTATCGGCTGCAGGTGCGCGCTCAGGTGGCGGATGTGTTCACACCGGTAAACTGGCCGGAGGTGAAGCTCGGCCCATGGCTGGCAGATCATCTGAGTGACGGGGCGGTCGTCGGCTATGATTCCTGGCTTCATACCTTCGATGAGCTTGAGACGGCACGCAAAGCGGCGAAGGCGCTTGAGTTCCGCGCCATGGAAAACCTGATCGACCGCATTTGGGACGACCGGCCTGCCCCGCCGAACACTCCGGCACGGGCGCACGCCATTGAGTTTGCGGGCGAAGCCTCAGGAGAAAAGCGGGAGCGTTTGGCCAAAACCCTGCGCGCGGCCGGACAGAAAGCGGCTGTTGTTACCCTGCCCGACAGCATTTGCTGGCTCTTGAACATCCGGGGCAGCGACATTCCACGAAACCCCGTAGTGCACGCCTTCGCCCTCCTGCAGGACAGCGGGCGGGTCAGCGTGTTCTCGAACCCGGACAAGTTCGACGCGCTCGGGCCGGACCCGGCCATCGAGGTTTTGCCTTGGGACGCGTTCGATACGGCGCTCACCGCACTCGAAGGACCGGTTCGGGTTGATCGCAAGACGGCACCTGTCGCGGTCGTCGATCTTTTGAAGGACGCCGGTGTAAAGGTGGTTTGGGGCGACGATCCCTGCCTTCTGCCCAAGGCCTGCAAGAATGACGCGGAACTCACCGGCATGCGCGACGCGCATATGACCGACGCGGTCGCAATGATCGAGTTTCTGGCGTGGTTCGACCGCGAAGCGCCAAAGGGCGGGCTGACCGAGATCAGTGCGGCGACAAAGCTCGAAGCGCTGCGCCGGGGCGCCAATGCGCTGCAGGATATCTCGTTCGAAACGATATCGGGCACGGGACCGAACGGCGCCATCATCCACTATCGGGTGACGGAAGAGACGAACCGCACTGTTAAGCCGGGCGAACTGTATCTGGTCGACAGCGGCGGGCAGTACCTGAACGGAACAACGGATATCACCCGCACACTGGCCGTGGGCGATGTGGGTAAGGAGGCGTGCGCCTGTTACACGCGCGTTTTGCAAGGGATGATCGCGATCTCAATGGCGCGCTTTCCCAAGGGTGTTGCCGGGCGCGATATCGACGCGCTGGCGCGGGCCGCGCTCTGGCGTGCCGGGCAGGATTATGACCATGGCACGGGCCATGGCGTCGGCGCATATCTCTCGGTCCATGAGGGGCCGCAGCGGCTGTCACGCATCTCGGAGGTGCCGCTGAAGCCCGGCATGATCCTGTCGAATGAGCCCGGCTATTACCGCGAGGGCGCGTTCGGTATCCGCATCGAGAATCTGATCGTTGTGCGCGAAGCCGAGAAGATCGGCGACGGGCGCGACCAGTACGATTTCGAGACGCTCACCTTCGTACCGCTCGACCGACGGCTGATTGTGCGGGAAATGCTTGCTCCTTGGGAGGTTGCATGGCTTGACCGCTATCACGCCAGCGTGCGAGAAAAGCTTTCTGGCCGGATTTCCGAAGACGCGTCGACGTGGCTCGAGGCCGCGACCGCCCCCATCGGGTGACACACTTCTGTTACGTTCGGCCCGGTATGTGACAGGCGCTGGGACAGGGAGAATACCATGGCAGACCATATCAAGATCAGGCCCGCAAACGGCACATGGACGGTGCGCGCAGGTGGCGCTGTTATCGGTGAAAGCGCGAACGCACTCGAACTGTCAGAAGGCGACTATCCGGCTGTCATCTATTTCCCGCGGAGCGATATCGCGATGGAATTCCTGGATACGTCGCAAAAGTCGACCCACTGCCCGCACAAAGGGGATGCGTCGTATTTCTCGATCGTCACCAAAAGCACGGTATTGCAAGATGCCGCCTGGTCCTATGAGACCCCGAAAGAGGGGGTCGTGGCAATCAAGGATCACCTGGCATTCTATGCCAGCGACACCGTGACGGTTGAGAAGATCTGAAGCCCGTAGCGGTTTTTCTGCCTGGCACCCAAACAAGACCGGTCGTCCGGACTGGTCTTAGGCAAGCATCCGCGCAAGCAAGGGGCGCTGCCCCTCGGCCTTTGGCCTCACCCCGGGATGTTTTGAGACCAAAGATACGACGCGACGTGAAGCGCTGGACATTTTCACGTGACCCTCCACAATCGAAGCGCCTGATACGGGAGACACCAAATGCGCCTTTTGATGACCACCCTGATTGCCCTGCCCTTCGCCTCGGCCGCCATCGCGCAGAACGACTGCGCCGCCGGTCTGACCTTGGCAGAGGGCAAGTTGACCATCGCCACGGGAAACCCGGCCTATTACCCTTGGGTTCTGGACGATGCGCCTGAAAGCCAGCAGGGGTTCGAGGCGGCGGTCGCTTATGCCCTGGCGAATGAGATGGGGTATGCAGATGATCAAGTGGTCTGGGTCCGGTCCTCTTTTGACCAGGCGATCCAACCCGGCGCCAAGGATTTCGACTTCAACCTGCAACAATACTCGATCACGCCGGAACGCGAGGAGATCGTTGATTTCTCGGTTCCCTATTATACCGCAGCCATGGCCGTTCTGACCCGCCAGGGCGTGGTCGATAACGGTGCTGACGCGACGATTGACAGCCTGCGCGGGCTGATCTGGGGCGCGGATGCGAACACCACTGCGGTCCCCATGTTGGCCGAGATTATCGCGCCCGAGCGTGACCCGCTGCTCTACGGGGACAATGCGGATGTGGTCGAGGCGATGAAGGCCAACCAGATCGACGCGGCCCTGTTCGACCTACCAACGGCGCTGTTCCTGTCTGCCGTGACGCTGGATGACGGTGTAATCCTGGGCCAGTTTCCCGCCGATCGCAGCCAAACGCCGGATGAGTTCGGATTGCTCTTTGAAGAAGGTAATCCACTCAAGGCCTGCGTCGATACCGCGCTTGAGGCGCTGAAAGCAGGGGGACGGCTGGCCGAGATCGAGGCGGAGTGGCTGTCGGAGGCAACCGGCGTGCCGGTGATCGAATGACGCTTACCGCGCGTTAACCCTAACCGCCGTTAAGGTTAACGCCCCCAGCCAAGGGCATACCCCTCTGTTTTCATCTTTTCGAAAATACGCAAATGCCACGGTTCCCGCCCCGGAGGATCCCCGGTGCTGACGCGCAGGCAAGCATATGAGGCGGATGTCAGACGGCGGGCCACATTTGTCGCCGCGGGCTCTACCCTCGCCGTCCTCGCCGCCCTTCTGATCCTGATCCCGCTGGCTCCGGGCTGGCCTGCTGTCAAGCGCAGCTTCTTCAATGCCGAGGTCTTTGCCGACACCTTGCCCGGTCTCTTGAACGCGTTCCTTCTGGATGTCGCTATCTTCGCCTGGTCAGCGCCGTTGATCTTCGCCCTTGGCCTTCTCGTCGCACTTGCGCGGGATTTGCAGGCACCCGCCGCCTATCCGCTGCGCCTCTGCGCCATCGTCTATACGGATGTATTCCGCGGCGTGCCGGTGATCCTTGTTATCTATCTCATTGGCTTCGGGGTGCCGGGATTGGGGCTGCCGAGGCCCTGGAACTCGCCCTATATCTGGGGCACGGTCGCGCTGGTGCTGACCTATGCGGCCTATGTTGCTGAAGTTTTTCGAACCGGCATCGAAGGCGTACATCAAAGCCAGCGCGCCGCCGCCGCCTCGCTGGGGCTGTCGAATGCAGACACAATGCGGTTTGTGGTTCTGCCCCAGGCGATCCGCAAGGTGGTTCCGGCAAACATGAACCTTTTCATAGCCTTGCAAAAGGATGTTGCCCTTCTTTCCTTCATCGGGCCGGTGGAGATCTTCCGACAGGCGGGCGTCTACAAATCGCTGATGGCGAATTTCACGCCTTATGTCGGGGCCGCTCTGATCTTTCTGGCAATCACCATTCCGGCGACGCGCTATGCGGATTTTCTGCTCTCAAAGCAGCGAAAGGCGCGGAGTTGACGCCGCTCCTGGAGACGCGAGGCTTGTGCAAGTCCTTTGGCAAAACGCAAGTCTGCCGGGGCATCGATCTGACGCTGGACAAGGGCGAGATGGTCTGCCTGATCGGCACTTCAGGGTCCGGCAAGTCCACGCTGTTGAGGTGCCTCAACCTTGTGGAGCCAATCGACGACGGGGTGATCCTGCTGGAGGGTGAGGATATCTCGGTCCCTGGCCTCGACCCGCAACCGGTGCGCAAGCGGATCGGGATGGTCTTTCAAAGCTTCAATCTTTTTCCGCATATGACCGCGGTTGAAAATGCTTTGCTGGCCCCGCGACGAGTGCATGGGCAAAGCCGCGACGCCTTGCTGCCCGACATCACAGCTTTGTTTGAGCGGTTCGGGTTGGCCGACCGGATGGGGCACTACCCAGACCAGTTGTCCGGTGGCCAGCAACAGCGCGTGGCCATTGTGCGAGCGCTGGCGATGAAACCCGAGATCATGCTATTTGACGAAATCACCAGCGCGCTTGACCCAGAACTTGTGGGGGAAGTTCTGGATGCGCTGCGCGAATTGCGCGCCGAAGGCATGACCATGATGCTGGCCACCCATGAAATGGGGTTCGCGCGCGAACTGGCCGACAAGGTCTGCTTTCTCGATGGCGGGCGCATTCTCGAGGAAGGGCCGCCGGAGGCGCTTTTCACTGCGCCGCAGCACGACAGGACGCGCGCGTTTCTCAAGCGCATTCTACCCGCCGTCTAACCCGACCGGTTTGCTGATGAGGTTGTAACTGAGCAGATCAGACATCTCGCGCGGGTCGCGCACCAAGGGCTGCAAACGCCCTTTGAGCTGCATTAAGCGAGCCTCGTCAGACTGCCAGAGACTCGCAGCCTCACCCTCTGTGATAAAGGCAAATCGCATGTTTTCCCCCGGCAAGGCCTGCGCGATGCGTGGCACATCCGCCGGGATCACCGTGCCGATGCGCGGATAGCCACCCATGGTCTGACAATCGGCAAGCAGCACATAGGGCGTGCCGTCCCCGGTCATCTGGATATCGCCTTCGGAGATAAAGTCCGAGACCTGCTGGAGTTGCGATCCGGCCGAGAACGGTGCGCCGTCCTGCTCCAAGCGTGCGCCTTGCCGGTTGGCCTTGGCACTGCGGGTGAAAACGGTGGCCGCAAAACGCTGCTTCACCTTTTCATCAAAGAGCGCGCTTTGCGGGCCGGGCATCACGCGGATCGGGCCAGAGGGCGCCGGAACATCGTTCAGTTTCATCGGTGACTCATCGTGGGATGGCCCGATGGGCAAGCGATCGCCGCTGTGGATCGGGCGGCCCAGCCCCGCGATACGGTGAAACCCGCGCCCGCCAAGCTCGGGCTCGGTCATCACGCCGCCGCCCGGCAGCAAGTATCCATAGACGCCCTGCTCTGCTGCACCGATGTCGAGCACCGCGCCCGGTTCGGCAAGGTGCACGGCGTTCCACAAAAGCGGCGCGCCATCCAGCGTGGCGCGCATGGTCGCTCCCGCCAGGGCAAATCGGGAGGGGGTTTCGAACTCGAAACGACCGCCGAAACCCGCCATTTCAATGGCGGCCGCTCCGAGAGATGCATCGGCAAGAGCACAGGCTGCAAGATAGCCCTGTCTGTCCACAGCACCCCCGCGCGACAAACCAAGACCGAGGCCACCCGGGCGGCCTGCATCTTGCAGGCTGACAAGCGGCCCCGCCTGCTTCACGAGAAGCGTCACGAAAGCGGCTCCGTCTCGGCGCCGCCAAAGGGCGCGTGCTCGAAACGCACCCAGTCGCCGGGCGACACCGCCCTAAACTGTACCTCGTCTCCGGCGCGGAGCGGCAAAGCCGGGTCCGCCTTCGGGTCGTGACAACGAAAAGCCGTGCGCCCGATCTGCCACCAACCGGTCGGCGCCGGGTTGGCAAAAGGGATGGCTTGGCGCACGGCGACCACGACGGCCCCGCTCGGCACCTCGGGCGTTACTTCGGTTCGGCGCGGAATGTTCCAATGCTTTGGCAGGAACCCAAGATAGGGCTGGCCGGGCGCGAAGCCCAGCGCCATTACGCGCAGGGGCGTGCCACTCAATTCGCGCACCGCAGCATCCGGTGCGCGTCCTATAGCCTCGGCCACAGCGGCAAGATCGGGCGCGTCCGGCCCCTCGAACACGGCCGGGATATGCCAGCGCGTCCGTCCCTCGGGCAATTCGGCGGTCTGCCAATCACTCCTGCCCAAAGCCGCAGTCAGGCTGGCTTCCAAAGCCTGACGCTCTGTTTGATCAGGGCGAAAACGCACGAAAACCGAGGTAAGGGAACTTGCCGTTTCAACAACCCCTTCAACCCCGGTCGCGTCGAGCTTGGCACGAAAGGCAAGCGCCGCCCGGTTCGCCGGCTCACTGAGCGTGTCGGCAAAGCGGACGAGCACCCCATCGGGGCCAAGTGGCAGGATCGCGGGCGATAGCATGGGCCATACCGTCTCACAGCCACGCGGCGAAGAAAATGGCCAAGCTGAGGGCTTGACGCCCCTTTCCTGCTCCCCTAAACGAAGCCGGCTTCTGGCGGAGTAGCTCAGGTGGTTAGAGCAGCGGAATCATAATCCGCGTGTCGGGGGTTCAAGTCCCTCCTCCGCTACCAAGTATCTAAAATTATTTTACTGTTTAC
>JBCCWG010000084.1:0-13296 GCA_039193985.1 Pseudomonadota bacterium
AATGATTACGTCTCGTATCTTCACCTTGTCCTGCATGCCGCCGCAGGACCCGATCCGGATCAGGGTCTTGGCATTATAGTCGCGGATCAGTTCGTTCACATAGATCGACAGCGACGGCATGCCCATCCCCGAGCCCTGGATGGTCACAGGGTGCCCGTTCCACGTACCAGTGTATCCCAGCATGCCGCGCACTTCGTTGACCAGTTTTGCGTCGTCGAGAAACGTTTCTGCCGCCCACTTTGCGCGATAGGGGTCGCCGGGCATTAGAACTGTCTTTGCGATCTCTCCGGATTTGGCGCCGATATGGACGGTCATGGTGTAGTCTCCGAGCTTGGTCAGGGTGACCTTATCCAGCCTCGCGGCAACAGAAAACCAGTAACCCCAAGGCTGATCACCTTTCGCGGAGCGGGGTTCACCCTGAAGGACCGCTGACCTATCAGGTCTTCATGATTGACGCCTACCTCGCCCCCATGGTCGACCGAATGCTCAAACCGCCTGCGCGGACGCTGGCCGCACGCGGGATTGCGGCCGATCACATCACGCTTGTCGGGTTCGGCATCGGAGCGCTGGCGGTTCCGGCCATCGCGCTCGGTTGGTGGACGCTCGCCTTGGCGGCGATCCTGATCAATCGGCTCTGCGACGGTCTGGACGGCGCAGTTGCTCGGATGAACGCGCCGACCGAACGCGGCGCCTTTCTCGACATCGCGCTCGACTTTGTCTTCTACGCGCTGATCCCTTTGGGGTTTGCACTGAACGATCCGGCTGCCAATGCACTTCCCGCCGTTATTCTGCTGGCGGCATTCCTCGGCACAGGGTCGTCTTTCCTGGCTTTCGCCGTGATCGCTGCGAAACGCGGAGAGAGCGCACCAGAGTTTCCAACGAAGGGCATCTATTACCTTGGCGGCCTGACCGAGGGATTTGAGACCATTCTGGTCTTTGTCCTGATGTGTCTGCTTCCGACCGCTTTCCCGTTCCTCGCCTATGGCTTCGCTACTGCTTGTGCCGCTACAACAGCGCTGCGGTGGCGGCAGGGATGGGTCGCGTTTGGCTAATCTTACTCAGCCGCAAGCTGGGTCCCGTCGACCAGGCCGACAATGTCGAACATGATCCGGTTCAGCTCAAAATCCTTGGGCGTGTAAACCGCCGCCACTCCCATGGCGCGCAGGCGGTCAGCATCTTCGGGCGGAATGATGCCCCCAACGATGACGGGCGTATCGCCGAGGCCGCCATCGCGCATCTGGCCCATCAGGTCTTCGATCAGCGGGATGTGGCTGCCGGAGAGGATCGAAAGGCCGACGACATGCGCGCCGCTTTCCTTGGCGGCAGCAACGATCTCCGACGGGGTAAGACGAATGCCTTCATATGTGATGTCCATGCCGACATCGCGCGCGCGCGAGGCGATCTGTTCGGCGCCATTCGAGTGACCGTCAAGGCCGGGCTTGCCGACAAGAAACTTGATCCGCGACCCGATCTTGCGCGAGACGGCGTCGACCGCTTCTCGGATTTCGTCCAACCCTTCTGTCCGGTTCGATGGCGCGCTGCTGACGCCTGTTGGCGCCCGGTATTGGCCGAAGGCCTTGCGCACAACATCGCCCCATTCGCCGGTCGTCGCACCTGCTTTAGCGGCGGCGATCGAAGCAGGCATGACGTTCGTGCCGGTACGGCAGGCCTCCGTCAAATCGCTCAGGGCGGCATCGACGGCATCGCTGTCGCGGCTTGCGCGCCAGGCGTTAAGGCGCGCGATCTGGTCGGCCTCGGCGGCCGGGTCGGCGACCATGATAGCTTCGTCGCCAGCGGTCAGCGGCGACGCTTCGGCTTCGACATAGCGGTTCACGCCGACTACTGTCGTCTCGCCGGACTCAATACCTTGAATGCGGTCAGAGTTGGCTTCGACAAGGCGCGACTTCATGTATTCGATCGCCTCGACCGCGCCACCCATCGCGTCGATATGGGCGAGCTCACTTCGCGCGCCGTCTTTCAACTCCTCGACCTTGGCTTCGACAATCGGGTTGCCGTCGAAAAGGTCGCCGTATTCCAAGAGGTCGGTCTCGAACGCGAGGATCTGTTGCATCCTGAGCGACCACTGCTGGTCCCACGGGCGCGGCAGGCCAAGCGCTTCGTTCCAGGCGGGCAATTGAACGGCGCGGGCGCGGGCGTTTTTGGACAGCGTGACCGCCAGCATCTCGAGCAGGATGCGATAGACGTTGTTCTCGGGCTGTTGTTCGGTCAGACCCAGCGAGTTGACTTGCACGCCATAGCGGAAGCGGCGAAAGCGTGGGTCTTCCACGCTGTAGCGGGTCTGACAGATTTCATCCCAAAGCTCGGTGAAGGCGCGCATCTTGCACATCTCAGTCACGAAGCGGATGCCGGCGTTCACGAAAAAGCTGATGCGGCCAACCATTTCGGGGAAGGCTTCGGGTGCCACCTTACCCGTCAAATCGTCAAGCACCGCTTGTGCGGTAGCGAGTGCAAAGGCCAGTTCCTGTTCCGGTGTCGCCCCGGCTTCCTGCAGGTGATAGGAACAGACGTTCATCGGGTTCCACTTGGGCAAATGCTCGCGCGTGTAGGCCGCAACGTCCGTGATGAGCCGAAGCGAAGGTTTGGGCGGGCAGATATGGGTGCCCCGGCTGAGGTATTCCTTGATAATGTCGTTCTGTACCGTGCCTTGCAATTGGCTGACATCGGCGCCCTGACGTTCTGCCTCGGCGATGTAAAGCGCCAGCAGCCAGGGGGCCGTGGCGTTGATCGTCATCGATGTGTTCATCTTTTCGAGCGGGATACTGTCGAAAAGCGTTTGCATGTCGCCCGCATGGGCGATGGGCACCCCGACTTTGCCAACCTCACCACGTGCGAGGATATGGTCGCTGTCATAGCCGGTTTGCGTTGGCAGATCGAAGGCGACCGAAAGGCCGGTCTGCCCACGTTCGAGGTTGCCGCGGTAGAGCGCATTTGAGGCCCTCGCCGTCGAGTGACCCGCGTAGGTCCGAAACAACCAAGGCCTGTCGGCTTGCTTCTCTGTCACGCTGGCATCTCCCGGAAGTTCGGCAACAAAATTACACTGAGCAGTGGATAGACGAAAGGAAATGGCTTTGTCAATTCGCCGCGTCGCAGCGTTATTGAGGCTACTTGGAAGGTCGCATTCCGTCCACTCTCGACAGTGCCGTTGTGTTGGAGGTGTGTTCCGCAGCCTTGTTTTTCCGGCGCCACCGCACCAGCAGAGCCCTAAAGAGACATAAAATTACGAAATCAAGAAAAAATTGTTTGTATTATTGCGCAAGCGTCGTTACGCCATATTGCGATTGCGAATGATTCTGCGATGCAGCACGGTAAAGGAATGAGGACATGGCGTTAGACAAGGCGGCGACGATGGAAAACAAGAAAGACCTTTATGATATGGGGGAGATTCCTCCCATGGGTCACTTGCCCGAAAAGATGCATGCCTGGGCGATCCGCCGCGAACGACATGGTGATCCGGACAAGTCCTTCGCACGTGAAGTCGTGGACGTGAAAAAGCCTGACAGCCGCGAAGTCGTTGTCCTCGTCATGGCTGCCGGCGTGAACTATAACGGCGTCTGGGCCGGGCTCGGCCAGCCGATCAGCCCGTTCGACGTGCATGGTGCCGAATACCATATCGCCGGGTCTGATGCCGCTGGGATCGTCTGGGCCGTGGGCGACAAGGTGCGCAACTGGAAAGTAGGCGACGAGGTTGTCATCCACTGCAACCAAGACGACGGGGATGATGAGGAGTGCAACGGCGGCGACCCGATGTTTTCGCCCAGCCAGCGTATTTGGGGTTACGAGACGCCCGATGGGTCCTTCGCGCAGTTCACTACGGTGCAGGCGCAACAGCTGATGCCCCGTCCGAAACATCTCACCTGGGAAGAAAGTGCTTGTTACACACTGACGCTGGCCACCGCATACCGTATGCTTTTCGGCCACGAACCACATGACCTGAAGCCGGGTCAGAATGTCCTTGTCTGGGGCGCGTCCGGCGGACTCGGATCATATGCAATTCAGTTGATCAACACTGCGGGAGCTAACGCGATCGGTGTCATCTCGGACGAGGATAAGCGCGACTTCGTGCTGAGCCTCGGCGCCAAAGGCGTCATCAATCGCAAGGACTTCAACTGCTGGGGGCAACTTCCCAAGGTCAATAGCCCGGAGTACAAAGAGTGGTTTGCCGAGGTGCGCAAGTTCGGCAAGGCCATCTGGGACATTACAGGCAAAGGTGTGAATGTCGATATGGTGTTTGAACACCCTGGTGAGGCGACCTTTCCGGTGTCCACTTTTGTTGTGAAGAAAGGTGGCATGGTTGTCATTTGCGCGGGTACGACCGGGTTCAACCTGACGATGGATGCGCGTTACCTTTGGATGCATCAGAAACGCGTTCAGGGCAGCCATTTCGCGCATCTCAAGCAAGCGTCTTCCGCGAACAAGCTGATGCTCGAGCGCCGGCTGGACCCTTGCATGTCAGAGGTCTTTGAGTGGAATGACGTTCCACAGGCGCATATGAAGATGCTGCGCAACGAGCACAAGCCCGGCAATATGGCGGTTTTGGTGCAAGCGCCGCACACCGGATTGCGGACCTGGGAAGACACGCTAGAAGCGAGCACGTCGCGTTAACGCCTTTATTGCTTCTTCAATCAATGTACGCTGGATTTGAGTGACTGGAGCTTTGGTCAGTCCAAAAGTCTGGCGTGCTTTTCCCTACTTATCATTATCTTGCGATTGCTTGCTTCGCTGTTTTCGGGGAGTTGATATTGGTGAGTGTCGCGCAAAGTGTCCACATGCTAGAGTTGCGTTAAGCTTTCGTTAACCAATCGGGAACAACAAACACATGGTAGATGATTGGATCCTCGACGTTCTTACAGACCTTCGCCAATTCGCACTCATGAATGGGTTGCGTGTGACGGAGGAACGGCTCACCCAGACTATAACAGCGGTGGCATGTGAACTGGACGCGAGGCACAGGGACGCGCACGGGACTGCGCATATGGGCCATGCTGGAAAGTTTTCTCAACCGATTGAATCGGGTCACAAAACGTGACGAGTTGGACGGCGCAGTTCTGTCGCTGAGCAACGATCTGAATGTAGAGCACATTGTTTACCACTCGATCCAATCGAGTGGAGAGGAATATGCCGTAACAACATATCACCCGACCTGGGTCGACCACTATATCAGTAACGACTACGCCAGAATTGATCCCGTTGTTCAGGCTTGTCTCGCGCGGTTTCATGCCGTCGATTGGAAGCAGTTGAACTGGAGCCCGAAAGCCAGTCGTTCGTTCCTCCACGAGGCAGTGGACGCCGGTGTCGGAAACCAAGGGTACTCAATCCCGATCCGTGGGCCATCCGGCCAGTTCGCGCTTTTCACCGTGAGCAGCAAGGATCGTGATGACGACTGGGCCAAGTACAGGCAAGACTATACCCCGTCGCTGGTCCTCGCTTCGCATTTCGTGAACCAGAAGGCACTCGAGATCGAGCATGGTACCGACCAGACCGAGATCACCAATCTGAGCCCCCGTGAGACGGATGCCCTTACGATGCTGGCGCTTGGGTACAATCGCTCGCAGGCGGCCGAAAACCTCTCTATCTCGGAACATACCTTGCGTGTCTATATCGAAGGCGCCCGGTTTAAGCTGGCCGCGATGAACACGACCCATGCTGTCGCGCGTGCCTTAAACCAGGGTTTGTTAAGAGTTTGAAAACCTCTCCGCACGCTTGTTTTTTGCGCCCTTAACAATGCAGCATCTACGCCTCTTTCCGTTCACAACGGAAGGGGATTTCCATGCTTCGCTATGTTTATGCCGACCAGCTCGACCGGTATCCGCGCTTGAAAAACGGTATGTTCAAAGACCGGGCGGCGCAGTTCCGAACACGTCTCGGATGGGAGGTCAGCGTTGACGAAAACGGCGATGAGCGCGACCAGTACGATACCCTGAACCCGCTTTACATCCTTTGGGAGCAGCCGGACGGAACCCATGGCGGGTCGCTGCGATTGTTGCCGACAACGTCGAACACAATGCTGAACGACCATTTTGGCCACCTGACCGACGGGGCGCGGATCGCAAGTCCGTTGATCTGGGAATGTACGCGGTTCTGTCTGTCATCAGGCGCTCCCGCACGTTTGTCGTCTGCTTTGATGCTGGGTGTGCTGGAAGTGGGTCTGAATACGGGTCTTACCCATGTCGCGGGTGTCTTTGATGCGCGCATGATACGGATCTATGCGCGCGTCGGATGGGGGCCGACGGTGCTGGGGACCGAAGGGCAGGGCCGCGATGCGATCAGTGCGGGGCTTTGGCCGTGCGAGGTGCCATACCGGGCACGTTTGCTCTCACGCGTGGGCGTCTCCTCTGAGCTTTCGCATCATTGGTACGACCGGGCCTTTGGAGGGGCTTTGGCGGCCTGACGCGAAATGTGGGTTGCCAGCCGTTTCCGCGGCATGCCCTACTGGCCGGGCTGCGACCAACGGGTTAGGGTCGCGCCACCATGTCGCTTCCTGTCACCACCTTTTCCGAAGATCAGGCCGAGGCTTTTGACCGCATCGCCGAGGTGTTGCAGGGCGCGGGCGTGGATATCGAGGAAAGCCTGACCACGCCACGCAGCGAAGGCGGGCAGGGTGCGATCGCTGTGGTTGGCAAGGCGGGGTCCGGCAAGACCATGCTGCTGGCCCGGTTGGCCGATGCGTTGAGCGAGGCTGGAGTCGAAACGATCAGCGGCGATTACGAGGGGCGGCGGAGGAAGGACACGCGCACGCTGGCCATACTCGCCCCAACCAACAAGGCCGCGAGCGTACTGCGCACACGCGGCGTGGCGGCGACGACGATTCACCGCATTCTCTACACGCCTGTTTATGACCCGGAATACGAAAAGATCGCCGAATGGCTGACGGGCAATGGCGAAAGGCCCGAGGTCGAAGGGCTGACTGACGTGGCACTCGATCGCGCACAGGCATTTTTCAAACAGAACCGTTCGATCCCCGGTGCGCTTGCGGCGGCTGGTTTGAAGGGGTCGGATTTTATCCTTGGCTGGAAGCGGCGTGAAGACCCGCTGGATATCGGTTTTGTCGACGAAGCCTCGATGCTGGATCAGCGGCAGTACGAGGATCTGGTCGAAATTTTCCCGACACTTCTGCTCTTCGGCGACCCGGCACAGTTGGCTCCCGTCAATCAATCCGGTTCGATGGTGTTCGAGACTCTGCCGGAGCCGCGCAAGCTGACCCTCAACCGTGTTCACCGGCAGGACCTCGACAATCCGATACTCGACCTTGCGCATGCGCTCGGACGCGACGATCTCGGGTTCGAGGCGTTCGAGCGCATGGTCGAAGAGGCCGCCGCCTCGGACAACCGCGTTGTCGTGGCTCCCCGGGTCGAAGCAGGAATGATGGCCCGCTCGCCTGTGCTGGTCTGGCGCAATGCGACTCGTATTCGCCTGATCCACGCGTTTCGCGCCGCCTATGACGCGCCACAGGATGCGCTTTTGCCGGGTGAGCCGCTGATCTGCGACGGAATTGAATTGCCGCTGAAGCATCGCAAAAAACGACTGGACTTGGAGGCACGGGGGCTGATCAAAGGCGCTCAAGTGATCTATCTCGGCCCCGGCAAGCGGCCCGGGTTTTCGCGTCTGCATGTCATCGGCGCGCCAGAACCGCAGGTTTCGGCGGCGTCCATCGTCAAGATCGAACTGCCGGATGAGGATGAGCCGTTCATTCCATTCGCTGCCAATATGGGCGCCGCGTTTCTGCATGGCGCAGCGGTGACGATCCACAAGGCGCAAGGCTCGCAATGGCCCGAGGTGCAGGTCTTTGCACCCGATCTCTACGCGTCCAGCCGTGCCGGGAGGATGGAGGCGGGCATTCCGCTTTGGAAACGCCTGGCGTACGTTGCTATTACACGTGCGGAGGAGCGACTGCATTGGGTGACGCGATATCGCTTGGGCAAACCGGACGGGGCTTTGGGTACAGCGGACCTAATTGCACCAGCGGCGCCATTTGAATTGACAGGGGAGGAGCCGGGATGAGCGGCACTATCATTATTACAGGGGCCAGCCAGGGCATCGGCAAGGCCACGGCCGATGTGTTTTTAGAGGATGGATGGACTGTTGGTTTGTTGGCGCGGCGTGCCGAGGTCCTGGAGCGCATCGCGGAGGGTAACCCGCGCGCCATTCCATTGCCCGCCGATGTTACCGACGAGGCGGCTGTCGATGCGCAGTTCGGTGCCTTTGTCGAACAAACCGGGCGGCTCGATGCGCTGTTCAACAATGCAGGTATGTTTGGTCCCCCCACGACCATCGATAACATTTCGCTCGCTGACTGGCAGAGCGTGGTGGACCTGAACCTGACTGGCATGTTCCTCGCTGCGCGTGCGGCGTTCCGACAGATGCGAAATCAGGATCCACGGGGTGGCCGTATCATCAACAACGGTTCGATTTCTGCGCATGTCCCACGGGAAAACAGCACCTGCTACACAACAACAAAGCACGCCATCACCGGGTTGACGCGCACACTCAGCCTCGATGGGCGGCCGCTGGATATCGCATGTGGTCAGATCGACATTGGTAACGCGCTGACCGAGATGGTCGAAGTCACCAACCAGCGCATGATTGATGAGGGCAAGGAACCCAATCCGGTGATGGATGTGCGGCACGCGGCTGAGACTGTGCTTCATATGGCGAGCCTGCCGCTATCCGCAAATGTGCAGTTCGTAACAGTGATGGCGACCAAGATGCCCTATATTGGGCGCGGCTGACGGCCTCTAGTTCCTTGCCAGTCTAAAGATTGCAGAAGCGCCCCAGCCTGCAGCGATCGCGATGGCGATCGACATCAGCCCATAGATCAGCGGGCGTTCGCGCGAGAGCCGGAACAGGAACCGTTCCAGGCCCACCTTCTGGACCGGAATCGTGGTCTCGTATGTGTCGAGCACCCGGCCATCGCGGGTCAGGAAGAAGCGTGCCACATAGTCGCCTTCTGTCAGGTTGGCGGGCAAACGCACGGTCGTGTTGAAGAGCGTCTGTTCGTCCAGCGTCACCGCACCGATGTTAGTCTGATAGCTGCCGTCACTCTCACGAATTCGGATGAGTGCGCGCGTGAACTCGTCGCTTCCCTCGATCTCTGCACCGACCGAGCGGATGGCCCGCCGGATCGAGACATGGTGGCGCAAGTCTTCAACGTCGCGCAAAACTTCGCCCCAGGGTGCGGATGTCGCGACGGAATAGAAACTGGGTGCGGCGTCTACTTCGACCGTGTCGGTGTTCATCCAGATACCGAAACGGCGTTCCTTGCGGCGGACGTTGACGGGTTCTGAGGGCCCCGCAACGGTGATAGCGACGTGCAGCGGTGCGTCTTGCGGGATCGCGGCTTCGCGTTTGACCGCGCCGAAAATCAGCAGCTCCGAGCCGTCGAAATTCGTGGTGATCGAAATCCGGCTCTGGCTGAGACCAACCACGACCTCTTCGGCGGCGAGCGGTCCGGCGAGGGCGAGCAGGCAGAGCAGCGCGCGGATCATCCTAATGCCCTCCCACAGCGCCGACGGTGAATAGCTCGGATGGCTGCACCAGCAGGTCGAAGGCCAGTTTGCCGCAGACCGCCAGTACCATCATCGAAAGCAGGATGCGCAATTGCTCGGCCTTCAGCCGCGCGCCGAGTTGCGTGCCGACCTGTGCGCCGATCACGCCTCCAAGCAGCAACAGAACTGCCAGAACGACATCAACTGTGAAGTTCGTCGTGGCGTGCAGGAGCGTAGTGAAGCCGGTCACGAAGATGATCTGAAACAGCGACGTTCCAACGACGACCTTGGTTGGCATGCCGAGGATATAGATCATCGCGGGCACCATGATGAACCCACCACCGACGCCCATGATCGCGGCGAGGATACCGACAAAGATACCGACAATGATCGGGGGGATCACCGAGATATAGAGGCCGGATGTGCGAAACCGCATCTTGAACGGAAGCTTGTGGGCGAGCCCGTGCTTTCGGCGTTTGGGTTTCGCACCGGCGCTGCGGGTGCGGCGGAGCGCGTTCAGGCTTTCGATAAACATCAGCCCGCCGACGATGCCAAGGAACACGACATAAGAGAGGCGGACGAGCAGATCGACCTGTCCTATGGCCTTGAGTGCGTTGAAGATTTGCACACCAAGTGCCGCGCCTATGAGCCCGCCGATCAACAGGACGGTCCCCATGCGCAAGTCGACCGTCTTGCGCCTGAGATGTGCCAGCGCACCCGAAAAGGACGAAGCGACGATCTGGTTCGCTTCGGTCGCGACGGCGACGGCGGGCGGGATGCCGATGAAGAACAAGAGCGGTGTCATCAGAAACCCGCCGCCCACGCCGAACATGCCTGACAGCACGCCGACAATCCCCCCGAGCCCGAGGAGCAGGAAGGCGTTGACAGAAACCTCGGCAATAGGGAGGTAGATTTGCATGGCCCCCCATACGCCCGTGCGCGGTTTCGGTTCAACGACCAATTCGCGAAGGCGGATGGGGCCAGATGCGACAAATCGGAACACGAGGCCCTTGCGCAAAGCATGAATGGACAGCGCTTGCAGGCACTGTCATGGTCGCGCCATGGCGGAACAGGCCAAATTTCTCGAAGGCAACCTGCTGCGCCACATCGCGGTGATGTCGCTCGCGTCGTCCGTTGGGTTGATGGCGGTGTTCGCCGTCGATTTCGTCGACATGGTCTTCATTTCGATGCTGGGCAAAGCCGAACTGGCCGCAGCCGTTGGTTATGCCGGCGCCATCCTGTTCTTCACGGGGTCCTTCGGGATCGGCATGGCGATTGCCTGTGGGGCACAGGTGGCGCGCGCTTTGGGCGAGGGGGACGAGGCCCTGGCGCAGCGCCGGGCGACATCCAGCTTGATCTATGGGTTTGTCTTCGGCGCGATCTTTGCGGCCATCGTGTGGGTGAACCTCGCGCCGCTGGTGTCCCTGCTGGGAGCCACGGGGGAAACGCGCGTTCTCGCTGTGCATTACATGCAGATCATTTTGCCGAGCCTGCCGGTTTTGCTCGTGGGCATTGTCGGCGGGGCGATCCTGCGGGCGCATGGCGATGCCCGACGCTCGATGAATGTGCTGATCGTGGGCGGGGTGGTTAACGCCGCGCTGGGGCCGGTTCTGATCTTTGGGTTGAACCTGGAACTGACCGGCGCCGCGCTCGCCTCGGTCGTGGCGCGGTTTGTGATCGCGGGCACGGCGCTCTCAGCGATCCACAGGTTCCACGGCGGGTTCGGACAGCCGACGATGGCCGGGGTCGCGCTCGATTTTCGGCCAGTCTTCGCGATTGCGATCCCAGCGATTCTGACACAATTGGCGACACCCGTGGGACAGGCCTATGTTACCCGCGCCATGGCGGAGTTCGGTGAGGAGGCGGTCGCCGGCATGGCGATTGTCGGGCGTCTGACGCCGGTGGCCTTTGCGGTGATCTTTGCCCTGTCTGGGGCTGTGGGCCCGATCATCGGGCAGAACGCGGGTGCCCGAAACACTGACCGCGTCAGGGCGGCCTTCAACGACGCGCTGCTTTTCACGCTCGGGGTGACTATCCTTGTGTCGTTAGCGCTCTTCGCACTGCGGACGCCACTGTCGTGGCTCTTTCAGCTGGAAGACGCAAGCGTGGCCAAGACACTCGTGTTCCTCTTTGCCGGGCCGCTGTCTCTTTTGTGGTTCTTCAACGGGGTGCTGTTTGTCGCCAATGCCGCCTTCAACAACCTCGGCCATCCGTTCTATTCCACGATGACGAACTGGGGGCGGCACACCCTCGGGACCATTCCACCGGTTATGCTGGGGGCCTGGGCGTTTGGGGCGCCGGGCGTGTTGATCGGCCAGGCGCTGGGCGGGGTCATCTTCGCGTTGGTCGCTTTCGCGCTCGCTCGCAGGGTGATCGCCGAGACGGAAGGCGATGTGCCTGCCCCGCGCGAACCCTTCGCCCGGCAGGCGCGGCTGATAAACCTCTTTCACAATCGCCGCTAGGGGGTAGCGCTTCCCGCGGTCAGCACGAATTCGGTGACGTTTTGCACGGTGATGACCGAACCGGGGAGCAATCCAGACCGTCCGGATACGTCCGATGCGAAGGCGTTGTCCACCTCAGCCGCAGCCGACAGGATCGAGATCAGTGGCGCCGAGCTTGCGGTCGAGAAATGTCCGACTCCTGATGAAAACTCGGATACGTCGACCAGCGTGACCTCGAACTCGGCGATCCGCGACGGTTCACGCAAGCTGCCCAACCGCTCAGGCGTCCCGGTAAGACGTGCCGAGAGATTGAGGGCGCGGTCCCGCTCCGACAGAAAAACCGCGAAAGTGTCGGGCAGTTTTCCAATGCGTCTGGCCTGACTGCGAAAGAGATCAACATCAAGATCGGGTGAGATCAGCAGAACGCCGTCAATGTCGCGCGCCACGCTGCCAGGGCGGGCGATGGCCATCTGGCGGAGGGTCTCCATCGTCAGCATCGCGCCCATCGAATGGGCCACAATCGCGATCCGTCGCGCTTCGGGCACGCGCACAAGGTCCAAGACTTCCTCCAAAGCATCCCGCGAAAACATCGCGCTATCCTGATCGTAGGCATAGCCCAGCGGGTTTGCCGCACTCGGCCAGCTGAAGTGAACAGAGGCGCCCTTGAGGGCGAAGTCATGTGTGAGTTGCGCGTGCCGGAGAACACCGTCGGCGAACTTGTTGTTGAACCCGTGGACATAGATCACCACGTCGCGCTCGGCTCGTGGCAGAGTGCGAAGCTCGCGCGACAGGGCGGCGCGAAACTGGCGCTTACTTGCGAACCGAGTCGCCCTTGCAACAAGAAAATCGGTATTCGGATCTACGGTTCCCCGTGGATAGGTGACTTGGCCCGCACTACGCTTAGGCGGGATCGCGATATCGAACCGATTGAAGGTGAGGGCCTCCGAGCGGGTTGCGCTGTCTTCGCCGCGTGGCCCTTGCCGGTTAGTGGCCGTGAACACAGGTGCCACTGTTCGTGCATCTGCATCCTCGGGCAGCGGCGCCAAAACCGCGTGAGGCGTGCAGCCCACCAACACGACGGAAAGCGCGAGTGCCAGACACGGAGTGCTGCGTAGGGTCATTGGATCGCAACGTTCATGCGGCCCAGCCAGTCATTCGCCAGAGCGGTCTCCTCCGAACTCAAGGACTGATGGCGGGGATATCTGGGGGCCGCGCGGTCATCCAAGACCGGGGCGTCCCAGCCATCGGTTGTGTGAAAGAATGCCTCGACTGCGACCTCACCGCCGATGCGAAAGTACCCCTGGACGACTACGTCGATGTAGCTCAGCAGGATCGGGTGATGGCCCGAATGC
>JBCCWG010000085.1:0-13196 GCA_039193985.1 Pseudomonadota bacterium
CAAGTACGGCAAGGTCGCGCTGCATGCCTTTGCGCCGCTTTCAGAGTTTGACCTCGTGATCACCGATGATGGTCTTGATGACGCGACAATCACGGCGTTGCGCGCCGCTGGTGTTAATCTGCGCTTGGTGGCACGCCCGTGAGCACCTCGCGCGAAGTCGACGTCCTGATCATCGGAGCCGGCGTCAATGGCGCCGGTGTGTTCCGCGATCTCTGCCTGCAAGGGCTGACATGCGCCATCGTCGACAAAGGGGATTTCGGGTCAGGCACGTCGGCCGCCCCTTCGCGGCTGATCCATGGCGGGATCAAGTACCTCGAAACTGGTGAGTTCCGGCTGGTAGCGGAATCGACGCTGGAACGGAACCTTTTGCTGCGCAACGCGCCGCATCTTGTGAAACCGCTGCGCACCATCATCCCGATGTTCTCGTGGTTCAAAGGTGTGGTGGCTTCCCTGAGGACGCTGCTGGGGTCAACCAAGGCCCCGCGCAGCCGCGGCGCCGTCCTGATCGAAATCGGCCTCACGATGTACGATTTCTACGGGCGGCGCCATCGGGTCATGCCAAAACACCGGTTCTGGAGCAAGGCGCGCGCAAAGGAAGAGCTTCCGGCGCTGACCGACAGGGTGGTGGCCGCAGGGGCCTATTACGACGCTCTGATCACGGCGCCCGAGCGTCTGGTGATGGAGGTCGTTCAGGATGGGCTGCGCGCGCAGCCTACGTCCTTTGCGATGACCTATGCGGCAGCGCGCGGTATTGAAGGGGACTGCATTAAGGTCACGGATGCCTCCGGTGCCACGCATCTGATCGCGCCCAAAACCGTTGTCAACGCGGCGGGCCCGTGGATCGATCAGGCCAATGCGACACTTGGTGTGCAGACCAAACTGATCGGCGGCACCAAGGGAAGCCACATCATCCTCGACAATCCCGAACTGGTAGAGATGCTCAACGGCCAGATGATCTATTACGAGGCCAATGACGGACGGATCTGTCTGGTCTTCGACTATCTGGGCAAAGCGCTGGTGGGGTCGACCGACATTCGTGCCGATGACCCCGACGCGGTCATCTGTGGGGATGACGAAATTGACTACATCCTGGAAAGCCTGGAAGAGCTTCTGCCCGGCATCTCTGTCACGCGGGATCAGATTGAGTATACCTATTCTGGCATTCGTCCCTTGCCAGCGTCGGACGGGACGGCCGTCGGGTTGATCAGCCGAGATCACTCAGCGCCAGTGGTGGAACCCGAGGGCGCACGGACCTATCCAATCGTGTCGCTTGTCGGCGGCAAATGGACCACGTTTCGCGGCTTTTCGGAGGAGGTCACGGACCTTGTTCTGAAGCGCCTTGGTCGCGCGCGGCGGGTTTCGACACGCGAGTTGGCGATTGGGGGTGGCCGCGACTATCCCGACGACCCCGAGGCCTGGGCGCGTGACTTCCCTGATCCGGCGAGGGCGCGCGTGCTGCTCGACCGCTACGGAACGACGGCGCGCGGCATTCTTGAGGCCGAAGCCGGACAGCCGCGGATGCTCGGCAACGCACTTGCTTATTCGGAACAAGAGATTGCCTGGGTCACGGCGCATGAGCATGTCGTCCATCTGATCGACATTGTGATCCGGCGCACACAGCTTGCCGTGATCGGTGCGTTGAACAAAGCGGCACTGGCCGAGATCGCGTCGATTGCAGGCAAGGTGCTGGATTGGGATGCGACCCGCATCTCGAACGAGATATCGATGACGCGCCGCATCCTCGCCGAGCGGCATCACGTCACTCTTTGAGAGTTTAGGCCTGAAGTGGCAGGCCGTTGTCAGAGTGCGTTTGGAGAGCTATGAGCCGAAGCACACCAAAGGGCACAAACTTGAAGCGCGATATCACCTTTTCCCGGCTGCCCGAGATTGACCCAGCCGAAATCCTGGATCACATGTCCGACCCGCGTGTGGCCGAGCATATGCCGCTTTTGACCTTTGACTGGGACGAGGCCGCTGTGACGAAGTTTGTCGCTCACAAGGAAGCCTGTTGGGAGCGTGACGGGCTGGGGCACTGGGCGATCCTGGCAAATGGTCGATATGTCGGCTGGGGCGGTTTTCAGAAAGAGGCGGACGAGTGGGATTTCGGGCTGGTATTGCGGCCTGACACTTTCGGTCTCGGGGTGCGCATCGCACGAAAGGCCCTCGACTTTGCGAAGGCCGATGTTCGCATCCCGTTTGTGACGTTCCTTTTGCCGCCGTCGCGCAAAAACCTGGGAGCGCTTGAACGGCTCGGCGCGCGGCATATCGGCGAAATCGACTATGACGGGACGACCTTCCTTAAGTTTCGTCTTGAGACGGCGTGACGGCAGCTCTCTGAGAACACAGGCTTTGCGCGGCACAGGACGCTCTCCGAGCCTTTTGGTGCATTAATCCTGACAATTATGGTCAGCGCGACTACACGTCAGCTGTGTTTCACGCTAAGTCTCGGATAACGGGACGAAAGAGCAACCAGGCGACATGAACGATCGTTGGATTTCCACAGCGGCGCTTTTGATTGCGGCCCTTTGTCTTTTGCCGATCCTCGGAGTGGTTCTGGCGGCTGCGTTCGGCACGTTCGATACGCTGGCCATGTTGGCCGAAACGGTGCTCTGGCGGTATACGTGGACCACGCTGGTCCTCGTTCTTCTGGTCGCCGCAGGAAGTGTTCTGATCGGAGTGACCACAGCCTGGATCGTTGTCACCTGCGACTTTCCCGGGCGGCGGCTGCTTGAGGTGGCGCTGATCCTGCCGCTGGCTTTTCCGGCTTATGTGCTGGCCTACGCCTATACGGATGTGCTCGACCACCCCGGCATCGTGCAATCGACCCTGCGGTCGGTGATGGGTTGGGGGCCGCGCGACTATTGGTTCCCCGAAATACGCTCGCTCGAGGGTGCCGCGCTGATGCTGACGCTAGTGCTTTATCCCTACGTCTATCTGATGGCGCGGAACGCGTTCCGCCTGCAAGCGGCGACCCCTTTCTTTGCCGCGCGCTCACTCGGGGCGCCACCGCTGCGCACTTTCCTGAAAGTCTCGCTGCCCATGGCGCGCCCGGCCATCGCGGCCGGCACGCTGCTGGTCGTGATGGAGACGATTGCCGATTTCGGCACGGTCGCGCATTTCAGCGTGCAGACCTTTGCCACCGGAATTTACACCAGCTGGTTCGGCCTTGCTGACCGGGGGGCGGCGGCGCAGCTTGCCCTGGGGCTTTTGACGATGGCGCTTTTGGTGGCGGCGCTGGAGTACATGAACCGGGGCCGCTCGACCTATGCCGTGCGCGGGCGACAAGAGCGGTTCGTGCGGTTCCCCTTGAGCCGACGCCAGGCGCTGCTTGCGCAGCTTGTCTGCATCCTGCCGGTTCTGCTGGGCGTGGTCATTCCGACCATCACGTTGATCCTCATGGGGTTGCGGTCGGAGCAGGACATCTTCAGCCCGCGCTATATCCGCTTCATTCAGAACTCGCTCTATCTGGCGAGCGTTGCGGCCATCGTCACGGTCAGTGCCGCCGTGCTGCTGGGCACCTATCACCGGTTCCATCGCAACCGGAAATCTCTGGCGGCGCTGTTCATCGGACGGCTTGGATACGCGGTGCCCGGCGGTGTGATCGCCGTTGGCCTGATGGTCCCGTTCGCGCGGTTCGACAACTGGTTCGACGGGCAGATGGAGGCCTGGTTCGACATCTCGACCGGGTTGCTGATCTCGGGCTCGATCTGGCTGATGATCATGGCCTACATGATCCGGTTCATGGCCGCAGCGCTGGGCGCGTATGACAGCGGACTTGCCACGGTGACCCCCAATGTCGATGCCGCGTCGCGTGTGCTGGGCAATTCCAGTTGGCGGACCATGCGCCGTATCCATCTGCCGGTGTTGCGGGGCAGCGTGCTGACCGCGCTGCTGATCGTCTTCGTCGACACGGTCAAGGAACTGCCCGCCACGCTGATCCTGCGCCCGTTCAACCACGACACCCTTGCCGTGCAGGCGTTCCGGCTGGCGTCGGACGAACGGCTGGACGGCGCGGCGGTGCCGAGCCTGATGATCGCCGCCATTGGCTTGCTGCCGGTGCTGCTGCTTTGCGCGCAGATCGGCGACTGGCGCGGCGAGGCGAGGCAGACGGGCGGGGCGATCGCGTAAGGGTTGCCGGATGAACGACGATGCGGGCCACACCATCTATCTGCTGCGTCACGGTGAGACCGAATGGAACACGAAAAGAGGCGCAGGCGGGGCCATTTGAATTCGCGTCTGATCGAGCGGGGGATCGATCAGGTGAAAAGGAATGGCCGAAGACTGCTGCGCCGTATCCCAACCGGCCATCCCGTGGCCGTATTCTCAAGCCCGATTGAGCGTGCGGTGCAAACTGCGTCGCATTTTGTGAAGGAGCTTGGTTTGCACTCTGACATCATCGCGTATGACGACCGATTGATGGAGTGCAGCTTTGGCAAATGGGAGGGTTTGACGGATGCGGACATCAAGCAGCGTTTTCCTGCGGCTTGGGAAGCGCGCGCCTCTGATCGCTGTATGTCGGCCTTAAACGGAGCGCTCGTGAACGAAGAAGACGTGAGCGAGCTTTGTGCGCTGGAGAACACTCAAGGATCCATGTCGGGCGCGCTGAGCATGGATGTATGTCGCGGCCAGATATGGTATTCTCGTGGAAAGGCACTGATTTCGCTGAAGTATTTCGAGGCTGGGCGCGGTACTGTTCCTAGGGAACCCTTGCCTCGTTTAGTGCGCTCGCCTGATCCCTCACCTGCAATTCCGTCACGACGGGACTGGACTTTGCAATCACACGGCCCTTGCGGACGACGGCAAGGCGATGGGCGCGCAATCGGATCGCTTCAATCTTGTCGCCGGCTTGCAGCAGGACGAAATTCGCGTCGCACCCTTTGGCGAGGCCGTACCCCTCAAGCCCCATGATCTGCGCTGAGTTCATGGTCACGGCGTCGAAGCACCAGCCCATATCCTCGACGCTCGACAACTGCCCCACATGCAGGCCCATCAGCGCCACGTCCAGCATGTCGGCTTTGCCGAGCGAGTACCAAGGGTCCATCATACAATCCGACCCGAACCCGACCGTGACACCGGCATCGCGCAGTTCCGCAACCCGGGTCAGACCGCGACGTTTGGGAAAGCTGTCGTGGCGCCCTTGCAGCATGATGTTGATCAGCGGGTTGGGAATGGCATGTACGCCAGCCTCGACGATCAACGGGATCAGTTTCGAGACGTAGTAATTGTCCATCGAATGCATCGACGTCAGGTGTGATCCGGTCACGCGCCCCTGCAGGCCGAGCCGCTGGGTTTCATAAGCCAGCGTCTCAATATGGCGGCTGTGGGGGTCGTCGCTTTCGTCGCAATGGATATCCACCATCAACCCGCGCTCGGCCGCGATTTTGCACAAAATGCGCAGGCTCTCTGCACCGTCAGCCATGGTGCGCTCGAAATGCGGGATGCCGCCCACGACATCGACGCCCATGTCGAGCGCGCGGACCGTGTTTTCCATCGCGCCGGGCGCCCTCAACACCCCATCCTGCGGAAAGGCGACGAGTTGCAGGTCAAGCTCGCCCTTCACCTTGTCACGCACTTCGAGCAGGGCCTGCACGCCGGTGAGGGCGTCATCACAGGTGTCGACATGAGACCGGATTGCGCCGATGCCTTTCGAGACCGCCAGATCGCAATAGCGCAGCGCGCGGGCGACGATGTCGTCGACGGACTGTATCCCCTTCAACTCACCCCAGAGCGCGATGCCTTCGAGCAGCGTGCCCGAGACGTTGCGGCGCGGGGTGCCCAGCGAGAGGGTCGCGTCCATGTGGAAATGCGGGTCCACAAAGGGGGGTGAGACGAGATACCCCTCGGCGTCGATTACATCCCCCGCTTCGGCGTTGATACCCGGCTCGATCGCCGCGATCTTGCCTGCGGTGCAGGCGATGTCGATGCCGGTTTCTCCGCTTGGAAGGGTGGCGTTTCTCACAATCAGGTCGAACATGGGCATCCCCGGCTTAGGCGTGTGCGATCATTGGCGGATCGTCTGGCAATCACAAGGGCGCTTTCCCTTTTGCCAAGGCTTTGGCAGGTTGCGCGCAGATACCACAAGGAGCGGGTCGCGCATGACCGGGAAATCGATGATCGCCAGCGTGTCGGCCATGGCGATTGTGCTCTTTGCGCGCATAATCACGGCGGTGCGCGCCATCTGGGACGGGGTCGAGCCGGTCCCGTCAAAGCGCGTCTATTTCGCAAACCACACCAGCAACGGCGATTTCGTGCTGCTCTGGGCCGTGTTGCCGCCACGCCTGCGCGCGAAGACGCGGCCGGTGGCCGCGGGGGATTACTGGCTGACCTCGAAAGTGCGGGCGTTTGTCGGGCGCGAGGTCTTCAAGGCAGTGCTGATCGACCGCAACCCCGAGACACGCACCGAAGACCCGATCACCCAGATGGCCGAGGCGCTGGACGAGGGCAGTTCTCTGATCCTCTTCCCCGAAGGCATGCGCAACATGTCCGATGAACCGCTTTTGCCGTTCAAAACGGGGCTGTTTCATCTGGCGATGCAGCGACCGGATGTCGACCTTGTTCCGGTCTGGATCGAGAACCTCAACCAGGTGATGCCGAAGGGCGAGGTCATACCGCTGCCCTTGCTCTGCACAGTGCGATTTGGTGAAGCGCTTCGGTTGCAGGACGGTGAGGCGAAAGAGCCGTTTTTGGAGCGCAGCCACGCGGCGCTTCTAGCGTTGAAAGATGGAGGAGAGGCCGCATGAGCGCGCCTGCAGAATTTGCATTGCTGCTGGCGGGCGTTTTTTGCGTCCTCGTCTTTGCGTCTGTGGTCGCGGCCAGACTGAAGGCGCGGTTTGGCGACGGCCCGAACGCGCTGGTGATCGACAACCTAGTCGCGCGGATCAATGCGTGGTGGGGTATGGCGGCGCTTCTCGCCATAGCTATGCTTTTCGGGCGTGCGGGGGCGGTGATCCTGTTCGCGCTCCTGTCCTTTGCCGCGATGCGCGAGTTTCTGACGCTAACGGCCAAGTCCCGCGCTGATCACTATGCCCTGGCGGCTGCGTTCTTCGTGGTGCTGCCGGTGCAGTATTACCTGATCTGGACAGATTGGTACGGGCTCTATTCGATCTTCATCCCCGTCTACGCCTTCCTGTTCCTGCCCATCATCTCGGCGCTCAGGGGCGAGACCGAGAATTTCCTTACGCGCGTATCCGAGACCCAATGGGGCCTGATGATCTGCGTCTTTGCGGCGAGCCATGTTCCCGCACTTCTGACCCTGAATATCCCCGGTTACGAGGGCAAATCGATCCTGCTGATCGCATTTCTGGTGGTCGTCGTGCAGGGCTCGGACGTGCTGCAATACGTCTTCGGCAAACTCTTCGGGCGCCACAAGATCGCGCCGGTTCTGTCACCCTCGAAAACGTGGGAGGGGTTTCTTGGCGGTGTCCTTTCGGCCAGCCTATTGGGCGCGTGCCTCTGGTGGATGACGCCGTTCACCTTTGGGCAAGCTTTCTTGATCTCGCTGATGATCGCGATCATGGGGTTCTTCGGCGGTCTCGTGATGTCGGCCATCAAGCGCGACAAGGGGGTGAAGGACTGGGGGCACCTGATCGCAGGGCATGGTGGGTTCATTGATCGGCTCGACTCGGTCGTGTTCTCGGCACCGATCTTTTTTCACGTCGTGCGCTACTTCTGGTCGACGGTATGAGTGAGAAGCGCCATGTCTGACCGTCGCCCCATCGCCAGCCGCAATTCGAAACTTGCCGCGCGGATCGCGAGGCATCTGGCCGAGCGCGGCATTGCCCCGAACCGCATTTCGCAAGCCTCAATGGCGTTTGCGGGGGTGGCTGGGGCGGCGTTTTGGTTGTCGGGTGCAACAAGTGGCTTTCTTTATGCGATGTGCCTGGTTATCGCAGCACTCGGGTGCCAGTTCCGGCTGCTCTGCAACCTGTTCGACGGCATGGTCGCGGTCGAGGGCGGGCGTGCCGAGCTGGACGGCCCGTTCTGGAACGAAGCGCCGGATCGTGTGGCAGACACGTTGATCCTGGTCGGCATCGGCCTCGGCACCGGGAACGCAGCCCTCGGCTGGGCCTCGGCGGCGTTGGCGATCGGCACGGCCTATGTCCGCGCGCTGGGCAGTGCATTCGGCCAGCCCGCCGATTTCGGTGGCCCAATGGCCAAGCAACACCGGATGGCAGTGGCCACGCTCGGCGCTCTCGTTGCCATCCCGTTGCCCACGGTGCTTGGCCTGCCGACACTGAGCCTTGCGCTTTGGATCATCGCGCTCGGATCGGGCCTGACTCTTTTGCGTCGCAGCCGCGGTATCCTGAGGTCGCTCAACGCGCAGAATTAGGCACGCTTTTCGTCAAAGGTGGAGTGAGTTCCGTCTTCGTTTCTGCTAATGGGACAAAAAACATTCGAGTGGCCGGTCCCAAGGACCTCAGGAGTTCATCATGCTTCGACTTTTATTGCGCGTCTTGGCGTTCGTCGCCGTTCTTCTTGTTGTTCTGGTCGGCGGGCTGTTCCTCATCTCGGGCGAACGTCTCGCCAAGATCGCGGGCGACCAGATCACGAACGCCCTTGGGCGTGAGGTGCGCATATCGGAGGATCTGCGCCCGCAACTGTTCCCGAACCTTGGCGTTCGGACCGGCGCGTTTTCGGTTGCCGGAACCGATGGCACCGGGGCGCTGGTCACGGGTGAGGGTCTCAGCATCGGCGTCGATCTTCTGGCGCTGTTCTCACGCCGGGTGGATGTCAACGAGATCACCCTCGTTTCTCCGACCCTGACGCTGATCAAGGGCGCGGACGGGCGCACGAACTGGAGTGACGGCACAGGCGAAAGCGCCGCCGACAGCACAGAGGTGGGCGGGGGTGCGCCTGAGGTTTCTCTTGCACAACTGTCGGTTCAGAACGGAACCGTCAGCTATCAAGACTTGGGGTCAGGTCTCGACATGCGCTTTGAGGACGTCAACCTGTCGGCTGCGATGCCGAACGCGGACGCCCCACTTACCGCGGACGTCTCGTTTGTCACCAGTGGGCAGTCGGCCAGCGGCAGTTTCGAACTTGCCTCGCTCTCACGCCTGCTGACGGGCGAGATGGTCGGCGCGTCGCTGAACGCAACTGTCGGGCAGAACACGGTCAGCTTCAGGGGTAATGCATCGCTCGTCGGGGTCCTGGAGGGCGACCTCGACGCCAATCTGCCTGCACCAGATGGTCTGATGGCGCTGACCGGAGGCGCGGCAAACCCCTTGCCGGCAGACATCCTGCCGATTGAGGTCAGCGGCGTGCTCAGCGCGACCCCGGAGGCAGTAGGGATCGTGGGCGGCTCCTACCGGCTTGGCCCCAACCAGTTGCAAGGCCCCGTGGATGTCACACTTAGCGACGTGCCCTTCGTAAGCGCCCAATTGACCGCAGGTGCACTCGACCTGTCGTTTCTCAGCGCAGAGGAGGGGAGCGCCATGGCGGACCCCGCCGAAGGCAAGGGCTGGTCAACGGACCCGATCGATGCAAGTGGGTTAAGCCTTGTCAACGCCGACATTCGGCTGGACGCCACCGCAATCGATCTGGGCACGACGGCCATGCAAAACGTCGCAGCGACCGTAACCGTCGAGAACGCGCGTGCCGTCGCTACCATCATACAGGCCGAGGCTTTTGGCGGGGCATTGGTCGGGCAGTTCGTGGCCAACAACCGCAATGGCCTGAGTGTTGCGGGCGAGATGGATGGCAAGACCGTCGCGATCCAGTCGCTTCTGACGGATATGGCAGGTTTCGACCGGATGCGCGGGGCTGGCAACACGCAACTGTCGTTCCTCGGTGTCGGGCAGAGCGTCGACGCCATCATGCGGTCGCTTTCCGGCAGCGCTGCGCTCGATATCGGTCAGGGCGACATCACCGGATTCGACCTCGCCTCGCTCTTTGGCGGCGGTGACGCCGTGGAAGCCGTGGGTGACCGGGCGACGACCATCTTCCGGTCACTTGAGGCAACGTTCGATATCGAGAATGGCGTCATGCGCAACGACGATCTGTTGATCACCGCCAACCTTTTCGAGGCAACGGGCCTTGGTGATATCGATCTCGGCCGCCAGCGCGTCGATTATACGCTGCGCCCGAGCGTGTTCGAGAATGACCTGACCGGCGGGTTCTCAATACCGGTTCGGATTGAGGGCCCCTGGTCGAGCTTGAGGGTCTATCCCGATCTCGAGGCTGTCGCGCGTGACCGCCTGCGGGTGGAAGAGGAAAAGCTGCGCGCCGAGGCCGAGGCCCGCCTGGCAGCTGAACGCCAGGAACTGGAGGATCGCGCAAACAGTCGGCTTGAGGAAGAAAAGCAGCGACTTGAAGAGCGTCTTTCAGACGAAATCCGTCGGGGCCTCGGCGGACTTTTCGATTGATGCGCACAAACTAACGACTTGTTTCGCCGAACCGATCAAAGACGCCGAGCATAGACATCGCCCGAATTGGCAGCGTTGGGGAGCGCGCGCAATTCGTCGCGCAAAGCACCTGCGCTGATCCAGACCGTGTGTCGCAGCATGTGATCTTCGCCAAGGCTCAGGTTGTACTCATAATCGGCCAAGGCGCATATCCGGTCGAGGCATGCGTTCGCCGCGGCGCGCTGGAGGGTCGTGAATTCGAACGACAAAGCAGGGATCGGCTTGCTGAGGCCTTCGAGCGCTGCGGCTTCATGCCCTTCGACGTCGAGTTTCACAAAATTGGGTACTCCGTGCTGCGCGATCAGGGCATCGAGTGTTGTGACCGGCACCGTGACGGTGTCATCCCAGACCTGTTCCCGCCAACCGTCGGCATCAGAGGCTGCATCCATAAAGTCCTGCGACAGTGTTGAAACCGTCGGATTACGCGTGTTGAGAAAAAGCGTCATCGATCCCGCCTCACGCCCAATTGCAGAGCCAACCAGCGTCGCGTTTTTGCCGCGCCCATGAAGGAGCCGTAGGGCGCGGAACACCCGCGGTTGCGGCTCCAATGCAACCACTCTTGCGCCGAGGCGCAGAAAGCTGGCCGTCCGGTCGCCGACATGTGCGCCGATGTCGAACACGAGGTCACCTGACCGAACCAGTGACCGGTGCAGATCGTGCATCCGCTGGAACCGGGCTGTATCGCGATAGTAGATGTCGAGGGAGCGACCGATCCCCGCCCGGGACGGCTTGGCTTGATTGGCCGTCATGCGTTGTGCCTCGGTCTGTGCCAAAGACCGGTCGGCCGGAAAACGCGGTTGCCGTGGGCCGTGCTTTGGTCAATGCATGCAACCAAAGCATGGCCTGGACGGAGTGTATTGCCTTGGAACATGTCTCGGAGCGGTTTGAATTTGCAGTTGAACTCAGCCGTTTGGCGGGTGATCTGGCGCGGTCGTACTTTGCCAGGCGCGACACCCTGGTCATTGATGTCAAGGGCGCACAGGATTGGGTAAGCGAGGCGGATCAGGCTGTCGAGACCTTTATCCGCGACCATATCGCCAAAGCATGGCCCAATGACGGGATCTATGGGGAAGAGCATGGCAACACCGCTGGCACCAGCGGCTTTGACTGGGTCATCGACCCGATTGACGGGACCACCAACTTTGTCAACGGCATCCCCGTCTGGACTGTCGTGCTGGCGGGTGTGGCAGACGGTGCGACACAGGTTGGGGTGATCCACGATCCGAATGCCGATGAGACTTTCGCCGCACAGCGGGGGAAGGGTGCCACGGTGAACGGTTCGCCAATGCGCGTGGCGTCGGGTGTCGCGCTCGACAGCGGGACCATATCCGTCGGGTATTCCAGCCGGGTGGAAGCAGCGCCTCTGGTCTCTATCATCGCGGCGCTTGTCGAGCAGGGCGCCCTGTTTCACCGCAATGCGAGCGGCGCGCTGTCACTGGCCTATATCGCGGCTGGCCGGTTGCTGGGATATGTCGAGCAGCACATGAACGCTTGGGATTGTCTGGCGGGTCAATTGATGATCGAAGAGGCGGGCGGTCTCGTTGAGCCGCAGGACCCCGGCGCGATGATCCGCGAAGGTGGCCGGGTCATCGCCGGGCCAAGCGGTATCTTTGAGACACTCATTTCAATTGCCGATGATGCGGGCCGACGAAGCTAGGAGGCCTCGCGAAACTCGTCGGCATTCGTCAAGACCTCTTGATCTTGCGAAATCTTTTCGAGAAGGGCCGTCAACTGCGGTTCGTCGACAAGCTTTGCGGCCTTGCGCAGTGAGAACCAGCGTCGTTTGCGTTCCTTGCGCTCTTTCCAGCGCCGCTTCAGCCGGTCGACCATCATCGGATAGACCGTCACCCGGCAGTGCACCAATCGTCTGCGCCCCATCCGCTTCTCGTAGTCATAGTGCCCGATGGCTTGATCGGAAATTGTGCCAACCGCACCTGCTTCCTCCAAAGCTTCGATCTTGGCCGCATGCCACGGTTTCTTGCCGTCCATCAACCAGCCCTTCGGCATGACCCAGCGGCGCGTTTCGCGTGAGGTGACCATCAGCACGCGCAGCTTGCCTTTCCTGTCCCGATGAAAGGGCAGGGCGGCGATCTGTTCAGCGGTTTCCGGCGTCGGTTTCATTTGGGTCGCGTTGCGTTGATTTGGTTGACCTGCATGGTGCGAGAAAAGCGCGGCTCGACTCAGAAACGCCACGTAAGGGGCATCGTTTCCCATTGGGAGGTGTTTTTTGCAACCCGTTTAGCACCTCGCGTCACAGCCCGCGCCAACCGCGCGGCATATGTGCGCGTCGGACGAACGCCGATCAGTTGGCGACGTGTCCGTGTGTGGGATCAGCTTTCGTCCAGCACCCGGCGGGCGACACGGAAGCACTCAAGTGCCTGAGGCACGCCGCAATAGATACCGATCACATGGATGATAGCGCGGATCTCATCCTGGCTGACGCCGTTGTTTACGGCACCCCGGCAATGGGTTTCCCATTCCTGCATCTTGCCAAGAGCGCCGATCATGGCGAGGTTCATCATGCTGCGCGTCTTAGCGTCGATCACATCGTCGCCCCAGCCAAAGCCCCAGCACCAGGCCGTCATCGCCTCCTGAAACGGTCGCGTGAAGTCATCGGCGGCGGCCAGATTCTTTTCGACATATTCGGCCCCGAGCGTGGCCTTGCGCTGGGCGACGCCCTTTTCAAAGTAGTTCTCGTCCATGGTCTTCCCCTTGCCAGACGCGCCGCCGCGGTATGCGGGGCCGCGCGCAGGATTGACGTGGCGTGGGCGGCACTGCAACCGTGGAAACGAC
>JBCCWG010000086.1:0-13166 GCA_039193985.1 Pseudomonadota bacterium
GTCGGCATCAAAACTCTCGTCGATTGTTTCTTCCAGCCGGGCCGCACCCCAGCTGACATCGGTACGCCCCTTGTAGAATTCAGCCAGTCGCAACACGAAGGCGCGCGCGCGGGGCAAGTCACCCGCCGCGCGGATTTCGCCGGCTTCCGCGTGGAACCGATCGACACGGCGCAATCGGACCAGGGCCACCACTTCCCGCAGGATGATGGCAAAGCAAACAAAGAGGAACAGACCGAACAGCGCCATCGCCGCTGCGGCAAGCACCGGGCTGCGGGCCAGAAGCCCGTTCAGAAAATCCCACGCCGCGACGCCTGCCAGAAACACGACCAAGGCGAGCAACAAACGCCAGAACCACGCGGCCAGCCGCGATGTCCGGCGGGTCGAGAGCGCGGCGAGCGTTTGCATCGCCTGCCCGTCGGGCGCACGCTCCACCTCGGCCACAGGCGGGGCGTCGGCGGGCGACGGCCCGGCCTTGTCGGCATTGAGATCTATCAGAACAGGACGGTCCGACATGCATGCTCTCCTATCTTAACCTGTCGCCGATCAGGAATTCGGCGGCGCGGTCCAACCGGATATGCGGCGGCCCGTCGCCGGGCTTCAGCGTCACTTCCTGCGGCGCAAAGCCTTCAATGCTGTATTCGGCATCGAGCCAGCGTTCCGCGCCCGAGCGCGCCGGATTGAGCAGTTTCGACGGATCCTCGGGCAGTTTGTCGGGATACATCGCCACCAGTTTGCCGGTGTCCAGCAGTTTGCCCCGGACGACATCCAGGGTCCGACCCGCCTGCGTCACCTGATCCTCGGTCGTGGTGCGCAACGCGGCCAGCGCCATCGCCTGTGTTTCGGCCCCCGCGAAATCGGCTCGCGCGCGCGCGTCTTTGAGCACGGCGTCGGCAATGGCTGAAAGCTGTGCGTGCTGGCTGTGGTGCAGATGATCGGCCTTGGTGGCCGCAAACAGGATCCGCTCGACCCGTTTGCCAAGGAAAACCTGGCGCAGAAAGTCGTTCCGGCCCGGCCGAAAGGCGTTGAGGATGTCAGCGAGCGACTGCCGCATATCCTCGACTGCGGCAGGCCCAGCGTGGATCGCGCCGAGCAGGTCCACCAACACCACCTGCCGGTCGATCCGCGCAAAATGCTCGCGGAAGAACGGGCGAACGATTTCGCGTTTATAGGCATCGAAACGCCGCTCGAACTCGCGCGCGAGTGAGCCGCGCGGTGCCGCGCCCTCGGGAAGCGGGGCAAAGGTCAGCGCGGGCGATCCCCTCAGATCTCCCGGCATCAGAAAACGGCCTGGCGTACAGTTTGAAAGACCTGACGCCCGCAGAGCAGCCAGCGCGCTTGTATAGCTCTCGGCCAACCCGGACGCTGTCTGCTCCTCCAGCTTCGCTGACGGGTCGGTCTCGGCAAGATGCGCCTGGAAGGCCGCCATCTCATCGCGACTGCCGAACCGCTCGAACACGGCGTCCGACCAGCTTCGGAAGTCTTGATCTAGCAACCCGAGGTCCAGAAGCCACTCCCCCGGATAGTCGACGATATCGAGATGCACCGTGTTCGCGCCCTGAAACCCCGACAAAAGGCCACTGGGCCGGACACGAAAAGACAGCCGCAACTGGCTGATCCCGCTGGTGCTTTCCGGCCAGACCGGATCGCGCCCGGTCATTACGGACAGATGATCCTCGAACCGGAAGCGGGGCACCGTATCGTCGGGTTGGGGCTGCAGCCAGGCCGCCTCGATCCGGCCATCGGCGGCGGCGCGCAGCGCGGGCATGCGCCCCCTGTCCAGGAGATTGGCCACGAGCGAGGTGATGAAAACGGTCTTGCCCGCCCGCGAGAGGCCGGTGACGCCAAGGCGGATCACGGGCTCAAAAAACGCCTCACTCACGGTATGCACCGTGGTCTCAACACCGCGCGCCAACCCGTCTGCAACTCTACCGATGATCACGCTCTGTCCTCTTGCCCTGCCCCTACATAAGGGCGCGCGCCGTTCTGCACCAGCGGTGGCAGAAAAACCCCAACGTTCGTAAGGATATGCCGCGCTTAAAACGCCCCCTTCCCGCCCGCCTGCGCCTCACCTATAAGCGCGGCGGTGAAGGAGAGGGTTATGCGCAACGCAAAAGTCACCCGCAAAACGGCAGAAACCGATATCTCGGTCAAAGTGAACCTCGACGGGACCGGAGCCTATGACAACCAGACCGGCGTCGGGTTCTTCGATCATATGCTTGACCAGTTGGCCCGCCATGCCCTGATCGACCTGACGGTGCGGGCGACCGGCGATCTTCACATCGACGACCACCACACAGTGGAAGACACCGGCATCGCGCTGGGTCAGGCTCTGGCCGAGGCGCTGGGCGACAAGCGCGGCATTCGCCGTTATGGCGCCTGTCTTCTGCCGATGGATGACGCTTTGGTGCGCGCCGCGCTCGATTTGTCAGCGCGCCCCTATCTGGTGTGGAACGTTGAGATGCCGACGGCCAAGATCGGCAGCTTCGACACCGAACTGGTGCGCGAATTCTTTCAGGCACTCGCGACCCATGGCGGCATCACGCTTCATGTCGACGCGCTGCACGGGATCAACAGTCACCACATTGCCGAAGCGGCGTTCAAGGCCGTCGCGCGGGCGCTGCGCGATGCGGTTGAAACGGATCCGCGCAAGGCGGATGCCATCCCCTCGACCAAGGGCGCGTTGTGAGCGCTGAGACGATCCGATGCTGACGGTTTTGATCGATTACGGGGCGGGCAACCTGCACTCCGCCGAGAAGGCGTTTCAGCGCATGGCGCGCGAGGTCGATGCGGGCGAGGTTCTGGTCACGTCGAAGTCCGAGGATGTGGCCCGCGCCGACCGCATCGTGCTGCCCGGCGATGGTGCGTTTCCGGCCTGTGTCGAAGCGCTCAAGGCCGACACGGCGCTTTTCGATGCCCTGCGCGAAGCGGTTGAGGACAAGGCGCGGCCCTTCTTAGGCATCTGCGTCGGCATGCAACTGATGGCGCGGCGCGGCCATGAGTACGAAACCGTCGACGGTCTCGGCTGGATCGACGGCGAGGTGAGGCGCATCGCACCATCGGATACCACGCTGAAAATCCCGCATATGGGCTGGAATGATCTGGTCATTGATCGCCCGCATCCAGTGCTCGACGGTCTCTCAGGCGGCGATCACGCCTACTTTGTGCATTCCTATCAGATGGTTGTCGATACTGCGGACCACTTGATTGCACATTGCGACTACGGCGGTGGTGTCACCGCAATTGTGGGTCGCGACACGATGATCGGCACACAGTTTCACCCGGAAAAGAGCCAGGCGGCTGGGTTAAGGTTGATTGGCAATTGGCTGAAGTGGCGCCCGTAAGCTGCGCGCTAATCCGTCGTATCTTCCGTGACAAGACCCGCAGCGAGGAGAGCGCTGAGAAGCGTCAGGGTGCCGGCGGCGTAGTAGGCGAAGAAGGCAAGCAAAAGCGATGATGTCGCCATATAGGCGCTGATCGCTGTCGCCATCGCGACAATGAGTCCAACGAGTAGATAGGCCATGTCTCTCCCGCTTTTTGGCTTTTGCAACTCGTTAAAGGTGAAAAGTTAATAAGGCGGTAATGAGGCAGAACTCGCACAAACTGCGTCAATTTGAAGTCAGTTTGTTAACATTGTCGCGATTTTACGCCCATTGCCAAGGGCGGGTATAGACGCCAAGCGTGTGGGACACCGTGTCTTCGTCGCTGCCGTCCCGCCCGTCGAGATGCGCCACAAGGCCGAGTTTCTTGTCTTCGATCACCTCGACAACACGCGCCGCCTGCCCTGCGTCTTCCAGCGCGGCGTTGTAAACGCGGGTGATTGCCCGGCGACGCAGATCGGGTTTGAACACCTTCCCGACGGCCGTTTTCGGAAGTTCCGGAATGATTTCAATGTGCTTGGGGATTGCAGCGCGCTCATGAATATGTGCACCCGCATGGTCCATGAGCTCTTGCTCCGATGCCGTTGCCCCCGCGACCAGTTCGACATAAGCGCAAGGCAACTCGCCCGCATGCGCATCCGGCTGGCCGATGGCGCCGACCATGGCGACCGCCGGGTGGCCCGCCAAAGCCTCCTCAATCTCGGCCGGGTCGATGTTGTGCCCGCCCCGAATGATCAGATCCTTGGCCCGGCCCGTGATCCAGAGATACCCGTCTTCGTCGATCCGCCCCAAATCGCCGGTCCTGAGGAAGTTTCCAAAGTGGAACAAATCGGCATTCTTTTCCACTTGAGTGTAGGTTTGCCCTGCTGTCACGCCTGGGTTGGCCACGCAAATCTCGCCAATCTCGTCCGGCGCGCATTCCTTTACGCCATCCGAGGTGCCGATCAGAATTTTGATGTCTGTATAGGGGAAAGGTATCCCGACCGAGCCGATTTTCTTGACACCCCCAATTGGGTTGATCGAGACGAGGCAGGTTGCCTCAGTCAGGCCATACCCCTCAATCACTTCGACGCCGCACGCCTCTTCAAACCGTTTGTAAAGCTCAATCGGCAAAGGCGACGAGCCGCAGAACGCGGTTTTGACCGACGAGATGTCGGCATCTACGGGCCTTTGCATCAGCGCGGAGTATGCGGTGGGCACGCCAATGATGAATGTGACCTTCCAGCGTTCGAGCAGCTTCCAGAAGTTGTCGAAGACCCCGTCGCCGCGGTACCCCGCAGGTGTGGGGAAAACCACATGCGCGCCGGATTGGATCTTGGCCATCAGGATCACCTGCACGGCGAAGACGTGGAAAAGGGGCAGCGGACACATCGAGACGCTTTCAGGTTCGAAGAGAAGCGACGATCCCAGCCATCCGTTGTAGAGCATACCCGAATGCTTGTGTTGCGCGACCTTGGGCATGCCCGTCGTTCCACCGGTATGGAAAAAAGCGCCTACGCGGTCCTCTGCTGGTTCTTCGAAGGTGAGGTCCGTGGGTTGCCTGGCCATCTCAGTGACGAAGTCTTTGATCGCCGCCTTGTGGGTCATCGGGTTCTTGGGGCGGACCAGCGGAACGATCCACGACTTGGGCGGCGTGAGGTACCGCAGCAGATCGACTTCCAGCACTGTCTTGACATTGGGTGCCATTGCCACCGCTTTGGCGGCCTTTTGGGGTACGTCGGTCTTGGGGAAGGCTTTGAGCGTGACCAGCACCTCGGCATTGGTTTCGCGCAGAATCGCCGCGATCTGATCGGCATCGAGCAGCGGGTTGATCGGGTTGACGATACCTGCCGTCATGCCGCCGAGGAGAGCGAAGACGGTCTCATTCGCGTTCGGCAGGAGATAGGCGACGACATCATGCTGGCCGACCCCGAGACTGCGGAAAAGGTTCGCGGCCTGCGCGGTCTTGGAGCGCAGCTCCTCCCATGTCAGGGTTTCCGCAGGATCCTTGGGGCCAGACATGAGCTGAAACGTCACCGCCGACCGTGATCCGTATTGCGCCGCCGTGTTCTGAAGCGCCTGATACACGGTGACGGGCACGTCCCGGTCCGGCCACGCCATCTCTGCTTCGATGGCGTCACGTTTCGCGCGAGATGAAAACTCCATATCGCTCCTCCTCCCTAAATCTTGGCCGGAGGTTCTGCGCGACCGCAGAGCAACCGGCAAGCCATAGTAGAAGCAAGCGACGCAGCGTTACAAATTCTTTACATGTGTCGAGACCGCGCTGAGACAGCGGTCACTCAGCCGCCAGACCTTCGGTGAACTGCAACCGCGCGAGACGGGCATAAAGACCGCCCTCGGCCACCAGGCTGTCATGGGTGCCGCTGGCGACGATGCGCCCTTCCTCGAACACAAGGATGCGGTCGGCTTTTTTCACGGTTGCGAGGCGATGCGCTACGACAAGCGTCGTGCGATCCTGCGACAAATGCTCAACCGCTTGCTGCACCGCGCGTTCGCTCTCAGCGTCGAGCGCGCTGGTCGCTTCATCCAAAAGCAAGATTGGGGCGTCCCGCAAAATGGCGCGTGCAATCGCGATGCGCTGCTTTTGTCCGCCCGAAAGCATCAAGCCGCGCTCGCCCACCTGCGTGTCATATCCGTCCGGCAGCACCGCGAGAAAGTCATGCGCTGCAGCTGCCTTGGCCGCCTCCTCCACCGCCGCGTCCGAGGCATCGGGGCGCCCGAAGCGGATGTTCTCACGGGCGGTGGTGGCAAAGATAACCGGTTCCTGCGGCACCAGCGCGATATGCGCGCGGAAATCGGCCCGATCGAGGTCTTTTAGATCCTGACCGTCAATCGAGACGGTTCCGCTGGCGGGGTCATAGAACCGCAGCAAAAGCTGGATGATCGTCGTCTTACCCGCGCCAGAGGGTCCGACGAGGGCTACGGTCTCTCCGGGGTTCACGGTAAACGAAACCTCGTTCAAGGCCGCCTGTTCGGGACGTGAGGGATAGCGGAACAGCACGTTGTCGAACTGCACCCTGCCCTTGACTGGCTGTGGCAAGGCGACCGCGGTTTCGGGGTCGTTAACGCTATCGTCGGCCTCCAGCAATTCAACCAGTCGCTCCGTCGCGCCGGCGGCGCGCTGCAACTCGCTCCAGATCTCGGTCAGCGCGCCAACCGACCCGGCAACCATGACGGCATAGATGACGAACTGTACCAGTTCACCTACTGTCATCACATCGGCCCGGACATCGCGCGCGCCGATCCAGAGCACGCCGACAATGCCGGTAAACACGAGCGAGATGATCACCACCGTCATCACGGCCCGCAAAAAAATGCGCTGCTTGGCTGACAGGAACGACCGTTCGGTCACGTCGCCAAATGTCGCACGGCTTTCCGCCTCGTGCGTATAGGCCTGCACCGCCTGCACCGACAGCAAGGCTTCCGACGCATTCCCGCTGGAATTGGCGATCCAGTCCTGGTTCTCGCGGCTCAAAACCCGGAGCCGACGCCCCATAACCACAATGGGCACGATGATGACCGGCACCAGCAGCAGGACCAACCCGGCCAGCTTGGCGGATGTCACGAACAGCAAAACCAGCCCGCCGATCAGCATCAGGAAGTTGCGCGCAGCAATCGAAACCGAAGACCCGATCACCCCGAGTATGACGGTGGTATCGGTGGTGATCCGGCTCAGCACCTCGCCCGTCATCAGTTTTTCATAGAACGCGGGGCTCATCGAGATCATGCGATTGAACACCGCCTTGCGGATGTCGGCCAAGACCCGTTCGCCCAGACGAGTGACCAGATAATACCGCAGGCCCGTTCCTATCGCGAGAAGCGCTGCGATGACGAAAGCCGCGGAAAAATACTGATCGAGCAATTCGACCGCCGAGGTTTCAAACCCGTCGACCACCCGGCGCACGGCCATGGGCAAGATGAGTGAAATGACCGCTGTCGCGACCAGAGCCGCAATGGCACCGTACAGCAGCGGTGTATAACGCGCCACAAACGGCCAGAGCGCGCGCAACGCGCGCACATTCTTGGACTTTTTGCGATCTTGCTCGGCTTGGCTGGACATACGCTCCCTCGGTCGCGACACATAACCAAAGCCAGCGCGGGACGACAAGATATCAACGTCAGGAAAATCCTGGAGCGGGCGGCGGGAATCGAACCCGCGTCATCAGCTTGGAAGGCTGAGGTCTTACCACTACACAACGCCCGCTTACCGGATGTGTGACTAATTCACGCGCCATCGATGGTCAAGGGAACTTGCGCCCGCTGGCAATCACTCTCCGAGCGCAATGCCCTCCCGCCTTGGGTCAGCACCGCCGCTCAGACCATCCGACACTGAAATGGCATGGAGGCCCGAAGTCAGACCGCGCAGATTGACCTCGTACCCCATAGCTTCAAGGGCGGGCGCGAGGTCTGCCGCCGCTGTGTCCTCCTCAAGGTCATAGGTTCCGAACCGGTTGACCAGATGCGGCATCGAGACGGCCTGCTGCACGTCCATGCCCCAGTCCATATGGGCAATGATGGCTTGTGCCACATAACCGATGATGCGGCTGCCCCCCGGCGAGCCGATGACCAGGCTCGGGCTGCCATCCTGCAAAACAATCGTCGGCGACATCGACGAGCGCGGCCTTTTGCCCGGCTCGATGCGGTTCGCGATGGGCACGCCGTCGCGATGGGTGCGGAACGAGAAGTCGGTCAACTCGTTGTTCAACAGGAACCCGCGCACCATCAGGCGCGAGCCGAACCCGTTCTCAATCGTCGTCGTCATCGACAGGGCGTTTCCGTACTGGTCCACAATGGAGATGTGCGAGGTCGAGGGCAGTTCCAGCGAGGTGTCATCCGCCCAGAGCATCGCGTGATCCCACTCGGGCGCGCCCGGTGCAACCTCGGGCAAAGCGTCGTCGCCTGAGAGCAACGCAGCGCGGGTGTCGAGATAGGCCTCGTCCGTCAGGCCCTTGGTCGGCATAGGCACGAAATCGCTGTCGGCCATGTAACGGCCCCGGTCCGCGAAGGCGAGGCGCGAGGCGTCTCCGATCAGCCGCCAGCTTTCGGCGCTGTCAGGGCCCAGAGCGGCCAGATCATAGCGGTTCAGCATCCCGAGGATCTGCCCCACCGTCAACGCGCCCGAAGAAGGTGGCCCCATGCCGCAAACTTCGCTTGTACGATAAGTCACGCAGACCGGCTTCCGCTCGATCACCCGGTAGATGGCAAGGTCCGTGGCGCTCAGCACACCGGGGTTACCCGCCGCCGTGCGTACCGTCGCGACGATGTCATCGGCGATAGCTCCGGTATAGAACGCGTCGCTGCCATGCGCCGCGATCAGGCGGAGGGTGTTGGCATACTCGGCATTGACCAGCATGTCCCCGGCCCGCAACGCTTCGCCACCCGGGAAGAAGTAGTCGGCCGTCCGGGAGAAGGTCTGCAACCGCTCGGCCCCGCCTTCTATCGACCCCGCCAAGCGCTCCGACACGGTGAACCCGTCCTCAGCCAATGAAATCGCAGGGGTAAATAACCCGGCCCAGTCTGCCCTGCCCCAGCGGGCATGCGCCTCCTCCATCAGCATCGGTGTGCCGGGGGTTCCGACCGATCTGCCGCCCACCACGGCATCCCAGAACCCCATTGGCTCGCCATCATCGGTCTGAAACAGCGTCGGCGTCACGGCCAAAGGGGCTGTCTCGCGCCCGTCGAGCGTAGTCACCTCGCCCGAGTTGGCATCGTACCACACCAGAAACGCGCCACCGCCCAGCCCCGAAGACTGCGGCTCGACCAGCCCCAACACAGCCTGCACAGCGACCATGGCATCGGCAGCGGTTCCCCCGTCGCGCAGGACATCGGCACCGGCTTCGACCGCCAGCGGGTTGGCGGCGGCCACCATCCAGTTCTCAGCCATAACAGGCGTGCCAGCCGCTTTCGCTGCGAGCGCGGCTTGCGCAGCGTCGGACAGCGCGTCGAATGCTGAAAGGCCGCTCGCTGCCTCTGGCGCGACGGCGTCTGCGGCCTGTTGTGAAGAAGCGGGTGCGGCCAACAGGGCGGCAAGGCTCACTGACAAGATTGGGAGGCGTGACATGGGCAAGTCCTTTCGCTGGGTTGCCCCGATGCTGACGCCTTGGCGCCAGAACGCAACACTTATCAATGGGTGCCCGCCGACGATCAGAACTGCCCGGCACAGGCTCGCACCTCTCAGCTTACTCCATCGCCGGGCGTGTTCGGCCGAGTTGCACACCCGCACACGGCCTTGCCAGGGCCCGGCCTGCTGTGGATACTGCGGTTTTCATGGGAGTATGACGTGCGCACTGCCTTGCCGCTTTCACTGGTGTTCACTGCGGTTTTCGCACCCCATGCATTGGCGGATGTGAAAGCGGCCAACACGCGGGCCAAGGCGGGAGATTTCGATGCCTCGATGGAAATCGCATGCGCGCAAGAGGTGGGCGAGACGCTAAATCCCTGCAAGGCGTCGGTCGCCCGCGTTGATGCTGCCGCCGTGGTGGTTGTCACCTTTCCCAACGGGTTCAAACGCGTTCTTATGTTCGACGAGGGCGCGTTTCTGCGCGGCAACACAACCATGTCAGGGGTTGGGACCGATACCGACTGGACCCTTTCGGATGGGCTATACCGGGTCCGCGTCGACGATCAACAGTTCGAAATCCCGGAAGCTCTGATTTCACCAGATTAAGTCGCGCGGAGACACCCCCGCGCGACCCCGTTCCGATCAGCCGCCCGGTGTCAGCTTGTAGATCACGCCTTCATCGATGGCCGTATAGAGGCTTCCGTCCGGCCCCATCACAACCGAGCGGAACCGACCCGGCTCCATCGGCAAGGTCATCTCGGTCACGTCTTCAACATCGGTGTTATCCTCGTTGAAGTGGATCACGTCGATGCGCTGACCGATGGGCGTGCCACCGAAGCCGATGCCCATGATACCGACGACCATTGCACCCTCCCAGTCGCCCCAGGCCTCACCGGCCAGGAAGTCGTTCGAAGACGTGCCCTGCGACCAGCCATTGTTGTTCCAGACCGGCGCCATGGCGTCAGGATAGGTGTCGAAGTCGGTCATTGGCATCCACGCCGCGCGCTCGAAGCGGTTCATGCCGTCCGCCTGATTGGGGCTGTAGCCACAGTAGGCATCCGGGCAGTCATAGCGTCCCGCCATGTTCGGGCGCGGATCCCACCCAGCGTTGCCGCCGTTTTCGAGGATCGTGATTTCATCCGAGTGCCAGGGCCCATGCTCGGCGGTGATCGCCTGCCCTGTCTCGGGGTGAAAGGCGATACCCTGCACGTTCCGATGCCCATAGGTAAAGGTCCGCGTGTCGAACCCCTCAGGCGGGCTGTTCTCGGGATGCGCATTCCCGTCCGTGTCGATGCGGATCACCTTCGAGCCCATCATCGTCGGGCTTTGCGGCACCATGCCGTTATGCGTGTCGCCCGTGGTCAGCCAGAGCGCGCCTTCCGGCCCAAACCGCACGCGCCCCCCGTTGTGCGCCCCCGGTCCGCCGAACGGGTGGTCGGAGGCCGCCATTTTGTAGGGCACGTCGTCGATGATGTCGGTCCGATCCGCCACGCCGGTGAAATCGTCGCTTACAGTGAACCGCATCAGCCGGTTGGTGTGCGGGTCCGACATGTTGGACGTGGAATAGACATAGATGCGCCGGTTTTCGGCAAAGCCCGGATCGACCGCGACCCCCATCATGCCCGCCTGCCCTTCGCAGAAGAGATCCGCGCCGTTTGAGGCATAGCCCTCGGTCGCGCCGACGCCATAGAGCGCGTTCACCGTGCCATCGGGCATGCGCACCGACAGACCGTCGCATTTTTCGGTGAAGAACATGGTGCCATCGTCCAGAAACGCCATATCCCACGGGCTGTTAAGGTCTTCGAGCACGATCTCGGACGTCAGACTGGTGGTGTTCATGCTCTGCGCAAGCGCAGGGGTTGAGATGAGGGCCGAACCGGCCAGAAGCGACGCAATCACGGGAAGCGTCGAACGAGAAATAGAACGAAACATGGTATCCTCCCTAGAAGTTGTCTCACGCCAACCGGAGGGCACTTTTCTCTACAATGAAGTTCGTTATCCGGCACGCGGCGCAGACCCTTGACGATAGGGCGCGTGCGCGATTGGGTCAAACGTGTTCTTGTCCGACGAAACACCGACCGGAGCCCGAAGTTGACCGACGCAAGGCACATCGAAGTCTGCTGGGCCTTGAGTCTCCCCTTCGGACATCAGCGGTAAGCCGTGCCATCGGCGGACCGGGGGCTGGCGATCCCACATACCCGCTCAGCGCTTACTGGTGGACAAGACACATTTACTGCCCGAGCTAAGCGCACTTGGCAGACAAATCGCCAGACCGCGGGCCGGTCCGGCGATGGCCTCTCGGCGATTGCTTGCAATCGCCTGTCGGCAGGTGAGTTTGCACGCAAACTCACCGAGAGACAGCGGGGCTGACGCCCCTTGATTCCGTGCCCTGGATCGCATCGCACCGGATGTCGTACAAAGCTACCTTGATGACCGCTGTGCGGAAAACCTGCCGCTGCAATTCCGTGGCTCGTCTCGTCCTATTGGTGGACGGGCCGCTCAAACCGGGCTTTACCCCATCGCCCGAAGTCGCTTGATCAGGCTCGACGTGTCCCACCGCCCGCCGCCGAGTTTCTGCACGTCCTTGTAGAACTGGTCGACCAGCGCCGTGACCGGCAGGCTGGCGCCGGTCTCGTTCGCCGTTTTCAAACAGATATCCAGGTCCTTGCGCATCCAGTCGACGGCGAAGCCATGCTCGAACTCGTCGTCCAGCATCGTCTCGTACCGGTTGGCCATCTGCCACGAGCCGGCAGCCCCCTGGCTGATCACTTCGACCACGGCGCGCCCGTCAAGTCCGGCTTTCTCGGCAAAGTGCAGCGCTTCGGAGAGGCCTTGGACCAGCCCGGCGATGGCGATCTGATTGCACATCTTGGTCATCTGGCCCGCCCCGCTGTCGCCGATGCGGCGGCAGATCTTGGCATAGGCGGTCATCACCGGTTCGGCGCGCTCGTAAGCAGCGGTATCTCCACCGCACATGATCGAAAGCGCGCCGTTTTCCGCCCCCGCCTGACCGCCCGAGATCGGCGCGTCGACAAAAGCGATACCCTTCTCCGCCGCAGCGGCGAACAACTCGCGCGTCACGGCGGCAGAGACGGTTGTATGATCGACAAAGACCGAGCCTTCGGACATCGATGCAAACGCCCCATCCTCGCCCAGACAGACCGAACGCAGGTCGTCGTCATTGCCGACGCAGGCCATCACGAACTCGGCGCCCTCGGCGGCGTCGCGCGGTGTCGCCCCGCTGCCGCCGCCATGCGCCGCAGCCCATGCTTCGGCCTTTGCCGCCGTCCGGTTGAACACGGTCACGTCGTGCCCGTTCGCCTTCAAATGCCCGGCCATCGGGTACCCCATGACCCCCAGTCCCAGAAACGCGCAGTTCGCCATGGAAATTCCTCCCGGTTTCGGCCTATTCTTGGTGTAAGGGACTACCCGAGCAGGACGCGCAGTCAATAGCGTGAGGACAAAGAAATACAGGCGTATATGAGGCATATCTGGGCCGTACTCCTCCTGACACTGGCAGCCCCGGTTAAGGGCGAGGCAGCGCGTTACGTCATGGGCTGCGATGATGCGGCCTGTGTGGTCGCGCCTTGGGACGCACCCGAGGCCGCGCCCTTCCGCCATCTTGGCGTGACGCTGGAGAGCGATCGGCCGCCGCTCACGCGTTGGGACAAGTGGCGATATCGCCGCTTGCTCGCGCGGTTTGACACCCCCGAAGCCTGCTTGAGACA
>JBCCWG010000087.1:0-12932 GCA_039193985.1 Pseudomonadota bacterium
AAAAGCGCACACTATATCTCTGGCTGTACATTAGCTAGAGGCAAACGGTAAAAAAAGGAAGAAAATGTGAACCTTTGGCTTGAATTGGAGATGGACATTCCCTGAACGAGCCGAGTTTTCGCGAAAGCGTCGACCTGATGTTCAATCGCGCGGTGCGGCTGATGGAGCTTCCGCCGGGCCTCGAAGACAAGATAAGGGTCTGCAACTCGACCTATGTGGTGCGTTTCGGGGTGAAGCTCAGGGGGGAAATCAAGACCTTCACCGGGTATCGATCGGTCCATTCCGAACATATGGAGCCTGTGAAAGGCGGCATCCGCTATGCCATGGCCGTCAATCAGGACGAGGTCGAGGCGCTTGCGGCGCTGATGACCTACAAATGCGCGCTGGTTGAAACGCCGTTCGGCGGCTCCAAGGGGGGGCTTTGCATCGATCCGCGCGAATACGAGGAAGACGAGCTGGAGCGGATCACGCGCCGCTTTGCCTATGAACTGGCCAAGCGCGATCTCATCGACCCCGCGCAGAACGTGCCCGCCCCCGACATGGGTACCGGCGAGCGTGAGATGGCGTGGATCGCCGATCAATATGCCCGCATGAACACCACGGATATCAACGCGCGCGCCTGCGTCACAGGCAAGCCGCCCCATGCAGGCGGCATCCAGGGCCGGGTCGAAGCGACGGGGCGTGGCGTGCAATACGCGCTGCAGGAGTTCTTTCGCCATCCCGACGGCGTGGCCATGGCCAAGCTGAACGGTACGCTCGACGGCAAACGCGTCGTTGTGCAGGGGCTCGGCAATGTGGGCTATCACGCGGCCAAGTTCCTGAGTGAGGAAGACGGGTGCAAGATCGTCGGCGTCATCGAACGCGACGGCGCTCTGGTGGACGAGGCGGGGCTTGATGTCGAGGCTGTGTCGAACTGGATCCGCACACATGGCGGTGTGAAGGGCTATAGCACCCAGTATGTTGAAGACGGCCCGTCCGTGCTGGAAATGGACTGTGACATTCTTGTCCCCGCCGCGCTGGAAGGCGTCATCAACCTGACCAATGCCGAGCGTATTCAGGCACCGCTGATCATCGAAGCCGCGAACGGACCGGTCACTGCAGGCGCGGATGAGATCCTGCGCGGCAAAGGCACCGTGATCATTCCGGACATGTACGCCAATGCGGGCGGTGTGACGGTGTCCTACTTCGAATGGGTCAAGAACCTAAGCCACATCCGCTTTGGCCGGATGCAGCGGCGCCAGGAAGAATCGCGTCACCAGCTTGTCGTTGACGAGCTTGAGCGGCTCTCCAAGGACAGCGGCATTGGCTGGACGCTCAGCCCCGATTTCAAGGAACGCTACCTGCGCGGCGCGGGCGAGCTGGAACTTGTGCGCTCCGGCCTCGACGACACGATGCGCGGCGCTTATCAGGCGATGCACGAAGTCTGGCGGTCGCGCGACGATGTCACCGACCTGCGCACCGCGGCTTACATCGTGGCGATCGAACGGGTCGCGCACAGTTACAAGGCGAAGGGGCTCTAGAGCGCGCTTGGGCGAGCGCGAAAGCGCGCAGGCTTCTTCTTGTTTTTTCGGGCATTGCGCGCAATGCCCTTTCTCTCGGTGACGGCTTGCCGTCACCGAGAGAAAATACTCCGGGGTCCGCGGCAGAGCCCCGGCGCGCCGAACCTCAGACGATTGGTCAGGCCCGGGTGATCCGCGCCATGAAGCAGCCCTGACGGGCATTGTGTGCGTGGATCTCAATGATCTCCGGGTCGTCGAACAACCGCTCGATGATGTCGGACACCGCGTCGCCCTCGGCCAGATCGGCCGCGCGCATCATGCCAGTGGCATCGAACCCGCGCAGCGATTGCGGTCGCTTGAGCATGGCGGGCGGAACCGTGTCGATGGCATCAAAGCGCGCTTGTGACCCGTCAGTGACGTAAATGGCATGGGTAGCCCGGAACGGGGTGTCTGCCGGTTGGCTGGTGTGGTTCAGCAAAATCACCTCCTGACCGACGGCGGCGTCCTCGAGTGTGATGCGGTCCGGGTATCCGGGCGTTGTGTCGGCCCGTAGCCGGACCGCGTTTGCCGCAGTGAGGGTGTCGGCATCCGCGTCCCAAAGATGCTGGAACTCGGCTGGGTCCAAACCTGTGATGCGATAACTCATGATCGTCTCTCCTGTTTGGGTCGGTGTCGCCCATCGCATTGGCGCGGGCGACCCGAAAGCTGCGCATTTGCGGTTCGGTCAGGTTTTGCGCCGGAGACCGGCGAGGAGGCAGAGTGAAGTCGCCACGAAGAGCGTCCATTGCGGCATCTCAACCGCATTGCCAAGCGCGATGAACCCCAAGGTCAGGAAGATCGCAACGAAGGCGAGGTTGAGGGCCAGCGTGACCCAGATGAGTGCCGGATTGCTGTGACGCGCGGCCCACGCCAGGCCTGCCGCGAGGATGAGAAACAGGGCCGTCAGTGCGTGCCACACCACGGCCGAGACGGCGCGCACCACCGGGTCGAGCCCGCTCGATTGCACCGGTGCGTTGATCTCGGGCCCGCCCACGAAGGCGTGGATCAGAGCGGTGAGCGCGAAGAGGCAGGCGGCTGCCAGCACAGGTCGGTTGAGAGTGTTTGTCGACATGGGTGTTTCCTTGATTTGCATACGGGATCGTATGGTTGAAAGTATTGCAGAAAACAATACGCCTCCGTATGGTTCGCGCATGACAAATCGTCTCACCAAAGAAGACTGGATCATCGCGGGCTTCCAGGCGCTGTCCGAACTGGGACCAGGCGCTTTGAAGGCCGAGCTTCTGGCCCGCCGGATCAAATCGACCAAGGGCTCGTTTTACTGGCACTTCAAGGACGTGCCCGCGTTTCACGCGGCGATGCTTGAGCACTGGAAGGAAAAGGCGGTCAGCGACATCATCGACACGCTGGCCGAGATCCCCGACCCGGCCGCACGGTTTCGGCGACTGGCCAGCATGGCGAGCGAGGCCGCACCGGAACGCTATGGCGGCTTCGCTGTTGAACCTGCCATTCGCGCCTGGTCCATGTACGAGCCGCGGGTTGCGCAGGGCGTGGCCGAGGTTGACCGCGCACGCATCGCCTATCTCGCCGAACTGCTGGGGGCTTGCGACCGCCCCCGCGGCCTCGCCCTGATGGTCTATGGCGCTTATGTGGGCCTGGACGATCTGGCGAGCCGGGGCGAGGCGGGCACTGTCGAAGCGTTGAGCGATCTGGTCGAGCGCATCCTGGCCTGAGCGGCGCCGATTTCCGACACGGAAATCGGTCCGAAAAATGCGTCATTTTTCGGCGCCGTGTGTCGCAAACCGGCATTGCACATGGGCGGATGGACTGGTTCTCTACCCTCATGTGGTATTCAGGTCTGCGCGTGTTGTGGGAGGGTCTGCGGGGCCAGACGGGTTGGAGCCCGGTCTGGCGCGATCCCGAGCCGAAACCCGAATACGATGTGATCATCATCGGTGGCGGCGGGCATGGCCTGTCGACGGCGTATTACCTGGCCAGGAACCACGGCATCACCAATGTCGCGGTGCTGGAAAAGGGCTATCTCGGCGGCGGCAATGTCGGGCGGAACACGACGATTGTGCGCGCGAACTATTTTCTGCCGGGCAACTCCGAGTTCTACAGTCATTCGCTGAAACTCTGGGAAGGGCTGGAGGCGGACCTCAACTACAACGTGATGCACTCGCAGCGGGGTTTGATCAACCTCTTCCACTCGGACGGCCAGCGCGACGCCTTTGCGCGCCGCGGCAATGCGATGATCAACCAGGGCGACGACGCGATCCTGCTCGACCGTGAGGGCGTACGGCAATATCTGCCCTATCTCGATTTCGACAACCCGCGCTTCCCCGTCTATGGCGGTCTCTATCACCCCCGCGGCGGCACGGCCCGCCATGATGCGGTGGCCTGGGGCTATGCGCGCGGGGCCGACAGCCGGGGCGTCGACCTGATCCAGAAATGCGAAGTCACCGGCATCGATGTCGAGGGCGGGCAGGTGACCGGTGTGCAGACGACGCGGGGCGCGATCAAGGCCAGGAAGGTCGCGATGATCGTCGCAGGTCGCTCGAGCCAGGTCGCAGCCATGGCGGGCATGCGTCTGCCGATCGAGAGCCACGTTTTGCAGGCTTTCGTGACCGAGGGGCTGAAGCCCTGCATTGACCATGTCGTCAGCTTCGGAATGGGTCATTTCTATATCAGCCAGTCCGACAAGGGCGGGTTGGTATTCGGCGGCGACATCGATTTCTATGCCAGTTACGCCCAACGCGGGAACCTGCCGATGGCTGAGCACGTGATGGAGGCGGGCATGGCGCTGATGCCGATGATCGGGCAGGCGCGTGTATTGCGGTCCTGGGGCGGAATCATGGACATGTCGCCCGATGGCTCGCCCATTATCGACACCACGCATATCGACGGGCTCTTCCTCAATTGCGGCTGGTGCTACGGCGGCTTCAAAGCGGTGCCGGGTTCGGGCTATGCCACCGCGCATCTCGTCGCGACCGGCACACCGCATGAGACAGCGGCGGGCTTCCGGCTGGACCGGTTCGCCACGGGCGTCGGGCTGTTGGATGAAGAGGGCACCGGCTCTCAGCATAACCTGCACTGATGGGTGTAGTTTCACATATCCTGGCGGTGCCTTTGTTGGATCGGCGCGGGGGCTTCGCCCCCACCTCCCTTTGGTCGGCTCCCCCAAGGTATTTTTGGGCCAATGATGATACGGGGGGGCGTGGCTCATGCGTCTGACCTGTCCTCATTGCGGCGAGCGGGACTTGCGCGAGTTCACCTATAAGGGCGATGCGCTTGCACTTATGCGACCTTCGGAGGATGCCGATCCGCAGAAATGGAACGATTACTTGCACAATCGCGATAATCCCGCCGGTGTCACGCTGGAGCTTTGGTATCACGGGCCGTGCGGAACCTGGTGCGTGGTCGAGCGGGATACCGTCACGCATATCACCAAGCGCACGCTCACGCTTGAGGAGGCACGGTCGTGAGGGTCGCGGGCAAAGGGCTGATCGACCGGTCGGTGCCGGTGCGGTTCACCTTTGACGGCAGGACCATCGAGGGGGTCGCGGGCGATACCGTGGCCTCGGCGCTTTTGGCAAACGACATCCGGCTGATGGGCCGGTCCTTCAAGTATCACCGCCCGCGCGGCGTAGTGACGGCAGGGTCGGACGAGCCCAACGCGCTGATCTCGGTCGGGCCGGGGATCGACATTGCACCCAACACGCGGGCCACGATGCAGGAGGTTTATCCGGGGCTGATCGCGCGCAGTCAGAACCGCTGGCCGTCGCTCAGATGGGATGCGATGGCGGTGAACGATCTGGTCTCGCCCTTCCTCGCCGCCGGGTTCTATTACAAGACCTTCATGTGGCCGCGTGCGTTCTGGGAGCGTGTGTATGAGCCGATCATCCGCCGGGCCGCGGGCCTTGGGGCGCTGTCGGGCGCGCCGGACCCGGACCGCTCGGAGAAGGCCTTTGCCCATTGCGATCTGCTGGTCATCGGGGCCGGACCTGCCGGGTTGATGGCCGCTCTGACGGCGGCCGAGGCGGGGGCGGACGTGATCCTCGCCACCGAGGAGACGCGGGTTGGCGGGCGGCTCTTGTCGGAGACCGAGAGCGTCGGCGGACAATCGGCTGTCGATTGGGCGCGAGCGACGCAGGCGCGCCTTGCCGACATGCCGAATGTGCGGGTGATGACGCGAACCACCGTCACTGGCGCTTATGACGACGGCACCTACGGCGCACTTGAACGTGTCGCCCTGCATCTCGCACCAGCGGCAGACGCGCCGCCGCCCACCTGTTTTTGGCGAATCGTGGCCAGGCGCGCGGTGCTGGCGGCGGGCGCGCTGGAACGCAGCATCGCGTTTCCCTCGAACGACCGGCCGGGCATCATGTCGGCGGCGGCGGTGCGAACCTATCTCAACCGATATGGTGTCAGCCCGGGGCGCAAGCTCGCGATCTTCGGCAACAACGACGAGGCGCACCGCACCGCGGCAGACCTTGCGGCGGCGGGCGTCAAGGTGGCGGCGCTGATCGACACCCGCGCAGATGCGACCAGCACGGGCGACTGGCCGTTTTATCCCGGTGCCGAGGTGATCGAGACGCAGGGGCGGCTGGGCCTCGAGGGGATAACGATCCGCAAGCCCGGCGGAAACCGTCTGCGCCTCGGGGCCGATGCGCTGGCGGTGGCGGGCGGCTGGAACCCGGCGGTGCATCTGACCTGCCACATGAACGGGCGCCCGGTCTGGAATGAGGAGATCGCGGCGTTTGTGCCGAGCAACGGCGCGGTGCCGGGCCTGATCCCCTGCGGTGCGGCGGCGGGTGTGTTCACGACCGCAGGTTGCTTTGCGGATGGGGCGCGGGCCGCAGGCGAAGCGCTGGAGGCGTTGGGGACGCCCCGCAAACCGGTCGATCTGCCCGAGGCGGATGAGACGCCGTATGTGCTGACGCCGAAATGGGTCGTCGCGGCGCCGGGCCGGGCCTGGCTCGATCTGCAGAACGACGTGACCACTAAGGATATCAAGTTGGCCGCGCAGGAAAACTTCCGCTCTGTCGAGCATATGAAGCGCTATACAACGCAAGGCATGGCGACCGATCAGGGCAAGGGCTCGAACGTCACCGCGCTGGCGCTTCTGGCCGATGCCACGGGCCGCACGATCGCCGAGACGGGGACGACGACGTTCCGTCCGCCTTACGTGCCGGTCGCAATCTCGTCACTTGGGGCGGGGCACGCGGCCAAGGGCTTTGCGCCCGAGCGCTTTACCACCAGCCATGCGGCGAGCGTGAAACTGGGCGCGCCGATGATCGAGGCGGGTCTCTGGTACCGCCCCAGCTATTATCCCGAACCCGGTGAGACGAGTTGGCGTGAAGCCTGCGACCGTGAAGTGCGTATGGTGCGAAACGCGGTGGGCGTGGTCGATGTCTCGACCCTTGGCAAGATCGACATTCAGGGGCCGGATGCAGGAGCTTTTCTGGATTTCGTCTACACCAACACCTTTTCGACGCTGAAGGTGGGCCGCGTGCGCTATGGCCTTATGCTGCGCGAGGATGGGCATGTCATGGATGATGGCACCACAGCGCGGCTGGGGCCTGAGCACTACGTGATGACGACGACCACTGCGGCGGCGGGGCAGGTGATGGCGCATCTCGAGTTCGTGGCGCAGGGGCTTCGCCCCGATCTCAACGTCCGCCTGACCTCGGCGACCGAGCAATGGGCGCAGTTCGCTGTTGCCGGGCCGAAGTCGCGCGACCTGTTGAACACGCTCGTCGATGCTGAGGTCACGGATGAGGACTTTGGGTTCATGTCCTGCGGCGAGGTCACGATATCTGGCGTTGCGGCGCGGCTTTTCCGGATCTCCTTCTCGGGTGAGCGGGGGTACGAGATCGCGGTGCCTGCGCGTTATGGCGCGGCGCTCTATCGCCTGCTGCTGGCCGAGGCCGAAATGTTCGGAGGTGGCGCTTACGGGATGGAAGCGCTGAATGTGCTTCGCATCGAGAAGGGATTTATCACCCATGCCGAGATCCACGGGCGCACCACAGCATTCGACATCGGGATGCAGGGGATGATGTCCGGTAAGAAGGACTTCATCGGCAAGGCCGCCGCCGCGCGCCCCGGCCTCGTCGATCCCAAGCGCGAACGGCTTGTGGGACTGCGACCGGTCGATCCGGCCAACGAATTGACGGCAGGCGGTTTTCTCTTTGACAAGGGGTCGGACGCTACGCGTGTGAATGCCCAAGGCTACACCACCTCGGTCGGGTGGTCGCCGACGCTCGACACGTCGCTCGCGCTGGGTTTCGTCAAGTCCGGGCCAGGGCGGTGGGGGGAAGAGATGCGCTTTGTCGATCACCTGCGTGGTCTCGACTTTGCGGTCACACTCGGCGACCCGATGGCCTTCGACGCTGAGGGGGGGCGGATGCGTGGCTAAGCTGATCCCGACGCTTGCCACTGATGGCCATCTGCCGATTGAGATCGGCGACACCGTGTTCGAGGACGCGCAACCAGAGGCGATCACCTGGATCGCCCCTCTGGATGACAAGCTGGCTGCTGTGACCAAGGCGCTGGGTGGTTTTCCAGGGCCTGGCGAGGTGGTTGAGGTCAAGGCGGGCCGCGCGCTTTCGGTCGGGCCGGGGCAGGCGATGATCCTCGGTGCACCGGTGACCTGCAAAGGCGCGGCAGTGGTCGACCAGTCGGATGCGTGGACCGTGGTCACGCTGGATAGGGCAGGGGCGCGCGACGTGCTGGCCCGGCTGACACCGCTGGATTTGCGCGACACCGCCTTGGCGGAAGGCGCCACGGCGCGCACGCTCATCGGGCACATGACGGCCAGCATCACCCGTGTTGGGCCGTTTCGCTATGAAGTGATGGTCTTCCGCTCGATGACCCACACGTTGCTTCACGAGGTCGAGCGTGCGATGCGCGGGGTCGCGGCACGCAAGGCCATGTGAAAAGGGCGCCCGGTCGGGGCGCCCTTGAGTTCAGATTTTCGAACCGATCAGCTTTTCTTGCGGCGGCGCATCGCGCCAAGCGCGCCGAGGCCCGCAAGCAGCATCAGGGCCGGTGCCGGAAGCGGCACGGCGGCGACCTGGATATTGTCGATGGCGCCCGACCCTTCGAAGCGGAACGACAGCATGCGTGTCAGAATTGGTTCGTCCGGTTCAAAGATGCTGAACCGGTTGTCCGCGTTGCTTTGTGCGCCGCTGTTGTAGCCGTCTGCAGCGATCGTCACAGGCTGATTGCTTTCCAGATCAACCAGGGTGACGCCGACAAAGCTGATAAGGCTGTCGAACATGAACGTGATGATGCCGCCGCGCGCGTTGTCGTCGATGCGGTCCATGTTTTCGTTCACGATCAGGACATTGCCAAGATCACGGTTGCGTGGCCCCCCACCAAAGGGACGCGGCCGCAAGAGATCGCGATCTTCGGTCGCGCTGTTGCGTCGCAGCGACGAGTCAAAGACCTGCGCGGTTCCGCTGCCGCCCGTTGTTGAGATCGTGCCGGTCAACCCATGCCCGAAATCGAACGCGCCGTCGACAAACGCGCCATTGGCGAGTGTCGAACCGTTGTTTGTGGAAAAATCGATTGTTGCTGCGGATGCGGCACCTGCCGCAAGTGTCGCGACCAGGCTGGCCGCCAGAAATGACTTCTTCATAATTACCCCCGTAAATCATTACCCATTGAATTTATACACCTCGGCGGAAGTCCGCGGCAACTGAAAAGTACGGCAAAATCAAGGCGATTGAGGCAGTCCGTCGGATGAATTGATCCAGTTGGACGCCATTGTGTCCCGCCCCGAAACACTTGACCTGTCTGGACACTCCTTGGGCAAGGCAGAATACTCCGTCCATGAGTCTGCCTCCCGGTTTCCTTGATGAGCTGAAATCCCGCACCTCGCTGGCGCAGGTGGTCGGCAAAAAGGTGACCTGGGACCAGCGAAAGTCGAACCAGGGCAAGGGCGATCTCTGGGCGCCATGCCCGTTTCATCAGGAAAAGACCGCGTCGTTCCACGTCGATGACCGCAAGGGGTTTTACTATTGCTTCGGTTGCCAGGCGAAGGGCGACTTGTTCAGTTTCGTACGCGAGACCGAGAATGTGGGCTTCATGGAGGCGGTCGAGATTCTGGCGCGTGAGGCGGGCATGCAGATGCCTGCGCGCGACCCCAAGGCGCAGGAAAAGGCCGACCGGCGCACGCAATTGGTCGACGTGATGGAACAGGCGGTTGGGTTTTTCCGGCTGCAGCTCAAGACCGGGGCCGGGGCGGCAGCGCGCGATTATCTGACCGGGCGCGGGCTGGATCAGGCCGCACTTGACCGCTGGGATATCGGCTTTGCCCCGCCCGGCTGGCAGAATCTGTGGGATCACCTGACCGGCAAGGGCGTGTCCGAAGACCTGATCCTGGCTGGCGGTTTGGCCAAAGCCTCGCAACAGGGCAAGAAGCCCTATGACACGTTCCGCGACAGGATCATGTTTCCGATCCGCGACCAGCGGGGGCGGGCGATTGCCTTCGGCGGGCGCGCGATGGACCCCGATGACAACGCGAAATACCTGAACTCGCCCGAGACCGAACTCTTCGACAAGGGCCGCAGTCTCTACAATCACGGCCCCGCGCGCGAGGCGGCAGGATCGCGTCCGCTGATCGTGGCCGAGGGGTACATGGACGTGATCGCGCTGTCGGAAGCGGGCTTCACGTCGACCGTGGCGCCGCTGGGCACGGCGGTCACCGAAGACCAGTTGCAGTTGCTCTGGCGGATGCATGACGAACCGATCATCGCGCTGGATGGCGACACGGCGGGTCTGCGCGCCGCGATGCGGGTGATCGACCTGGCGTTGCCGCTGTTGGAGGCGGGCAAGGCGCTCAGGTTCTGCCTGATGCCGGAGGGACATGACCCCGACGATCTGATCAGGGCGCAGGGCGCGCCTGCGATGCAAAAGCTGATCGATGAGTCGCTTCCTTTGGTCCAGCTGCTCTGGCGGCGCGAGACCGAGGGCAAGAGTTTTGACAGTCCCGAACGTAAGGCGGCGCTGGACCGGTCGCTGCGCGAGGCGATCCTCAAGCTGCGCGACCCCTCGCTGCGGCGGCACTATGGGGAAGAGGTCAACCGGCTGCGGCGCACGCTGTTCGATGGCGCGCGCGCCACGTCACGCCAGCCCTGGCAGGCGCGGGGCGCGCGATTCCAGCCGGTGGCCAAACCGACGGTCGAGACGAAGGCGAGCAGCCTGGCCGCCACCAATGCCGCGTTTGAGGAGCAGTTGAAGGAAGCCGTGATCCTGGCCACGCTGGTGGCGCATCCCGGTTTGATCGAAGAATTCGAGGCTGACCTGGAACGGCTGGAATGCACGCAAGCGGCCCATGAGGCGGTCCGGCGTGCATTGCTGCAGGCCGACGCGCCGACACGCGAACAAATCGAAGCGCTTTGTGGCGCCGATGCCCTTGAAAAGCTGTTCCAACCACGCCATGTCCGCATCTCCCCGGCAGTGCATGAAGATGCGGATCGGGACGTTGCCGCGATGTCCGTCGCGGAAGAACTTGCAAAGCTTAGCGCCCGTCGCGGCGCGCGCTCGGAAATCGAGGATGCAGCGCGCGACATTCAGGGGCTGGCGGATGAAGGGCTGACATGGCGGCTTCGCCAGGCGGCACAAGAACTGTCTGAGGCCGGTCGCCAAAGTCAGGATGACAAGGCGGAATACGATCTTGGGTCGAATGGGGCGCGGCTGAAACGGGATGAAAAGCGGGATTTCGAAGCTCTGATCGAGCGGATTGACTATGCCAAGGGCGGGCGCGACCGGCGTAGCTGAAATCGCTCAAGTGGAAGGAAATTCACAGCGGGCGGGTTGCGATTCTGTGATTCGCACTAAATGATTCGAACGGGGCGAATCACCAACGTTGGCGGGAGTAGCGGATGGCTGCCAAGGACACGAACGAAGACCGGAAAACAGGCGACGGCGGGGACGGAGAAGACGTTCTCGACATGAGCCAGACGGCGGTGAAGAAGATGATCGCCGAGGCGCGGGCCAAGGGATACATCACCTACGACCAGCTCAACCGTGTCCTGCCCCCCGATCAGGTGTCGTCCGAGCAGATCGAAGACGTGATGTCGATGCTGTCGGAAATGGGCATCAACATCATCGAGGATGAGGAGGCCGAGGACGACGGCGACGACGGCAAGTCGACCGAGGTTGTCGAAGCCTCGACCAGCCGTGAAGTCGCGGTTGCCGCCTCCGAGACTGAAAAACTCGATCGCACTGACGACCCGGTGCGCATGTATCTGCGCGAGATGGGCTCGGTCGAATTGCTCTCGCGCGAAGGCGAGATTGCGATCGCCAAGCGGATCGAGGCGGGGCGCAACACGATGATCGCGGGCCTTTGCGAAAGCCCGCTGACCTTTCAGGCCATCACCATCTGGCGTGAAGAACTTCTGAACGAAGACATTCTGCTTCGGGATGTGATCGATCTTGAGACCACCTTTGGCCGCTCGATGGGCGATGATGAAGACGGTGAGGATGCCGCGCCCGTGGTTGATACATCCGCTGTTGAGGCGCCGACCAAGAAGGAAGACGACCAGCCGGAACTGGACGCCGACGGCAACCCGATTCAGAAGGACGAGGACGACGACGAGGATGACGCGGCCAACATGTCGCTCGCCGCGATGGAAGCGGCGCTGAAGCCCCGCGTGCTGGAAATCCTCGACCATATCGCCAAGGATTACACCAAGCTTTCCGACATGCAGGACAACCGCATGTCCGCCACACTGAACGAAGACGGCACGTTCAGCGACAAGGAAGAGAAGAAGTACCAGAAACTGCGGTCCGAGATCGTTGTGCTGGTGAACGAACTGCATCTCCATAACAACCGGATCGAAGCGCTGATCGACCAGCTTTACGGCATCAACCGCCGGATCATGTCGATTGACTCGAGCATGGTGAAGCTGGCGGACCAGGCCCGCATCAACCGCCGCGAGTTCATCGAGGAGTATCGCGGCTATGAACTCGACCCCACCTGGCTCGACCGGATGGGCGAGAAATCGGGGCGCGGTTGGAAGACGCTGATGGAACGCTCGACCGGCAAGATCGAGGAGCTGCGCAACGATATGGCCACGGTGGGTACGTATGTCGGCGTCGACATCCCCGAATTCCGCCGCATCGTGCAGCAGGTTCAGACCGATATACTGGCCCACTTGCGCCATATCGTTGCGCAGGTCCTCGACCTTGGTGGTGGAGCGTTCGATGAACATCTGCCAACCCCGGCCCGACTTTTCGCTCATCCGCTCCAGCCATGTCGGATCCAGCTCGGAGCCTTTGTAGGCGTCGATGAACTCGCGGCGGTTGATGCGGGCCTGGTCGGCAAGCTTCACCATGGCGCTGTCGATCGACATGATGCGGCGGTTGATGCCATAGAGCTGGTCGATCAGGGCTTCGATACGGTTGTTATGGAGGTGCAGTTCGTTG
>JBCCWG010000088.1:0-12910 GCA_039193985.1 Pseudomonadota bacterium
CCAGAACCAGAACCAGAACCAGAACCTGAGCCAGAACCATAACCAGAACCAGAACCTGAGCCGGAGCCGGAACCTGAGCCCGAGCCTGAACCTGAACCCGAGCCGGAGCCAGAACCCGAGCCCGAGCCCGAGCCGGGAGCGGAATTGGACCCCGAACCGGAGCCTGAACCGGAACCAGAACCCGTGCTGGATCTTGCTCCTGAACCGGAACCTGAGCCTGACGACAGTGCTGAAGACAAGGAAGACACGGGATTTGCGAAACTGATCAAGGCTATCCTCGCGTTCTTCGGAATTGGCAGCGACGATGACGAAGACGAAAACAACAGCGTGGCCATGGACGATACCGTTGAGTCGGGGTTTGCGAGCTTTGCCGCTTCGATGCCCGTCCTGGATATCGAGACCGAAAGGTCGGCCTCGGACGAGGATGAAGACGAGGACGACACACAAACCGCCTTTTTCTAGGGTTGGACATACTCCGCGCCGACGCCGCACGGGCAAAGCCTGTGCGGCGTTTGCTTTTCGGTGAAACGAAAGCCTTTCGATAAGTTCGCCAAGGTCCCGGCTGCGCAAGCAGCGCGGTGTCAGCCGGTCTGGCGGTTTCTGTCGTTCAGCCAGATGATCGTCAGAAACGCAACAATCCCGATCCAGCTTGTCGCCGAAGGGTGGCCTGCATCGCCCGAGACCCAGGGCGACAACAGCGAAAACACAGGTAACCCTGCGACCCACTCCGGCCGGATCGGCAGGGTCCAGGTTTCAGGGCGCATGGCTGCCAGATAGATATGCTGCACAAGTGCCCGCAGGATGATCGCATAGGTCACGACCGTCAGCAAAAAGGCGACGAAGCCGGCGTGCACCCAGGCCGCGAAAAAGAGGTTATGGATCATCGTCCCATCCACCAGGGTGAAGCCGCGCCCGGCAATGGGCGCGCTTTCGATGGCGGCGAACGCCCCTGTCAGTTGGGTGACCCGCGAGCCGGCAGAGTCATCTTCGAATGCAAAACGCTCGAAAAGCGCCATTGCCGCCGTGCTGTCCGCAATGAAGATCCCGGCGAATGTCAGCGCAAGGACGCCCGCAAACGCCGAACTGAGTGCAAACCGCCCTTTGAAAAACCGTCCTGTTGCCTGTCTGTCGATGGCCAGCGCAAGGATCAGGCAGATCAGGAACGATATCAGCACGATCCGGGTGTTCAGCATCAAAAGAAGGATGACACAAACCGCGGTGATCGCGCGCCCTAGCCAATCGCTTTGATCGCGCGGGGCGCCGATGCGCGCGAAGATCAAGGTCAGAAGCAGCGCGATCGAGACGGTGTTTTTCTCGGAGCCGACGACATCTTCTGGTGACGAACTGGCGGCCCGAAAGATCTCGCGCCAGACTTCGAACACGAGGAAATCGAAGTCGCCTGTGCGCGCAAACTGCTGGAAAATCCCGATCAGGTTCATTCCGATGCTGCGCGCAAAGATCTCAACAAAAAGGACGAAAGCGATCACACCAAAAACACCGCCCAAGCGCAGGGCGCGCCGATTTGCACTGCAGCAGGCCAGCCCGAGGCCGAAAAACAGGGCACCGATGATGTAGATGAACTGGCGCCGGACCATCGAGGTGTCGCCCGCCTCGGGAAAGAGAAGGCCGAGCAGGATCAGGTAAATGAAGTAGAAGCCCAAAAGCGGGGCCATCCTGAAGGTCAGCGACCGCGCTACGAAAAGAACCCAGGGTTGATAGGTGGCCAGTGCGGCCAGCAAGATCAAGGGCGAGAAGAAGGTGACCCGCAGATTGTCCCCCAGCGGGCTGGCGACCCGGATCCAGATCAGGGACATCGCGCCGATAAACAGAGCCACGCCAATCGCGACTGCACTTTCGCTGACGCGCTTTCTGCTAATCACTCCAACCATGGTCTTGCATTGCGCCCTTGTCCGCGATCAGCGCCAGGTTCAATCAGTTCGCTTTTGACTGCTGTTGTTTGGTGGTTGCGCGATTGAACTTTTTGAGGGGCGTTGTGTTGGTGTTGTCGCCATCCTTTAGTTCGTCGTCCCGCGCCCGAGCGGCCTTCGATGAAGAAAAGAAGTCTTCCAAAGACATGTAAAGCGATCCCAGGAGAAGCCCCATGACAACCGAGAGCATGAGCATCATCCTGTATCTTGGCGATACGGGTGTCGGGTCCGGCTTGGCCGGGGACAGCAGCGAGATCGGGACAGCCGCGGCCTGTCGCTGGGAATCCGTCAGTTCCCGAACGTATTCGCCATAGATTTCGCTGAAGACGAGCGCTTCGGATTCGGCACTTTGGATTTGTGTCCAGGCTTCACTGTTGATGAGCGCAAGGGCGCTTGCCAGGTCTTCTTCCACACTCGCGCGTTCCGCAATCAAGACCGAACGCTCTTGTTCGAGCGCGGTTCTGCCCTGAATGAGAATACGCTTTAGTTCTTCATCCAGCTGATCCAGCCGCTGCCTGATCTGGCTGATCGCCCGATTGTCCGGTTCCGCTTCGGCGACAAGGTTGCTCAGCGATTCGAACGACTGGGAATAGGCCTGATACACCCGAGATGCGCCTTCGACCTGGCTTGACGCTTTCTCAAGGCCAGCGAGGCTGTCGAGATCACTCAACAGGCTGATCCTCTGAGACAGCGCCGAGGTTTGTTGGCGAATTTCCGACAGACTGTCGGAGAGCCGCGAAATCTGGAGTTCCAGGTCGAGAAGGACGCCGTCATCGCTGGATGCGCGAAGTTGCTGAGCTTGCTCGTAAGAAAACCGTATCCGGTCGCGCAACTCATCGGCGATCTCTGAAACGAGCGCGTTATAGGCTTCGGCGCTGTATTCATACTGTTCCGTTGCCACTTGTACGAGATTGTTGGCAAATGCATTCGCGATTTCGGCCGCGCGTTGCGGCGTGTTGGCCTCGTAGCTGACTTCCACGATCGTTGAGTCCGCGAGGCCCGCGACAGACAGGTCCCGCAGGACGTTTCTTTGTTCGATGGTGCGGCTCTCATCCGAGGACAGCGTGCGCGGCTCGGCAAGGCCAAGGCCGCTGCGGATTGAGCCAATCGTGTCAAGAAGCCTGCCTTGGCCCGCATCGATCTCGCCCGGCTCGAACTGCGTGTCGATCACCGTATTGACCACATCCTCGGTCCTCACCAGTTCGGTATAGCCGGCGATCCGTTGCTGCACGGCATCGAACGTCTCGGCTTCGCCCGCCTGAACCAAGATCAGCGCCGTTGAGCTGTACTTTGGGGTGACAATGATTGCGAAGAAAATTGCCGCGAGAACACAGCCTGCCGGGATAAGCCCGAAAGGAATCCAGTAGGTCGCAACAAGCTTTTTTAATGTCGTTTTCAACCTACCAAACACCACAAAAAACCAAGGACATGGGCTTGCGGAAAAGCGCGCCCGTCGACGGGGTGGACCTTAGCATTAAGCATCTGAAATGCAACGCTTGATTGTAACCGAAACCGGCCCGGAGCGTGCGGCCGCAGGTTTCCGGAACGACAAGCTTAACCAAGCATTACAAGCCTAACCGGCCATAAATTAGCCTTGGGCCGCAACTGTTCAAGATACTCGAACAGTTTATTCTCGGTATCCGTGCGCTGCTTTGTTGGCTATGCTGTGTACTCGGCGCATGAGGGTGCTAACGTATGGCAAGTGTTGGGTAATAGGTAAAAGACGGTGATCCGGTGAACGAAACGTCAGCTGCCAAAACTGTCCTTATCGTCGGAGACTTTGCTGACGTGAACGGGGGGCAGGCAAAGGTCGCCATCGACAGTGCGAAACTGCTTGCCGACGAAGGCCGCCAGGTTGTGTTCTTTGCCGGGACGGGCCCCGTCTCCAACACACTGACCCACGAGAACATCGAGGTTGTCTGTCTTGACGGCCAAACTCTGGCCGAGGCGACGAACCGGGCGGGTGCTGCCATCAAGGGGCTCTGGAACGGGGATGCGGCGCGGGCTTTGGGGGATACCATCAAAAAGCTCGATCCGAAGTCGACCGTGCTGCACTGCCACGGTTGGTCGAAGGCGTTGTCGCCCTCGATCGGGCCGCAACTGGCGTCGAGTGAAATCCCTGTGATTTATACGATGCACGAGTATTTTCTGGCTTGTCCAAACGGTGGTTTCTACGACTATCAAAGTCGTGAGATATGCACGCGCAAAGCGCTTTCCCTGTCCTGTACCATGACGAATTGCGATGTGCGGCACTGGTCGCACAAGGCGTGGCGCGTCGCCCGAAGCACGGTTGCGAAAACGGTCGGGCGATTGCCGTCGGGCCTTACTCATGTCGCGTACATTTCCAAGTTGCAGAAACAGGTGATGGAGCCGTATCTGCCGAAGGACGCGGCGCTGCATTATGTTCCAAACCCAGTGGCCTATGAGGGCCCGGCGGTCGATTGGCGAGCCAACGAAGACTTGTTGTTTGTCGGCCGATTGTCGGCTGAAAAGGGGGGCAGGCTGTTCGCGGATGCCGCGCGGCAGGTGGGGGCGAAGGCCGTTTTCATAGGCGATGGCGACGAACGCGCGACGTTGGAGGCCGAATTCCCGGAGTTTGAGTTCACCGGCTGGCTTTCCGAAAGCGAGGTATCGGATCGCCTTGCCCACGCCCGCGCGCTGGTATTCCCAAGCCTATGGTATGAATGCCAGCCGCTGGTGCCGATGGAGGCGCTGTTGCGGGGCGTGCCGGTTGTGACAGGGGCTTGGACGGCGGCTGCAGAAAGCGTCGATCACGGGCGGTCCGGCATTGTCGTTCAATCGCAGGATGCGGATGCGTTTGCAAAGGGTATTCGCGCCCTCGATACGCTGGATGCATTTGACAGTGCCGCGTTGGCCAAACTGGTCAGCCCGAAAACCCACGTTGCGCGGCTGTGTGACATTTACGATGGAATGCTGGCCCGCGCTTAAGCCCGGACGTTGACCTTACTCGTCGGTGCTGAGGCCGAAGACCACCACGTCACCGGGCATGACCGTCGATGACATTTCGGCCGCAATCTCTTGCTCTTGCCCGTCGACAATCCGAAAGATGCTTACCGTTTCTTCGCCTTCCTCATCGGGCTCGGCAGCTTCGATCTGAAGGATCGACATCTCAATTTCGATGGCATTGAGTTCGGCAAGCAGCATGGCGACATCGTTCTCACGTGTGAGCAGTTCATCCAGCACTGCCGCCAGTTCTTCAGCGGTTTCTTCTTTCAGGGTCTGATCGGTCAGTGCGATGTCGTTGCGCACCGCATACGCCTCGGACTCCGTCTCAAGGGCTCGGCTCGAGAACGCCAGAAAGCCGCGTTCGGCATCCGAAACCGTGTCCGCCGTTGTCAGCCCGCGGTCGTTGAGGTCGCGCGCCCTTGCCAGTTCCTCATCATAGCTTCGGATGATCTCGTTGTTCACATTTTCGAGGTTTTCAAGGACCTCGAGCCGCTCTCGCATCTCGCGCAGGGAAAACTCGGTGGTTTCCTGCTGGATCTCGCGAAACTGCGCCCGCGACTCCAGCCATTCATTCACGCGCGGATTTGATGTCACGGCTGCGCCTTCAGACGCCGGCGACTGCCCGCGAAGCGCCACCAGTTCAAGGTTCAGCCTGTCAATTTCGCCTTCCAGCGTCACAAGTTCCGCGCGCAGGACACTGCGCTGCGCAACCAGTCGCGCCGCCGCGCCGATCCGGTCGTCTTCCGTTACGAACGCGCTACCGCCCGCGAGGGCATGAAGTTGCCGAACGCTCATTCCCGACCGAAACGGAAATTCGCCATTCGTTTCGACGGCACCCGATACGTAAACCGGTCTGAAACTGGCGACGGACAGCAGAACCGATGAGGCATCGACCGAGACCCAGACGGTTTCCTGCTCGTCGCCCTGAATGCTGAAGGTCTCAAGCGCAAAGGCTTCGCTGACGCTTTCTTCCAATTCTTCGATCGTCATGCCGCCGGCCTGGACGCGGCCGACAAGCGGCAGGTGGATCGTCCCGCTTGGGTCGATTGTCACCTCGCGATCAAGCTCGGTGAACCCGACGATGGAAAACCCGACTTGATCCCCAGGCCCCAGTTCCATCGCCAGCAAGGGCGTGGCCAGAAGCGTAAGGACTGTCGGTAAGATGGTAGCGGTAAAACAACGCACGATGGTTACGATCCCAGATTGGATTGAACTGACGATAGACAGAAACTTGGCGAATTCAAGGTCTTCGAAGTACCACCAAAGCACCTTTGCACGCAACGTAAGTGACCTTAACCGATGTACTGGAAAATCTCTTTTTCCTGATGCGTTACAATGCGGGCGGGCGATTTAGCTTGAACTGCGGCAAAACAGAACCTGCAATGCCGTCACAAAGATAATGCGAATGTCCATCAGCGGACTTGCGGTCTCGCTGTATTCGACGTCGTAGCGAATTCTCTCTTCGAAGCTCAGCTTGCTGCGGCCCGAGGACTGCCACAAACCGGTGATTCCCGGACGGCAACTGAGATAGGCTTCGCGGGCGGGGCCGTAGCGCTCAAGTTCCTCGCGCGTAATCGGGCGCGGGCCAACCACGCTCATCTGGCCGAGCAAAACGTTGAGAAACTGCGGCAACTCGTCGATGCTTGTGCGCCGCATCACGTTGCCCAGCACCGGTATCACCCTCGGGTCATTTGGCAGTTTGCGAAACGTTTCCCAGGACTGCCTTGCATCGGCATCCGTAGCGAGCAACTCGTCCAGCGCTTCCTGTGCGTTAACGCGCATGGTTCGGAATTTGATGCACCCGAATGGTTTCCCGTTTCGACCGACCCGTTCGTGCACAAAGAACACTGGCCCGGGGTTCACGATGAAAATCACGAGCGCGACAATCAGAAGGAATGGCGCGAAGGAAAGCAGGGCGAATGCAGAGAATGCAATGTCAAAAAGACGCTTGTATGCGGCAAGCATAGCGTCCTTAAAACTATTCGAACTCGAACTTAACGTAGTCAATATCATCGAACCCCCCAAAGCTCGATCGTCACTAGCAACTTAGTGAACATAATATATTTGAAAGATCCGGGTCAACCAGTCCCAGCAAACGTCCGTGCATTCCTTGTGATATGGCGGGAAACCGCTCAAAAATCGTGCGCCTTGAAAATCAAATCAACCTATGCGTGTGAGGTCGCTGCATCTTTCGAGCCAGTTGCGCTCAAGTGAGGCGTGCCGCGCGGAGCATTCGGTGCACGCGCGAGCGTTTCACTGTTTTTCTTATTGAGCGGCTAAGACAGTTGGCGCACAATTGTTCCTGCAGGCCCTGCTCGGGCCTCCGCCCTCCAATCGGGAAGCATACGAAATGCGACTTCCTAAGTTCGTGAGACTGCCGAGTTCGGCATCACATGACGGCGCCGATCTGCCAGGGGACGAATTCGTAGTCGCCGAGACCCTGCGCTTCCGATTTTGACATCTCGCCCGAGGCCACGCGCAGGAACATCTCGTAGATCTCCCGCCCTTTCTGCTCGACCGTGACGCCGCCTGTCAGAACCTCGCCCGCGTTGACGTCCATGTCTTCGGTCATCCGGGCATACATCTCGGAGTTGGTCGCGACCTTGATCGTCGGCGCAGGCTTTGATCCGAAGGCCGAACCGCGCCCGGTGGTAAAACAGACGAGGTTGCAGCCCCCCGCGATCTGGCCGGTGACGCTGGCGGGGTCGTAGCCGGGGCTGTCCATGAAGGTGAAGCCTTTCGCGGTGACCGGCTCGGCGTATTTGTAGACGCCGGTCAGCGGCGAGGTGCCGCCTTTGGCGGCCGCGCCGAGGCTTTTTTCAAGGATCGTCGTCAGCCCGCCCTTTTTGTTGCCGGGGGAGGGGTTGTTGTCCATCGAGCCCTTGTTGCGGTTGGTGTAATCCTCCCACCACTTGATCAGGCCGATCAGCTTTTCACCGGTGGCGCGGTCCGCCGCCCGGCGGGTCAGCAGGTGTTCGGCGCCGTAGATCTCGGGCGTCTCGGCCAGCACGCCGGTGCCGCCCTGCGCGGCGAGGAGGTCGCAGGCATACCCAAGGGCGGGGTTCGCGGTGATCCCCGACCACGCGTCAGACCCGCCGCACTGCAGGGCGACCATCAACTCAGATGCCGGGCAGGGCGTACGTTTGGCTTCGTTGGCGATGGGCAGCATAGCGCGGACCTTTTCGATCCCCGTCTCGATCGTACGGCGCAGGCCCGCGACGCCTTGAATGTTCATCGTTTGGAACGTCGGGCCCTGTTTCAGACCATAGGCTTCCAGCAGCCAGTCGATCTGGTTCATTTCGCAGCCGAGCCCCACCATCAGTACAGCTGCGTGGTTCGGATGGCGCGCATAGCCCCACATCACGCGTTGCAGCGCTTCGAACCCGTCGCCGTCACCCGCCATGCCGCAGCCTGTGCCATGTACAAATGCCACGACACCGTCGACATTGGGGTATTGGGCCAGTTCCTCGGGCCCGAACGCATCGGCGATGCGACGCGCCGCGGTGGCCGAGCAGTTCACGGAAGTCACAACCGCGATGTAGTTGCGGGTGCCCACGCGGCCGTTTTCACGGCGATAGCCCATGAAGGTATCGGGAGTGCCGGCGGGCGTCAAGGGGCGCAGATCGGTGCCAAACTCGTACGCCATGTCGGTGTTGCGGAACGCGGTGTTCTGCGTGTGGACGTGGTCGCCCGCCGCGATGTCTTCAGACGCATAGCCGATGAGTTGCGCGTATTTGCGAATCTCGCCGCCTTTTGCGATGGCGCGAGTGGCGATCTTGTGGCCAGACGGGATGAGCCCGGTGGTCGCAACGTCCTCGACCGGTGTTCCGGCCTCCAGCGCACGGGTGGCGGTCACCACATTGTCGGTCGCGTCGAGGCGAATTGTGTCGGTCATCGGGTCCCTCCCTTGTTTCGTCGCCTTGCGGCGCCGACCCACTGGGGCTCTGCCCCAGACCCCGGAGTATTTTTACCAAGAAGAAAGCGCAAGCACGCTTATGCGCAGACCGGGGCGTCGCCACTCCAGCGGTGGATGTCGATATGCGGTGTATCGGCAAGGCGGGCGCGGGCGGCGTGCCACATGGCGCGCCATTCGCGCCAGTCGGTGAGTTCGGTGTCGGGGTTTGCGCGGGAGCGGGCGACGAATTCGGGAAAATGGGCGCGACCCGTGGGTTGGCCGGTGATGTTGAAGCGCAGATCGAAGGACCAGCGGATGCCGCCCGAGCGATTGGGGAGCGACGCATGCGGGGTCATCGGGTGAAAGAGCACCGCGCCGCCGGCCTTGACAGGCAGCGGTTTCGCGCGGGTCGTGTCGATGAAGCCGGGCGCGATGGCGGTCTGTTTCTGCGGGCAATGGGGGAGCAACTCGGTCTCACTTGGGATCACTTGCAGGCAGCCGTTTTCCACCGTGGCGTCGGTGATGGCGAGCCAGACGGTGATCATCCGGGTCTCGTCCGCCTCTTCCAAAGCAACCGCGCGGTCCTGATGCCAGTCGGTGCCGCCGACATGGGCGCGGATCTCGTCGGCGTCGAGCGTCGCCTCGGGCGGTTTGATGCGCACGTGCTGGATCGGGTTCGAGGTGATCTCGGGCCCGATCAGGTCTTCGACCATGTCGAGTAGGCGGGGCGCGGTGAGCATCTCAAAGACGGCAGGGCCGAAATGGAACGGTGTGTCGGCAGCGATCCGGTCGCCTGGCAACGAGATGTCCATCGGCTGGAACCAGTCACGGCCTGCGGCGTAGGCGGCGATGAGCTTGTCTTCGAAGCTGTCCCCAGTAATGCCCCAGCCCGCGCAAAGCGTGTCGAGCAATGCGGTGTACTCAGCACGCACGGCTGTCAGGATCGTGTCGTCGAGGACGTTGTCGACGACAAGGTAGCCTTGGGCGTCGAACCGCTCGATCTGGGTGCTGCTCAGCATGCGTCTCCTTCCGACGTCCCGTTAAGCTTAACGCCGGTTAAGGTTAACATGGCATTCATCTTTTCCAAAATACGCATGGCGCGCCCTGTCTGCACGGCGTGCCGACAATGCAGGGCTTACCCGGTGAAATCGTCATCGAGATAAACCTGGATGATCTCGTTGAAGCTCTGCTCGGCAGTGAAGCCGAGGGCCTTCGCCCGGGCCGGGTCGAAGTTGCGCGGCCAGTTCTTGACGATGGCTTCGATCTGCGCGTCCGGTTGGTGATGAATGCGGGCGGCCACCTCGGCACCGCACATGTCCCAGAGCGCCTGGATCTGCTCGGCCACCGTACAGGACACACCTGGCATGTTCAGGGCGGGGCGGTTCTCGTAGGCGCTTTGCTCCAGCGTAGCCGCGTGGCGCAGGAATCCGGCTGCCGAACGGGGCGAGGCGTGCCAGTGGCGGGTCTGCGGATCGACCGGCAGGATCGCCTCGACGCCGTTCAGCGGTTCGCGGATGATGCCGGAGAAGAAGCTCGACGCCGCCTTGTTGGCCTTGCCCGGACGCACACAGATCGTCGGCAGGCGAATTGAGACGCCGTCGAAAAAGCCCTTGCGGATGTGATCGGTGAGCAGCAGTTCCGACATCGCTTTTTGCGCGCCATAGCTGGTCTGCGGGGCGTGGAAGAACGCGTCGCCGATCTTTTCAGGGAAGGGTGCGCCGAAGACGGCGATGGAGGATGTGAAGATGATCTTGGGTTTGTAGTCGCCTTCGCTGGCGTTCACTTCGTTGCGGAATGTGTCGACGAAGCTTTGGAAAGCCGCCATGTTGACCTGCCAGCCAAGGTTGAAATCCTGCTCGGCCTCGCCCGAGACAATGGCGACGAGGTAGTAAACGATGTCTGGCCGCGTGGCGGCGAGGCGCTTGAGCACAGCGGGATTTGTGACGGTGCCGGTAATCTGCTCGGCCACTGGCGCGCCATTGTCGGGAAAGTGCAGATCGCAAAGCGTGACGCGGGCGCCTGACGACAGCGGATTGTCGGAGAGCAAGGCTGCGAGTTTCTGGCCAACCATGCCACCGCCGCCGAAGATGAGGATGTTCGTCATAATGCTGTCTGCCCGTGGTTACTTCGGTGTCGTAACGGTGAAGACGAGAGCATACCGCTGTCAAGCCGGTGATACTCAGGGTGGTCACTTTCGGCGGTCTTCCTGCTGGCATTCCGCGCCGGAAGGCTCTAGCCATGCCAAAAGACAGGGAGGATCGTATGGCAGGACGACTTGCAGGGAAACGTGCGCTGGTAACCGCCGCAGGGCAGGGCATCGGGCGGGCGACCGCCCTGGCGATGGCCGCCGAGGGGGCGGACGTGTTTGCAACGGATGTTAACGAGGCGACTTTGGCCACGCTGGAGGGCGTGACCACCTTCGTAATGGATGTCCGCGACACGGGCGCTGTCAATGAGGGGGTGGCGCGGGCGACGCCGGACATCCTCTTTAACTGTGCCGGTTTCGTGCATCACGGCAGCATCGAAGAGGCCGGGGAAGACGAATGGGCCTTTGCCTTCGATCTAAACGCCGCCTCGATGTTCCGCACAATGAAGGCGGCCATTCCGGGCATGCTGGAACGCGGCTCGGGCTCGATCATCAACATGGCGTCGGCGGCATCGTCGATTATGGGCGCGCCGAACCGGTTTATCTATGGCGCGACCAAGGCGGCGGTGATCGGCATGACCAAGTCGGTTGCCAAGGATTACGTGGCCCGCGGCGTGCGCTGCAATGCCATCTGCCCCGGCACCATCGAAAGCCCGTCGCTGCGCGACCGGATGGCGACACTGGGTGAGACGATGGGCGGTTATGAGGCGGCCGAGAAGGCATTCATCGAGCGTCAGCCCATGGGGCGGCTCGGCACGCCGGAAGAAATCGCGGCGCTGGCCATATATCTCGGCTCGGACGATAGCGCGTTCGTGACCGGACAGGACATTGTGATCGACGGCGGTTGGTCGGGTTAGGGAGAAAGACGATGAAACTTGTGCGTTTTGGCGAAAAGGGTGCCGAGAAACCCGGAATGATCGACGCGGACGGGGCCTTGCGGGATCTCTCGGCCCATGTGGATGACATCAACGGTGCGGCGCTGAGCGATGAGAGCCTGGCCAAGCTGGCCGCCTTGAACCCGGCTGACCTGCCTGCGGTATCGGGTGGTCCGCGCATGGGCGCGTGTGTAGGTGATATTGGCAAGTTCGTCTGCATCGGGCTCAACTTCACCGACCATGCCGAGGAGACGGGCAACCCGATCCCCGAGCATCCAATTGTTTTCATGAAGGCAAACTCGGCCATTTCCGGCCCCTTCGACGATATCGTGATGCCACGCGGATCGACAAAAACGGACTGGGAGGTCGAACTGGGCGTCGTGATCGGCAGGGAGGCCAAGTATGTGAGTGAGGCCGACGCGCTCGACTATGTCGCCGGGTATTGCGTGTGCAACGACGTCTCGGAAAGGACGTTCCAGATCGAGCTTTCCGGCCAGTGGACCAAGGGCAAGTCCTGCGACACGTTCGGGCCGACCGGGCCCTGGATGGTCACCAAGGACGAGATTGCGGATATCAACAACCTCGAGATGTGGTGCGATGTGAACGGCAAGCGGATGCAGTCCGGCAGCACCAAGACGATGATCTTCAATGTGGCCCAGATCGTGTCGCATCTGTCGGAGCTGTTCACGCTGCATCCGGGCGACGTGATCTCGACCGGGACCCCTCCGGGTGTTGGAATGGGGATGAAGCCGCCGCTCTATCTGAAAGCCGGTGATGAGGTCTCGCTCTATATCGAAGGGCTTGGCACCCAGACGCAGAAGGTTGTCGCCAATGAGTGATGCGCCACGCCTGTTGCTGCTGGGCAGCCCGGCGGCGCGCTGCGTCGACCGGTTTAACGCCGGGTTCGACGTGACGCAGGCCGCCGATGAGGGCGCATTCGACGCGGCGTTGCAGGACGGCGCTAGGATCGTCGGCATCGCGATGTTCGGGCACTGGAAGATCACGCCGGCGGTGATGGACGCGCTGCCCGATCTCAAGGTGATCTCGAACTTCGGCGTGGGGTACGACACCATCGATGCGGGCGAGGCGGCCAAGCGCG
>JBCCWG010000089.1:0-12875 GCA_039193985.1 Pseudomonadota bacterium
CCTTGGGCTTGAGGTGCGCGCGGTGACGCAGAACCCGCGCATGGCGGCCTCGATGGGGATCAACCCCGACAAGATCAACATGCTGACCTTCGGCTTCGGCTCGGGCATTGCGGGCATCGCGGGCGTGGCCATCGGGCTTTATGCCAAGGTGACCTCCGAGATGGGTGCCGATTACATCGTGCAGGCCTTCATGACCGTTGTTGTCGGCGGTGTCGGCAATATCTGGGGCACGCTTCTCGGTGCCTCGCTGGTGGGCACGCTGCAAAAGGGGATCGAGTTCCTGAACCCCTCGAACACGCTGGCGGCACAGACCTATATGATCCTGTTTATCATCCTCTTCATTCAGTTCCGGCCGCGGGGCATCATCGCCCTCAAGGGCCGCGCGGCGGAGGCGTGAGGATGCAGGTTTTGCGCCACCTTCGGTGCCGCTCCGCTGGGGGCTCTGCCCTCAGACCCCCGGGATACTTGTCGGCCGATAATATGGGGGGCGCATGAGCGAAGTATCTGCGGGCGCGATCCGGCGGAAGCCGCTGGTGGTGCAATACCCGTCTCTGCTGATCTTTTTGGGCTGTCTGGCGCTCTTCACGGTCACAGTGACCGTGCTGGCGGAAGGGTTCGGGATCGGCGTGATCTCCACCAGTTTCGTCAAGACGCTGGGCAAGACGCTTTGCCTTTGTCTTGTCGCTTTGGCGATGGACCTTGTCTGGGGCTATTGCGGGATCCTGTCGTTGGGGCACATGGCGTTTTTCGGGCTGGGGGGATACGCGATCGGCATGTGGCTGATGTATGCCCGGACCGAGATCATCGTGATCGAGAGCCTGGCCAATCAGGCCCTGCCGCCCACGGCGCAAGAGATTTCGGACGGGATCGCGACGCAGATTTTCGGGGTTGTCGGGGCGTCGGAGTTTCCTCCGATCTGGGCATTTTCGCATTCGCTGACCTTGCAGCTTCTGGCCGTTGTGCTGGTGCCGGGGCTGCTGGCTTTGGTCTTTGGCTGGCTTGCGTTCCGCAGCCGGGTGACGGGCGTTTATCTGTCGATCCTGACGCAGGCGATGACGCTGGCGCTGTCGCTGTATCTTTTCCAGAACGACAGCGGTTTGCGCGGCAATAACGGGCTGTCCGGACTGCAGAACCTGCCGGGGCTGGGCCATGTGCCGCAATCCACCATTTCGCTCTGGTTCTTCTGGGCGTCGGCTTTGGCGCTCGGGCTTGGATATCTGGCGTGCGTCGCCATTGTCTCGGGCAAGTTCGGATCGGTCATTCGCGCGATCCGGGATGACGAGGCGCGGGTGCGGTTCCTTGGCTATCCTGTCGAGGCCTACAAGCTCTTCGTCTTCACCTTCACTGCGATCCTCGCCGGGATTGCGGGCGCGCTCTATTACCCGCAAGCGGGCATCATCAACCCGGCCGAGATTGCACCCATCGCCTCGATCTACCTTGCCGTCTGGGTCGCCATCGGCGGGCGTGGGCGGCTTTACGGCGCAGTGATCGGGGCGGCTGTCGTGTCGCTCTTGTCGACCTGGTTCACGGGCGGGCAGGCGCCGGATCTGAACCTCGGGTTTGCGACGATCCAGTGGGTCGACTGGTGGATCGTGCTGCTGGGTCTGTCCTTCGTGGCCGTCACGCTCTTTGCGCCCAAGGGCATTGGTGGACTCTTCGATCTGATTGCGGCGCGGCGCGCGCCGGAGCGGCATGGGGCCGATCTTGGCCCCGACCCCGGCGCCCTGCGCGAGAAGGAGGCAGACACATGAGTACGCTTCTGGAAGTCTCCGGCGTCTCGGTCAGCTTTGACGGGTTCAAGGCGATCAACAACCTGTCTTTCAACATCGGCGAGGCCGAGTTGCGCGCCGTCATCGGTCCGAACGGGGCGGGCAAGACGACGTTCATGGACATCATCACCGGCAAGACCAAACCGGATGACGGCCGCGTGCTTTGGGGTGAACGCTCGCAATCGCTGCTGGCGATGTCGGAAAGCCGGATCGCGCAGGCGGGGGTGGGGCGAAAGTTCCAGCGCCCGACGGTGTTCGAAGATCAGAGCGTGGCCGAGAACCTGATGCTGGCCCTGAAGAAGAGCCGCAATCCGTTCTCGGTCCTGCGGTTCAAGGCAAGTGCGGAGGACCGGGACAAGGTCGATGCGCTGGCGGGTGAGATCGGGCTGACCGGCGCGCTGGGCCGCAAGGCGGGCGAGCTTTCCCACGGACAGAAGCAATGGCTGGAGATCGGCATGCTGCTTGCGCAGGACCCGCGCCTGTTGTTGGTCGATGAACCTGCAGCGGGCATGACGCCGGCCGAGCGCGAACACACCACCGATCTGCTGGTCGAGGCGGCCAAGACGCGCGCGGTCGTGGTGGTGGAACACGACATGGAGTTCGTCCGGAGGCTGGGTTGCAAGGTGACAGTGCTGCATGAAGGGTCGGTGCTGGCCGAAGGCTCGATCGACCACGTGACGTCTGATGCCCAAGTGATCGAGGTGTATCTTGGCCGATAGTCTCCTGTCCCTCGAAGGGCTGACCCTGCATTACGGGGGCAGCCAAATCCTCTATGGTATCGATTTGCAGGCGGCCAAGGGGCAGGTGACCTGCGTCATGGGCACCAACGGCGTTGGCAAAACGAGCCTCCTCAAGGCAATCTCGGGTGCCCATCCCAGAAGCGGGGGCACCTATCGGTTGGGGGGCGAGGAGATTGGCAAGGCCACGGCGCATAGTCTGGCGCATAAAGGGGTGGCTTACGTCCCGCAGGGGCGTGAGATTTTTCCGTTTCTGACGGTGCAGGAAAACCTTGAAACCGGGTTTGCCTGTCTGCCAGCGGGTGAGCGGCGCGTTCCGGATGAGATTTTCGAGCTCTTTCCTATCCTGAAGCAGTTCCTGAACCGGCGGGGCGGCGATCTGTCGGGCGGTCAGCAGCAGCAGCTTGCCATTGCGCGGGCTCTGGTGACCAAGCCGAGCCTTCTGTTGCTCGATGAGCCGACCGAGGGCATTCAGCCCAACATCATCCAACAAATCGGCGAGGTGATCGGGCTGCTGCGCGACCGGGGTGAGATGGCGATTGTGCTGGTTGAGCAGTTTTTTGACTTTGCCTTTGACCTCGGCGACCGGTTCACGGTGCTGGAACGGGGCGCGGTGAAGATGAGCGGACGGTCGGGTGAGATTGCGCGCGACGAATTGTTGGCCGCAGTTTCGGTTTGAGGGTGCGGGAGCGAGAGGGCTGTCTGCCCCCTCGCGCTCCCCCGAGAGTATTTGGACCAAGAAGAAGCGGGTCATCGTCTCACGGCGCTTCAGGACAGGCCGAGCGCTTTGCGGCGCTCCTCGGCGAAGCCCTGCACCAGACGGTCGGCGATGAAGGCGAGGATCGCCATTGCCGCGCCCGCGCTGACGCCGAGGCCGACATCCGCCTGACCGAGGGCGAGGTAGATCGACTGGCCAAGTCCAGTGGTGCCGATCAGTGCGGCGATAACGAGCATCGCGAAGGCGTAGAGGATCGTCTGGTTGAGGCCGAGCAGGATTTGCGGCGCTGCATAGGGCAGGCGAACGTCGCGCAGGACTTGGCCCGCTGTCGCGCCGCTGGCGGTTGCCGCTTCAAGCAGCGCCGACGGGGTCGAGACGATGCCCGCTTGGGTATAGCGGATCATCGGCACAATGGCGTAGGCGCAGATGGCGAGGAACGCGCTGAACTCGCCGATCTGGAAGAACATCAGGACGGGGATCAGGAACACGAAAAGCGGGATGGTCTGAAGCATGTCGCAGATCGGGCGGAGGATGCGCCAGGCCATGGGGGAGACGGCGGCCAGCAGGCCGAGCGCACCGCCGACGAGGGCGCAGGCGGCGACTGAAGCGCCGGAGAGGTAGAGCGAGAGGAGGGCGCGCTCCCAGAGGCCCGAGATCAGGATCGTGCCGAGGAGCAGGGTGACCGTGATCGCCAGCCGGGGCCCTTGTGCGACCCAGGCCAGTGAAGCGGTGCCCACCAGTACGAAGGGCCAGGCAAGGTTGGCGATGCCGGTCTCCAGCATGCCGGTGAGGATTAGAACCAGAGCTCCGGCGACCGGGCGTCCCGTGAGCGCCAGCAAAAGGCCGAGCAGTGCGGCGACAGCGAAGAGCCAGAGGCTCATCGCTTGCGTCCACTGAAACCCCCAGGTGAAGGGAAGCACGGCTTCGTCGAGGCCAATGCGCAGGGGTAGGAGGCCATAGAACATCGCATTGTTCTTCAGCGCGTCGAGAGCCGTGCCGTTCGCTGCGGTGAAGGCGCCAAGAGCAGTGTCCACGCTTTCGGCCACGCCACCAAAGATGCCTTCGGGCGCAGTCATATTGCCGTTGAGCGCAAGGAAAACAGCTCCTGCGACCCCGAGCCCAAGGATGTTGAAACTTACCCGCGCGCTATACCGCTGCCGCTCCAATGCCAATTGCGCCGACATCCGGTCGATGACGATGGCGAAGGTGACGACGACCAGCCCGGCCAGAAACGCCTGACCGAACTGCGCTTTGCGCATGGTCAGCAGCACCTCCCAACCGATATCGTCAAAGCCGCCGATCACGGCGGCGATGATCACCATCGAGAGTGCCGCCATCAGACACTGGTTCACGCCGACCATGATCTGGCGGCTGGCGGCGGGAATCTCGACCAGTGCCAGTTGCTGCCAGCGGCTTGCGCCCGACATGACGCCGGCCTCCTTGACCGACGGGTCGACCCGCTCAAGCCCGAGGATCACGTTCCGCGCCATGGGCGGCGCGGCATAGATCGCCGAGGCCACGAGGCCCACGACCGGCCCGAACCCGAAGAGCAGCAGAAGCGGCGTCAGATAGGCGAAAGTCGGGATGGTCTGCATCGCATCGAGGCCCACCAGCAGGGCGCTCCGCACCCGTGGCATCTCGTTCGCCATAATGCCGATTGCCCCGCCAAGCGCCATCGCCAGCGGCACCGAGACGATGACGAGGGCGAGGGTGTTCATGCTTTCTTCCCAGTAGCCTGACAGCAGGACAAACCCGAAACCGACCAGCCCCAGCAGCGCCATGCGCCAGCCGCCAAGATGCCAGCCGATCGCGGTGACAACACCGATCACGACGGGCCAGGGCGTGCCTGCCAGAAGGAAGTTGGCCCAGCCCATGGGAAAAGCGACCGCCCATGAAAACCAGCGCATGGTGGGTTTGATGGCGTTCAGCACCACTTCCAGTCCTGACCCGACCCAATCGGTGGCAGGCACGGTCCAGGCGGCGGGGAAGGCGGTCAGCCACGGGGCATAGGGCTGCAGGATCAGGCAAAGCGCGCCGGTCAGCAGCGTCAGCAGTGCCGCAATCAACCCGGGCGACAGCGTCAGCGGCGCGCGCCGGGGCCGGTCGATGGCGGTCATGTCCGCTCGGCCTGCAGGGCTTTGGCCAGATCCGCGGGATGGACGCGGCCCAGCAGGGTGCCGTCCGCGTCGCGCACGGGCACCGGTTCATAGAGTTTCATGCAGGAGGCGAGCGCGTCTTCCAGCGTCATGTCAGGGCGCAGGCCCGGGTCGTCGGGGCCGACATCGCCGCCCTCCTGCCGCATGACCGAGCCGACCTTGGCGTGCCGCCCGCGCGCCACGTCGCGGGCGAACTCGCGCACATAGTCGTCGACCGGGTTCAGCACGATCTCGGCGGGCGTGCCGATCTGCACGATCTCGCCGTCGCGCATGATGGCGATGCGGTCGGCCAGTTTCAGCGCCTCGGAGATGTCATGGGTGATGAAGACGATGGTGGTGTTGAGCCGCTTGCGGATATCCAGGAATTCGTCCTGCAACTGCCGCCGGATCAGCGGGTCGAGGGCCGAGAACGGCTCATCCAGGAACCACACGCTGCAATCGCCTGCGAGTGACCGGGCGATGCCCACGCGCTGTTGTTGTCCACCGGACAACTCGCGCGGATAGGCGTCTTCGCGCCCCGACAGCCCCACCATGTCGAGGATCGGCCTAGCCTTGGCGTGCCGTTCGGCGCGCTTCATGCCACCCACCTTCAGGGGGAAAGCGACGTTGTCGATCACGCTCATATGCGGGAAGAGGCCGAAATGCTGGAACACCATGCCGATGGTGCTCCGCCGCATCTCGGTCATGCGCTTAGGCGACGCGGCCAGAACATCCTCGCCCTCGATCTCAACCCGGCCAGCGGTCGGCTCGACCAGCCGAGAGATGCCTCGGATCACAGTCGACTTGCCCGAGCCCGACAGCCCCATGACCACAAAAAGCTCGCCCGGGGCGACGTCGAAGGACACGCCGCGCACAGCGGGGATCAGCCCTTCTGCCTTCAGCCGTTCCGCAATCGCGCTGGGCGACGGGTCGATGGCTTCCGCCGCTTTGAACCGGGCAACGGGATCGGCACCAAAAACCTGCCAGAGGTCCCTTACGGAAATCGCCGCTTGCGTGTTGCCGCCGTCCATTCCCATCCTTACCGCCAGAGGCCCCGGATCAGGTCCGGGGCACCGACACATCGGAGCGTGATCAGTTCAGCGCGGCGTCGACCACGGGCTTCCACTTGTCTTCGTTGGCCGCCATCCATTCGGCGACCACATCTTCAACTGCGCCGCCATCGACATCGACCGCGCCCATCATCGGCTGCTGGTCTTCGACTGCCAGCTGATAGTTCGTCAGGATCTCGTATGCGGCAGGCCATTTTTCTTCCATGCCGGCCCACGACGCCTTGAAGATGCGCGACGGCGAGAAGCCGCAATCCATCGTCGCATCGGGGTTCGGGCCCCAGCTTGCATCGGTGAAGCACTCTTCATTGCCGACCGGCACATCGACGAACTGCACGTCATAGGCCGACATCGCCCAGTGCGGTTGCCAGAAGACGATGAAAAGCGGCGACTTCTTCTCGGTCGACGCGCGAAGTTCCGCAATCAGCGCGCCTTCCGAGCCTGCAGGCACCGCCTTGAAGGGCAGGCCGAACCCGGTCAGGCGTTCCGCACCCGGTGTGCCCCAGTCGGCGGGATAATCGACCAGACGGCCCATCGGCAGCGTCTCGGCAGTAGCGAACACACCTGCGCAATCCTTCAGCGCCTCCCAGGCGGGCAGGCCGGGGCAAAGCTCGGCGACATGCGCGGGATAGGCGAGGCCTTCCTTGGCGTCGAGGCCAAGATCGCCCAGTTCAACCACGGTGCCTTCCTCGACCTTCTTGGCGTATTCGTCCGAAACGTTGGAGGACCAGATCTCCAGCGTTGCGGTGATGTCGCCATCGGCCAGCGCCTGGAACTGGTTCATCATGCCCGCGGTGACATACTCGACCTGATAGCCCGCAGCCTCCAGCATCTCGCCGGCGACGTGGGTGGTCACGTGCTGGCCGGTCCATTCGTTGATTGCCAGCTTGATCGGCTCATCGACGGCGCCAAGTTCGGTCGCGTGGGCCGTTCCGGCGACGAACAGCGCGGTCGTGAGGGCGAGGGTGGATTTCATCTTTGATCTCCCGTTGTTGGTTGGCACCCTGTTTTCGTGACAGGCGCTTTTCGTGATCTGCCGCAATTCTTCAGCCTATTGCCGCGAGGGCAAGCGCTTTCTTGGGATATGCGCGGATGTGGCTGGTCAAACAGGGAGCATATCCGGCAGAATTGGCGCCATGGAAGAGACGTTCGACGCCATGCTGACGGGCGGTCACCCGAATTCGCTCGGTCGCACGGTCGAGGTGGTCGAGGCCGTTCTGGCCGAACCCGCTCGGCTTGCCGAACTCTACGACTGCTACAGCAGCGACGACGAGGTTGTGCGCCTGCGTGTGTCGAGCGCGATGAAGCGTGTTCAGGCCGCGCGCCCCGATCTGATTGTCCCTTACTTCGACCGGTTGATCGACGAGATTGGCGCGCTCGATCAGGCCTCGGCGCAATGGACCCTCGCGATCCTTTTCCAGGCCGGTGCACCCGACATGACCGCTGAGCAGTTCGCGCAGGCCAAGGCGCTGGTGCAGCGCAATTTGGCAGAGCACGATGACTGGATTGTGCTCAACACCTCGATCGACGTGTTGACCAGGTGGGCGCGCGAGGATGCAGACTTGCGCGCCCGGCTGGAGCCGCAACTGCAGCGCTTGCGCCAAGACGGACGAAAGTCGGTGGTCGGGCGGGCAGAGAAGGCATTGAAAGTGTTGGCGTCTATGGGGTGATGCGCAGGTGTTGGACGAAAGTCCGGATTGAGCCCAATGCGGACATGGGAAAATCACCTTAGTTGAAGTATGCCGTCCTTGATTATGATATGAATGTCTTCGGCTTCACGGCTTGAGAGACAACGATTATCAGCTCCATGCCGAACAAGGAAATCTGCTGGGAACCGGTATTGCTGACATGAACCCTCGTCAGAAAAAAAGGTCAGGTAAGTCCAGCCTTCCGGAACCGTGTCTTGCTTCTTACAAGTGGAACTGCCGTTTTCGAACTCCGTTTGGCTCGTAGCGTTGTAGGCTGACGCAAAGCACACTCTAACCCAGTCGCCCCTCGGGACATCGTTCAAGCTTATCTCTTTGTCGGAAACAGTGGTTACCCTCGGCATGAAGATGGAAAAGCCCACGGCAATGGCAGCAGCAATTGCCAGGCAAAGAACAACCAACAAAAGTTTGATTGCTTTAGTTAACAAGCGATGCACTTGTGGCCCCGTTTCGCGCCTGGTAGCACGCTGACCAGAAACCTTTTAACGGCACCGCAAAGCCCGCCAAGCATACTGCGAGTTCCCTCAATCCAAAACGCGCCACCCGATGTCGCGACGGAACATGCCCCCGGGCCAGTCGATCTGTCCGACCATCGCATAGGCACGGTCCCGGGCCTCTGACAGCGTGTCGGCGCGGGCCGTCACGTTGAGCACACGTCCTCCGACGGCCGTGATCTTGCCGTCCACTTCCCGCGTACCGGCGTGAAACACCATGTGGCGCGAATCCTCGGCACAGGTCTCGAGCCCGCCGATGACACTGCCTTTTTCGTAAGTACCAGGGTAACCGTCGGCCGCCATGACAACAGTCATCGCATGGTCGTCCGCCCAATGCACCGACTTGTCCCCAAGCCGACCTTCGGCCACCGCCTGCATCAGGTCGAGCGCCTGACCCCCGAGGCGCATCATCAGAACCTGACATTCCGGGTCGCCGAAGCGCACGTTGTACTCGACCAGCCGCGCGTGCCCGCCCTCTATCATAAGACCGGCATAGAGCACGCCCGAATAGGGCGTGCCGCGCCGGGTCATTTCGGTCAGCGTCGGGTGGATGATGTCGCTCAGGACCTGCTCTTGAAGGGCTGGCGTCAGCACCGCGGCCGGGGAGTAGGCGCCCATGCCGCCGGTATTGGGCCCCGTGTCGCCTTCGCCGATCCGCTTGTGATCCTGCGCGGTGCCTATGGGCAGGGCGCTCTCGCCGTCACAAAGGACGAAGAACGAGGCTTCCTCGCCGGCCATGAACTCTTCGATCACAACCTCGGCGCCAGCAGCCCCAAAACCGCCGCTGAACATGTCGTCGATGGCGGCCAGCGCTTCGCCTTCTTGCGTGGCGACGATCACACCTTTGCCCGCTGCCAGCCCGTCGGCCTTGACGACAATCGGCGCGCCTTTTTCGGCAACATATGCCTTGGCGGCGTCCGCATCGGTGAACTTGGCCCAGGCAGCGGTCGGCGCCCCCGAGGCATCGCACACCTCTTTGGTAAAGGCTTTCGACGCTTCGAGTTCCGCCGCCGCTTTCGACGGCCCGAAGGTCAGGAACCCGGCGGCCCGCAGATCGTCCGACACGCCTGCCGCCAGCGGTGCTTCGGGGCCGATGATGACAAAGTCGACCGCATTCGCCTCGGCAAATTCGACCACAGCCTCGCCGTTCTCGATGTCGAGATCGGCGCACCACGCGATCTCTGCGATCCCGGCATTGCCAGGCGCCACGATCAACCGGTCGCATTTGGGGTTCTGTTTGACGGCCCAGGCCAGGCTGTGTTCGCGGCCGCCGCCGCCGAGGATCAGGATGTTCATGGGCGCTTCCGATAGCCGAGCCGCCGCGCGGCGTCCATGCGGGCGCGCGATTTCTGATCAGAAATCGAGACAGAAAATGCGCATTTTCTGTCGTCGCCGCTTGGCATAGGGTGCGCGGCATGAATGACCTTTTCGAAGATGAGACGCCCTCAGGCTCAAACGCGCCTGAATTCACCGTTACCGAGATCGCCGGAAAGGTGCGCAAGCTCATCGAGGGTGAGCTTGGCTGGGTCCGGGTGCGGGGCGAAGTGGGCCGGGTCTTCCGCGCGCGCTCGGGCCATCTCTATTTCGATCTCAAGGACGACAAGTCGGTCCTGTCCTGCATGACATGGAAAGGCCAGATCGCCGATCTCGGCATGGAGCCCGAGGAGGGGATGGAGGTCTTTGCCGAAGGCAAGATGACCGCATCTGGCATGCAATCGAAGTTCGGGCTGAACGTGCAGCGGATCTCGGTCGCGGGCGAAGGCGCGCTGATGGCGATGCTGGAGCGGCGCAAGAAGGCGCTGGCGGCCGAAGGGCTTTTTTCCGAAGGGCGCAAGAAGCCGCTCCCCTATCTGCCCGAGATTGTTGGTGTCATCACCTCGCCCCAAGGGGCTGTGATCCGCGATATTCTGCACCGGTTGCGTGACCGCTTTCCGCGCAAGGTGCTGATCTGGCCGGTGGCCGTACAAGGCGCGGCCTGTGCGCCCGAGGTGGCGCGCGCCATCGAAGGGTTCAACAGGCTCACGCCCGGCGGCGCCTTGCCGCGACCCGATGTGCTGATCGTGGCGCGCGGCGGTGGGTCGATTGAAGATCTCTGGGGGTTCAACGAAGAGGCTGTCGCCCGTGCAGCGGCGGCGAGTGCCATCCCGCTGATCTCGGCTGTAGGGCACGAGACGGACACCACGCTGATCGATTTCGTCTCCGACAGGCGCGCCCCAACGCCGACGGCGGCCGCCGAGATGGCGGTGCCGGTGCGGCTGGACCTGCTCGGATGGGTGCGCGAGCAGGAAGCGCGTCTGTCGCGGGCAGCCGGCCAGGGCATCGAGCGGCGCAAGCAGCGGCTTGGGGATATCTCGCGCCTTTTGCCGCGGGCGGACGCATTGCTGAACGACGCGCGCCAGCGGCTCGACTTGGCCGAGACCGCATTGACCCGTGGGCTGGAACGGATGGTGGAACGCAAGCGCGCCGCGCTTTTGGCCGATGCCGGCCGCCTGCGCCCTGCGTTGCTGCTCAGCCGGGTCGCGCGGGCGCGCGACCGGGTTGCGGCGCAGGCCGAGCGGCTTGCGCCGGGGTTGGAGCGAGGCGTCGAGACCCGCAAAGAGACCCTTCGAAATGCCGCCTTGCGCTTGCGCCCCGAACCGATCCGCGACCGGATGCGCCGGGCGGCCACCGATCTAAACCGGACCGACACCCGGCAACGGGCTGCGCAGGAAGCGCGTCTGGCGCGTCTCTCGGACCGGCTCGAGGCGTTGGACCGGACGCGCCGAAGCCTCGGTTATACGGCAACGCTGTCCCGGGGTTACGCCGTTGTGCGCAAGGGTGATGCGGTCGTGACCGGGGCCGCCGAGGCGCGCGGTGCGCTTGAGGTCGAGTTCGCCGACGGGCGCGTCGAGGTGCAGGCGGGCGGGTCCACAGGCAAACCCGCAAGCGGCGTTAAGGACGGTTCGGATCAGGGCTCGCTGTTCTGAAGGCGGTAAGAAGGGTAACCGGGAGCAAGCTCAATGCGACAACAATACCACGCGCGACGGGTTGGAGCGGATCTGTATGTCTGGGATGTTCACCACCTGGCCCGTCTTGCGAAGGATATGATCCCGTTCAACCTTCCGCTGGATGACCTAAGCGAACTCGATGAACTTTGGTGGTATGCCGACACTGAGGAGCGCCCGACGCCAAGATCGATCGCTGAGCATATCGTGCTCATGCATCAGGTTGATATGTCCCATCCGATCATTCTTTGCGCAGACAGCCGCCTTATGGATGGCATGCACCGCGCTTTGAGGGCCTTGGTCGAGAAACGTCCGCTCGTCACAGCCGTGCAGTTCGCCGCCACACCCGAGCCGGATTTTGTGAACGTATCACTAGACGATCTGCCTTACCCGGAGGACCGAGCGCTTTAGATCGACAACCCTTGCTGCCCTAAACCCCGATCCGGGGTCCTAGGCACATCAGCGGCTCATCTCGGCGGGCGGTCTCGAACAGGTCGGTTGTCGTGCTTTGCCCGACAAAACGCGCCGAAAGCTGGCCGCCCCGTTCGAAGAAGTACCAGCATTGCGGGTTGGGCAGTTCATCATAGACAAAGCAAATCTGCTCGCCCGACGCGTACCACTCGCCATCGATGCATTCGCCGTCGAGGAACGTCCAGCGCACGCGGCGGTTTTCCAGGTATTCCTCCGCGCCATACGCCACGCCGCCCGAGGCATAATTGAAGGTCTTTCCGGTGGTGATGCGCTCGAACTCCTCGGCCGTAAGGGGGCGATCCGCCGCAAAGGCGAAGCCGGGGATCAGCCACAAGAGAAACATCAGAAATCTCATGACCTGACGCTGACATAGGCTCGGTCGCACCGCCAGAGGAATCGGTGCCGTAGGTGCGAAGCGGCACCAGATTGCGCATCGTCGGGTCTTCCAAATCGCGCCCGGGCGATTTAGGTGACGGGTATGGCGTTCTTTTCCAAGCTGAAAGACCGGTTGTTCAAATCCTCCTCGAAGATCGAGGAAGGGCTGGACGCCATTGTCGAAGATGGCGGTGTCGAGGAGACGGTTGAAGCGCGCGAGGCTACGCAGCCCGCAGACCCTGAGCCGGAACTTGCCGAACCTACCGGGGATGTCGAACAACCCGTTGCGTTTCAGCCCGAAACGCTAATTTCGCCAGAGCCAGAGCCAGAGCCAGAGCCAGAGCCAGAGCCAGAGCCAGAGCCAGAGCCAGAGCCAGAGCCAGAGCCAGAGCCAGAGCCAGAGCCAGAGCCAGAGACAG
>JBCCWG010000090.1:0-12869 GCA_039193985.1 Pseudomonadota bacterium
GCCGAAGCTTCGGACGACCTGACGCTTGAGGGTGTCGAGGTGATGCGGCTGGCGGATGCCGTCCAGCAGGACATTCACTGGGCCAAGGACATGTACGGTGTGCTGGAAGCGCGCGGCCAGACGCCCGTGGCACGTCCCTTTGCCGCGCTGAACACCGCTTTTGCAACCGATGGCGTCGTGGTGCGCGTGACCGGCAAACCGTCAAAGCCGCTGCATTTCCGCTACCTGCACGAGAAGACCGACAGCGACGCGATCCTGCACTTCCTCGTCAAGCTGGAGGAGGGCGCCGAGGTCACGCTTCTTGAAGGTGGACCGGCTGCCGCACGGTTCAACAAGTGTTTCGAGGTGGAAGTGGCCGACAAGGCGGCGTTTCATCATGTCCGCAGCCAGGGTCGCGATCATGAGCGCCGCGCGGTGACGCATATCTTCGCGCGTCTGGGCGAGGAGAGCACGTTCAAGAGCTTTACCTTGACCGCCAACGGGCGTTTGACCCGGAATGAAGCGTTTATCGAGCTGACTGGCGACAACGCCATTGCGCATATCGCAGGTGCCGCTGTGGGTGATGGTGACTTTCACCACGACGATACCGTCTTTGTCACCCATGACGCGGTGAATTGCGAAAGCCGCCAGGTGTTCAAGAAGGTGCTCAAGAACGGGGCCGTGGGCACGTTCCAGGGCAAGATCCTTGTAAAACCGGGCGCCCAGAAGACCGACGGCTATCAGATCAGCCAGTCGCTGTTGCTGGACGACGACGCGCAGTTCCTGGTCAAGCCCGAGCTTGAAATCTACGCCGATGATGTCGCCTGTTCGCATGGCTCGACCAGCGGGGCCATCGACGAGGAAGCGCTGTTCTATTTGCGCTCGCGCGGGGTGCCCACGGCCGAGGCGCAGGACCTGCTGGTGCTGGCCTTTCTGGCTGAGGCCATCGACGAGATCGAGGACGAGGCGATCGCGGATGACATGCGCACACGGCTGGAAGGCTGGCTCTATCGGCATAGGTCGTAAGTAAGGGTCAAGGAAAAGGCATGAGTATCGCGCTTGACATTGTGCGGACGTACCGCGCGCCGAAAGAGGTGCAGATGCGCCAGATGCGTGCGGGCGAAAGCAGCGAAGGTCGCGCGCTGGCGGTATTGATGGGGGCGTGTTTTCTGTTGTTCGTCGCCGCCTTGCCGAACATGTCGCGCGAGGCGCATCTGGACCCTGAGAAGACCTTTGAGAGCCTCATGGTGGGCGCGTTTTTCGCGTGGCTTTTGATGATGCCGTTGGTGTTTTACGTGTTCTCGCTCGTCGTGGTTCTTGTGATGAAAGCGCTCAAAATCAGGGCGCCGGCCCATCACGTCCGCATGGCGATCTTCTGGGCCCTGCTTGCGTCCTCTCCGGTGTGGTTGTTCTCCGGCCTTGCGGCCGGGTTCACCGGGGACACGACGGGTGCTGCGATTGTATCTGTTGCGGCAATCGGCGCATTTGCGGTGTTCACGATATTCGGGCTTGTCGCTGCCGTGCGCACGGGGCAGGAAACGGCGGTATGACCCTGATCGAATCTCTCTATGCACAAGGCATCCGTGCCTTGCGCGAACCGCGCGCTGCGGCGGCGGATGTGCTGAGCCTTGGTATCCCGCGTGAGGCGCTGATCCCGGGGCTTTTCGCCGTGGTCGCACTCAGCGTCATCCTAAACACAGTGAGCGAGGCGCTCGCGCCAAGCCCGCTTGTTATCATGTCGCCCTTCCAGATGGCCATTTTGCTGTCCGTGATGATCGCGGCCTTTGCGTTTGCCCTGGCCAAGACCGGTCAGTTCATGGGCGGGATCGGTACCTTCGAGAACTCCTTGCTGTTGATGATCTTTTTGCAGGCCATGTTCCTGCCTGCGGTCGCACTGCAGATCATCCTTTTCCTGTTCATGCCCACCTTGGCCGGGCTGTTCATCCTGGCGATCATGATTTTCCTGACCTGGGTGCACGTGAATTTCATTGCCGCGCTGCATGGCTTTCCGACCCTTGGCAAAGCGGTGGGGGTGCTTTTGATGTCGGTGATCCTGACCTTTTTCGTTCTGATGTTCGTGGCCCCCTTGCTGGTCACGCCAACCGGAGCTTTGAGTGATGTATGACGTTGACGCCATCCGTGCCGATTTCCCGATCCTGTCGCGTGAGGTGAATGGCAAGCCGCTGGTGTACCTCGACAACGGGGCTTCGGCGCAAAAGCCGCAGGTGGTCATCGATGCCATTCACCAGGCCTATTCGATGGAATACGCCAATGTGCATCGCGGGCTGCATTACCTCTCGAACCTCGCGACCGAGAAGTACGAAGGCGTGCGCGGCATCATCGCGCGGTTCCTGAACGCCGCTTCGGAAAACGAGATCGTGATGAACACCGGCACCACCGAAGGGATCAACATGGTCGCCTATGGCTGGGCCATGCCGCGGATGGAAGCGGGGGATGAGATCATCCTGTCGGTGATGGAGCACCACGCAAATATCGTGCCCTGGCATTTCCTGCGCGAGCGGCAGGGCGTGAAGCTGGTCTGGGTCGATGTCGATGAGACCGGCGCGCTGCCGCCGGAAAAGGTGCTGGCGGCGATCACGCCCCGGACCAAGCTGATCGCGGTCACGCATCTGTCTAACGTTCTGGGCACCAAGGTCGACATCAAGGCGATCTCGGAGGGCGCGCGCGAGCAAGGTGTGGCGGTGCTGGTCGATGGCAGCCAGGCGGCGGTGCACATGCCTGTCGACATGCAGGACCTCGGCTGTGATTTCTATGCGATCACCGGCCACAAGCTCTATGGGCCGTCCGGCTCGGGCGCGATCTATGTGAAGAAAGAGCGGCTGGCCGAGATGCGCCCCTTCATGGGCGGCGGCGACATGATCCGTGAGGTCCACAACGACGAGATCCTCTGGAACGACCCGCCGATGAAGTTCGAAGCGGGCACACCCGGCATCGTCCAACAGATCGGCCTCGGCGTCGCCCTCGAATACATGATGGGTCTGGGGATGGAGAACATCGCCGCCCACGAAGACGCGCTGACCGAGTATGCGCGCACCCGGCTCGACGGTCTCAACTGGCTGCAGGTGCAGGGGACGACACCGGACAAGGCCGCGATCTTTTCGTTCACGCTGGACGGGCCGGCCCACCCCCACGACATTTCGACCGTGCTCGACAAGAAAGGCGTTGCCGTACGCGCCGGTCAGCATTGCGTGGGCCCGCTGATGGATCACCTTGGCGTGGCGGCCACGACGCGTGCGAGCTTTGGCCTCTATAACACCAAGGGCGAGGTCGATACGCTGATCGACGCGCTTGAGCTCTGCCACGAACTCTTCGCCTGACCGTCAGCAAGGCAAGAACGGACGGGGTTGCACGGGCGCAATGCCCCCGGTATCAGTCACGACAGGCACCCGTAGCTCAGCTGGATAGAGCGCTGCCCTCCGAAGGCAGAGGCCAGAGGTTCGAATCCTCTCGGGTGCGCCATACTCCGGTGGCTTGTTAATTCCTAAACGGCTTTGGCGCGTTGCGGACACATCAGATAGTGGTGTGCCCTGAAGTGGCCAAGGCGTCTTCTGTCGAAATGTCGCCTTGTTCGCATTGCCCGAATTGCGGCCATCGATGGCGTCCAACGCCGTCAAAATGGCCGCCTGCCCAACCGAAACTGCGCATGTAACAACTTCCCGGCATGCCCAAGCTGGCAGAATCGCCGCATCGATCCTATCTTCGCGACGTCCGGACAGGGTCAGGTCGCTTGGCAAGAAAACTGCGGTGGTATCGGAAGGTTTGTAAAATGCTGCGTATCCTGGCTGCCTTTTCGATCTTCCTTGCGTCGTCCCTCGTGGTATCCGAGCAAGCCAGAGCAGATGGCTCCTATGTAAAGACCAACATTCCCGCCAGTCTCGAGACGTGCTTAGAGGCTGGTCTTAACGGTTTGTTTGGCATCGATCGCAGTGATCAGAAGTCGCTGTTCGAGTATTTTCTGGCCAATATCGATCTGGAGAGATTTGGCGCGTACAATTACAGGCGCGCGTGGCGGGAATGGGGGGAGAATTCCGAAATCAAACGCCTGGCCGTTTACGAGTATTTTCGCCTGATGGCGGGACGGCGGGGTGAACATCAAGGCGACACGACATCCTTCGATGCGCGTTTGGCCGACCGTCCACTCGTCAAGGGCAACAACATCTACCACGTCGTTGCCCGTGTGAATTTCTCTGATGGCAGCAGTACGACGATCGTGGTTTTCACCTCGGGGTGCCGCGCGTTCGGGTTTATGTACGGTGGCGCCAACCTGCGCTCTTTCGTCGATGCAAGCCTGATCGACCGGTTGTATCGGTCCGGCAGGCGGGCGCCATTCTAGAGCGAAATCGGTTTTATCTGAAACGGACGACATCACTCAACGCGTTGAAATCTTTGATTTCAGGCAGCGTTGAGTGGTTCAGATTTACCGATTTCTGCTCTAGGCGCCTCCGCGTGAAGACTGGCGAAACCGGTTGAAACCACATCCCAAAGTGAAATCTGCGCTCTGACCGGGTGACCGCGTTCAGCTTGCCGGGCGTTGGCGGGACCGACCCCTTGGAGTATTGTTACCCTGTTGTTCGGTTGAATGTCAGAAACCTCGCTGCAACTCTTGGTTCTACACATTGCTGTCACATCGCGACCCTAGGCTGCATTCATTCGGATGAATTCAGACCATGACACGCGACAGTTGGACCAGGATCAAAGACGCCATCGAGCGGGATATCGATGACGGTGTGCTCGCACCCGGCGCCCGTCTGCCGACGGAACCGGAGTTGAAGGACCTTTACGGGACAGGGCGTCATTCGGTGCGTCGGGCTCTGGCGGAGCTGGCGCGGGACGGGCGGCTCAGCATCGAACAAGGGCGGGGCACGTTCGTGCTGCCGCAGCCAAAGATCGAATACATTGTCGGACGTCGCACGCGGCTTCACAAGAACCTTGCAGCGCAAGGAATTGATGTCGCGAGCGAATCCCTTGGAAGCGAACGCATACCCGCGCCGCCCCGCGTGGTGCAGGCGCTGGGCTTGGGTGATGCGGCTAAGGTCTTGGTCACCCGCAGACTCACACGGGCAGACGGCGTGCCGGTCTCTTATGGTGCGCTTTATCATGACACGGCGCGTTTCCCCGACTTTCCCGAGCGTCGTACGGTCCTTGGGTCGGTCTCAGCCGTCTACCGGTCCTACGGGATCGAGGATTACCTAAGGGGCACAACCACCATGCATGCCCGCCCCGCCAAGCCGGAAGAGGCGCGGCAGTTGCGGCAACACCCTAACATGCCGGTGATGCTTGTGCGCGCAGTGGATACGCTGCCCGATGGTACGCCCATCGCCTATGGCGAGGTGATCTGGTCCGCCACGCGGGTGCGGTTCACATTCGCACCGGATCGGGAAGGCGCAGATGATGGGGCATGAGGACATGCTGCGCGTACTGGCGCGTGCCGATACCGACCGGTTGAAGGGGTTCGCAAATCCGCTGATCGCCGAGCTTGGCGAAGTCGAGGTGATCGCAAACCGCACCGGACTGGTCATGCTGCCGATGCGCGACACGGCGCAGGGGACGCATTTTCACTTGGGCGAGGTGCTGATGAGTGAAGCGTCCATTATCGCCTCTGGCGTCGAAGGGTTTGGCATGCGGCGCGGACGCGATCTTGAGGCGGCGATGGCGATGGCTGTTGTCGATGCCTGCGTGGCACTCGGGCGGGCCGGGGCGCGCTGTCAGGCCTTTCTTGAGGAGGAGGCGCGACGGCTGGCCGCCAAAGACCGGGAAATGCTCTGCCGCGTGGAAGCCACCCGCGTCGATACGGAGACGTTCTGACCGATGAGCATTCCCCAACCTTCGGCTTTCGAGACCCGCACCAATGCGAGTTTTGATGCACTGATGTGGGCGCTGTCCCGTCCCGGGCTTGTCCGCAGGTTGCCAGAACCGGGAATGGCGGCGCTGGTCGATGCACTGATCGACCGCGAGTGCCGCGTGCATGCGGTGGCCGACGATGTGGCCGCGCAGGCCGCACGCGCGGGCGCGGAACTGGTGGAGGTGGCGGCCGCCGACCACGTCTTTGCAGGTCGTCTCAACGATCTGACGATCCTTGATGCGGTGTCGCTTGGGTCCGATCTCTATCCCGAAACCGGGGCGACGCTCATCCTGCCCGCAACAATTGGCACAGGACATAGTCTGCGCCTCACTGGACCGGGGGTCGATGGACAGGTCATCGTACAAGTCGATGGTTTGCCGCCAGGGTTCTGGGCTCGGCGTCGCGTAGCGATGCGCTATCCGATGGGGTTCGAGCTGTTTTTGGTCGATGGCGATCAGGTGCTGGGCTTGCCCCGGTCAACAGAAGTGGAGCCCCTCTGATGGCCTATGTTGCAACCCGTGGCGGCGAGAGGGCCATCGAACAGTCACAGCGCTTGTTCCGCGCCGAGATGGGCGAGATCACGCAAGAGCGTGTGGCCGATGTTCGCCGCGCCATGCCGTATCTGATCGACCGGGTGATGGGCGAAGCCTCGCTTTATGACGAGGACCTTGCTGCGCTGGCACTGGCGCAAACGGGGGGCGAGCTTTACGAAGCAATCCTGCTGCTGCGTGCGTGGCGGACGACGCAGCCCCGCTTGCAGGTGGCCGAACCGGTCACGCAAGAGCGCCTCTTTACCCACCGGCGCATCTCGGCTGCGTTCAAGGATATCCCCGGCGGGCAGATCCTGGGGCCGACGCTGGATTACGCGCACCGCATTCTGGAGACAGACGTGCTGACCGGGGAGAGTTACAGGCCAACGCCCGTCGATCCCGCCCCGGCTCCGGCTCCGGCCTGTCAGCCGTCCGTCGCGGCGTGGCAGGCTGAGAACGACCTGCTGACAGCACCGATTCCGGACGAGACGACCGGGAACGACATCCCCGATGTGACCCGCGAACCGCTTCTCTTCCCGGCCAAGCGCGCGCATACGCTGCAAAGCCTTGCCCGGGCCGAGACCGGCGGTGTGCTGGCCCTCGGCTATGCCGCGCAAAGGGGCTATGGTCAGGCGCATCCGACCGTCAATGAACTCAGGCTGGCTGAAGCAGATGTGATGGTCCGCCACCCGCGTGGCACAGTTTTCAGCGCGGGGCGGGTCAAGGTCAGCCAGGCGGAAGTGGTATCGAAACAGGGCGCAGAACTGGGTTTGGGCTTCGCTGCGACGCTGGGCTGGAACGAGGTTAAGGTCATCGCGGCCGCAACGCTCGATCTGAACTCGAAGGGGGCCGAGAAGGGCTCGGCCACGGAAGAGGAATTCTTCCTCTATCACACCGAAGGCGTCGAGAGCTCGGGCTTTTGCATCCACTTCAAGCTGCCGCATTACGTGACCTTTCAGTCGAGCCTCGACGCAATGCGCGATGCCAAGGCGAAGAAAGCCGCGAAAGATGCGGATCGCGAAATGGAGCCTGCGGAATGAGCCTGAAGAGCCTGACCCGCGACTGGGAGCCGATGAGTTACGCGTTCCTCGATGCTTCGGCCAAGCGAGAGATCCGGCGCAAGACGCTCAAGGCCATTGCCGTTCCCGGCTGCCAGATGCCCTATGCCAGCCGCGAAGTGCCAATGGCGCGCGGCTGGGGGACGGGGGGTTTGCAGATCTCGTGCACGCTTTTGAACCAGCAGACGACCGTCAAGGTGATCGATCAGGGCGCCGACGACAGCGTCAACGCAGCCTCGATCCGGCGGTTTCTGGCGCGTGTCTCAGGCGCGCCGACCACGATGGATACGCTCAGGGCCGATTTGATCCAGTCGCGCCACCGTATTCCGGAGGAGAAGCTGCGCGAAGATCAGGTGCTGGTCCTGCAAGTGCCAAATCCCGAGCCGCTGCGACCTGTGCAACCCAACATGTCTATCGCGCGACAGATGCATGCGGATGCCGATTACGGGCGTATGTGGTTACAGCTTTACGAGCAGATCGTGCGGTCGGGTCGGGTCATGCAGGGCGCGAGCTATCCCTCACTGGTGCATGGCCGGTTCATTATGACGCCATCGCCAATCCCGCGCTGGGATGTGCCCAAGCTGAACATGGCGCGGCACCTGACGATCCTGTCTGCGGGGCGGGAAAAGCGGCTTCATGCCGTGCCGCCCTTTACGCGTGTTGAACCGTTGGTGTTTGATGACGTGCCGTACCGGGTGGAAGAGCATGGCCACCTGACCTGCTACCGCTCAGGGGCACGGGGGTTTTTCATGAACGAGATTCCCCAGGATGACGGTTCGTCAGTCTTCGAGGTTTCGGATAGCGAATATGGCGTGAAAAGCATTCGCCGCGCCGAAGGCGAGCCGGTCGATTTTGGCGAGACATGGTACAAGAACGGGGAGATGGCGGAATGACCATCGCTCTCAACCCACCGCAACTCGTCAAGACACGCCCGCTTCTTCTGGCGCGCGACGTCTCGAAATCCTATGGCACGGTTCAGGCCCTGATCGATGTATCTGCCACCGTTTACCCTGGCGAGGTGCTGGGGATCGTCGGTGAAAGCGGATCGGGCAAGTCGACTTTTTTGCGTTGCCTCAACCTGGAGGAAATACCGGACCAGGGCAGCTACACGCTGGACCTGCCGGATGTCGAGGGCAACCTGTTCGATCTTGATCGCTTTGCGCGCCGGATGCTCTGCGCAACCCGGATCGGCATCGTCTACCAGAACCCGCATCTGGGTCTTTTGATGAAGCACTCCTCCTCAGGCAATGTCGCCGAACGTTTGTTGGTCGCAGGCGAGCGCCGCTTTGCGGTTTTGCGCGACAAGGCGCGGGACGCCTTGGATGCTTCCGAGTTCCCGCTTGACCGGATGGACGCACCGCCGGTGGAGCTTTCGGGCGGCATGCAGCAGCGGGTGCAACTGGCCAAGGCGATTGCTCTGGAACCTGCGCTGCTGTTGCTTGATGAGCCGACCACGGGTCTTGATGTCAGTGTGCAGGCGCTGGTCTTGGATACGTTGAAACGCCTGCAACAAGAGCGGCGGATCACCATGGTCATCGTCAGCCACGATCTGGGCGTCATTCGGACGCTGGCTGACCGCGTGATGGTCATGCGGCAGGGCCGGGTGGTCGAGGACGGGCTCGCCGACCAGATCTTTCACGACCCGCAGCACGCCTATACGCAACAACTGGTGCACGCGAAGTTATGACGAGGGTGCTTGATGTCCGCCGCCTGACCAAAGGCTTTACGATGCACCACCTGAGGCGGCAGATGGCAGCGTTTGAGGAGGTTTCCTTTACGCTGGATGAAGGCCAGTTCCTGCTTTTGAAAGGGCGCAACGGGGCGGGCAAGTCGACGCTGCTCCGCACGCTCTATCGCAGCTATGTGGCAGGGTCCGGGCAAATCCTGTTCCATTCGAGCCACGGCGTGATCGATCTGGCGTGCGCGGCGGATGTGGATGTGACCTTGCTCAGACAAACCGAGATCGGCTTTGTCACCCAGTTTCTTACCGCGCGCCCGCGCGTGAGTGCCGAGGCACTGGTGGCCGAACCGCTGCGTCGCGCTGGCCGCCCGTTGGCAGACGCCGTGGACGAGGCGCGCCACTGGTTGCAGACCTTTGGCGTCAAGTCCGATCTTTGGGCAGCCTATCCGACGACCTTTTCGGGGGGCGAACAGCAGAAAGTGAACCTTGCCCGTGCACTGATCCTGCCGCAGCGGTTGCTTCTCTTAGACGAACCCACCGCCTCACTCGATGTAAGCGCGCGCGCCGCATTGGTGCGGCGGCTTGCCGATCTCAAGGCAGGTGGGACGGCGATGATCGGTGTTTTCCATCACCCCGGCGATGTGGCGCAGCTCATCGACACCGAACTTGACTTGACGCCAGATGACCAAACGCAAAAGGACCGAGACGATGTGGCTGTCTGATTTCAATCTCGTCCTGCCTGACTGCGTCATAAAAAGCGGCTCGCTTCTGATCGAGGATGGCAAGATCGCCGAAATCCGTGACCATGCGGTGCCGGGCGGCGTGGACGGCGCGGGGCGTACCTTGTTCCCAGGGTTCATCGACATGCATGGCGACATGATCGAGCAGGAGCTGGAGCCTCGGGTTCGCGTCGATTTTCCGATGGCAGTCGCCATGGCGTCGCTCGATGCACGGCTCGCGGCGGCGGGCGTTACCACGGCTTACGCGGCGGTGTCATTTTCGCGCGGGGCGCGCGACGGCGAGCGGCGGTCATTCGATCACACCAGCGGGGTGATCCGCGGTTTGTCCGAGGCCCGCGCGCACGCCCGGGTCGATCACCGGATACATGCGCGTTTCGACATCACCTTTGACAATGCCGTCGGCGTTCTCGCCGATCTGCTGGACGAAGGGCGCGTCGATCTCGTCTCGCTCATGGATCACACGCCGGGGCAGGGACAGTATCGGAACCTTGAGATCCATATCAAGAACAAGGCCGCTTATCACGGTGTCTCGGAAACCGAGGCGCGGCAGATGGTAACCACCGCGATTGCCGAACGCAGTCGCCCGCAGGAGATACTTCTGGCGAATATGCGACAGGTTGCGCGCCTTTGCGACAGTCACGGCGTGCCACTGGCCAGCCACGATGACGATACGGCAGACAAGGCGAACCTGATGGCCGATCTGGGCGCAGTGATTTCGGAGTTCCCGGTCACACCCGAAGCGGCCGAGACAGCCGTGCAGAGGGGTATGATGACGGCGATGGGCGCGCCGAACGCCATGCGCGGGCAAAGCTATTCCGGCAACCTCTCGGCGCGCGATGCGCATGGGCGGGGGGTGCTGCATATTCTCGCGGCGGATTAGCACCCGGCAGCCATCCTGGCGGCGGTTCAGGCCTTGGCGCGGCGCGATCCCGATGGGCTTGCGGGGTCCACCCGCCTGGCCAGTGCCCATCCCGCGCAAGCGCTGGGGCTTGCGGATCGCGGATCGTTGACTGTTGGCAAACGCGCCGACCTTTTCGTCACCGATGCCCACAACCGGGTGGTTATGACCATGCGGGCGGGCAGCGTGATCCATGCCGACGGCACCTTGGCGCTGGATGCGCCGGTGTTGCAACCGGCCGAGTGAGAAACGTCAATGAACTGTCATACTGCGGTTCTCTAACTGTTACGCGGCAGGCCTATTCATAGCGAAACACATTCATTCGGATGAATCGCTATGGCTGCCACCCTGACGCTTTCCGATGTCTCCAAGCGCTTTGGCGACACAACCGCTGTCGATAACGTGACACTCGCCATCGAGCCCGGACAGTTCGTCGGCGTCATTGGACGCTCGGGCGCCGGCAAATCCACAATGCTTCGCCTGATCAACCGACTGATCGACCCCTCTGAGGGGTCGATTTCGTTTGGCGGGTCAGAAATCACGGCCCTGAAAGGCAAGGCGTTGCGCGAATGGCGGCGCGACTGCGCGATGATCTTCCAGCAGTTCAACCTGGTCGAGCGGCTGGACGTTCTGACCAATGTGCTGATCGGACGACTGGCCGAGCACGGGTTTCTGTCATCGATGGCGATGCGCTTTACGGATGAGGAACGCACCATGGCGATCGAGGCGCTGGACCGGCTTGACCTGTTGCCACAGGCGCTGCAACGCGCCGGCACGCTTTCGGGTGGGCAGCAACAGCGCGTCGCGATTGCCAAGGCCTTGGTGCAAAGCCCGAAAATCATGCTGGCCGACGAACCCATCGCTTCGCTCGACCCGGCCAATGCCACGCTCGTCATGGACGGGCTGCGCGACATCAATCGCGAGGACGGGCTGACCGTTCTGGTGAACCTGCACACGCTGGATACCGCGCGGGCCTATTGCGACCGGATCATCGCAATGCGGCTGGGCCGCGTCATGTTCGACGGCACCGCTGCACAACTGACCGACGATGTTGTGCGCGACATCTATGGCACGGACGGGCTTCGTGAGTTCGACGAGGCCGTGACCTCGACCCAAGGTCCCATCGCCATGCCCGCTTGAGTTTTCTGTCAATCGCCAAACCAATGAGGGAGTTACCCATGCGTTTTCTGACAGCTACCGCGCTTATCGCGCTGACGGCCACCGGTGCCTTTGCCGCCGATTGGAAGGAAGATTACCAGGTTCTGAAGTTCGGCATCCTGTCGGGTGAGAATGAAAAAGACCGGATCGCGCGCTATACGCCGTTCGAAGAATATCTGGAGCGGGAACTGGGTGTCGAGGTCGAGATCTTCACCGCCGGCAACTATGACGGTGTGATTCAGGCCATGGCTGCCGACCAGATCGAATTTGCCTTCCTCGGCTCGTCCTCTTATGCCGCCGCTTACACGGCGACCGAAGGCGGGGTTGAGCCGCTTTTGTCGCGTCTCCAGAACGATGGCTCTACGGGGTATTTCTCAATCATCGTCACGCGTTGCGACAGCGGGTTGAACGATCTGGCGTCGCTTGAAGGCAAGGTTCTGGCCTTTGCCGACCCTGACAGCACGTCCGGCTACGCGGTGCCCTATTTCAACCTCGCCAAGGAAGTGGACCCAAAGACCTATTTCTCAGCCATTCCATTTTCCGGTGCTCATGAAGCCGGTGTCATCGGTGTGGTCAACGGCACGTTCGATGCCGCCGCCACTTACATGACGAATGAGACCAATGGCATCATCCCGCGGATGGTCACCAAAGGCATGATCGATGAAGGTGTCGCGTGCCCGATCTGGCAATCGCCTGAGATCACGTCCGGGCCCTTTACGGCACGCGCGAATTTGCCTGAGGGTCTCAAGCAAGACATGAAACAGGCCGTGATGGACATTGTCGAGAAAGACAACGCGGCCTTCGTCGAGATGACCGGCGGCGCGGACTCGACCCAGAAAGACTGGATCGAAGTTGATCATTCGCGCAATTGATTTTGAAGAACGCCTATACATTTTGAAATTTAGTTCATTACATCTGCAGCGATCTCGTGTGGAAAACCATCCCACATTAAGCATGGCAAC
>JBCCWG010000091.1:0-12784 GCA_039193985.1 Pseudomonadota bacterium
CGCGCAAAGTGGGCGGCAGAGACGTTTATCGACGACGCAAAACATGTCAACGAAGTGCGCGGCATGCTGGGATACACTGGTACGTGGAGCGGGCACCCTGTGACCAACCAGGGCTCGGGGATGGGCATGCCGTCGCTGTCGATCTATGTGAACGAACTGATCCGCGACTATAATGCCAAGACCCTGATCCGGATCGGGTCCTGCGGCGGCATGCAGGACAAGGTGAAGATACGAGACGTAATCATTGCGATGACCGCAAGCACGATCAACAGCCCGTCCAGCGGAATTTTCAAGGAGTTCAGCTTTGCCCCCTGCGCCGACTGGTCACTCCTCCGCGCTGCTGTGACTGCTGCCGAAGCCCAAGGTACACCGACCCATGTCGGCGGCATCTATTCTTCTGATGTGTTCTACGACGAACGGCCCGACCTCAACGAACAAATGACGCGCCACGGCATCCTCGGCGTCGAGATGGAGGCGGCGGAGCTTTACACCCTCGCAGCCCGGTATGGCCGCCGCGCGCTGGCGGTTCTGACTGTGTCCGATCATCTGCTGACGGGCGAAGCACTGCCCTCGGAAGACCGTGAGAAGACGTTCGGCGACATGGTCGAAATTGCACTACAGGCCGCCTTCTCAGACGCGTGATCAGAGCCCGTGCGTGCGCGGATAGGCTGAACGTTCCGCGGGCTGCCAAGCTGAGGGCGGCGTTCCTTCGAACACCTCGACCAAAAGCGGCGCGCAACGCGCTTCGTCCGAGGAATGTGTGGTGCTGCAATCGCCGCCCGGGCAGGCAGACAGCGCACCCAGAAGCGGCACTTCGGCAAAGAACGTGATGTGATCGCCCGGGCGCACGGGCGAGGCCTTCATGAAGTACTGCCCGGTGTCCCGGGTGAAGCCGGTGCACATAAAGACGTTCAGAACGTCGTGCACATGCATCTCGGCCTCCTGTACCGGCATGTCCAGGTCAGCAGCCAGTGCACGGCTCAGGTTCGAATGGCAGCAATAATGATAGTCGTCGCCCGACAGCAGCCGCCCCGTGTAAGGATCGCAGCGCGTCCCGATCACGTCATGAACACCGCCGCCAAACGCATCGAAACCGTACCAGTCGAGTGTATCCTCGATGATCGTCGCAAGCGGCCTAAGATACGGCAGCGACGACCACAAACGATCCCCGGTCGAGACATGTGTGCCGTGGAGCGCCCGCGTCTTTCCCGAAAAAAACCGCTCACTCAGGTCGTCGGCGTGCCAGAGGTTCAGATCGCCGACCTGCGGCGCCTCGACCGAGGTGATCCGAAACGCGCCGCCCGCCGGGACCCTGAAACACCGCCCGTCGCGCGGGGGCACCAAAACCTCATCACTTTTCACGTAATCGGAAAACGCCTTGCGATACGCTGTCACATCGGGACGTTCCAGCGTGTCATCGGGATAGACAATCACCGGCTCGATAGCGCGGCGGGCATCGGCGTCGGGCGGGGCGTGGGTCATACGGCAACCTCAAATCGTTTGCCCGAGCCTAGGCAGAAAACCCTCCGGCGACCAGTGGCCGCCGGAGGTGAAGACCGGTCAGGTGGCCTGCTTGGGCCGCTCCGGCGTACCGCGGCTGAACCACCGCAGTCGCGGGCGATCGCCCCCACCCCAGTCTTCGTTCCGCGTGAGCCACATGGTCAGTGCGAGGGCAACAAAGGCCAGTGTGGCGCCCGCAAGAAGCGCGTAATCGGCACTGCGCAGGATCAGAAACAGAACGCCGTAAACAGCGGTCAGCATCGCCACCAACACGCCGGTCCGACGCCCAAGTTTGAGCGCTGTCGCGCCGAACAGACCCAAAAGCCCGATGGTCGCGCCCGCGGCAACGGCGTAGGCGGCGGCGAACCCGATCTGCTCGGCATAGGCCACCATCAGCAGGATGAACACCGACTGCGCCAACCCGACCATCAAGTACTGCACTGGGTGCGCCGGGCGTTCGTTGGTTCGATCCAATAGCAGAATGGTCAGAAAGGTCAGACCGATGAACAGGATGCCATAACGCGCGGCGCGCCAGGCTTTCTGATAGAAGTCGTTCGGCGTCAGATACTTGACTTGCATGGTCGCGATCTGCCGCGCCGTGTGGTCGGGCATCTCTCGGCTGACTTGCGGCAGGGAGCGCGCCAGATGCGGCACGGTCCATGTAGCCGTGAAACCCTCATCCGTAACCTCGGACGCGTCAGGCAGGAAACTGCCCCAAAAGCTTGGGTCCGGCCAGTCGCTGGTCATCGTCACCCGGCTTAACCGACCGACAGCAGAAGCACCGAAACTCTGTGCGCCATTCAGTGCCAAGGAAAGCGACAACGCGCCCAACTCCCGCGGGTCACCCACGCGCGCGAAGATACCGGTCAATTCGCTCTGACTGTGCGGGATGGGTTCAAGTGCAAAGACCCGTTCACCTGCACGCAACCGGGTCTCACCCCGCAACGCGCGGTTGGACCCGAGGTGGACCAGAACCTCAGCCGCATCCCAATCGGGCACTTCTTTGTCGCGCAATGCTTCCGGCACCGCCGCGAGGTCGAAATCAAAGTCCAAGGCAAGGTCGGCCGTGTAGACCGGCACAGAAAAGATGCCGCGACTGCGGGTTTGCGACCGTGTCGCCACATCAAGGTCAAACTGGTCAGGGTACAGAAACACCGGCGCCCGTGTCTCGGTCACCGTCTCTTCGTAATGCTCGTAAATGATGTAGTTGTTCTCATCCCTGAGGGTGCGGCCCGTCACCGGATCGGTGGCTTCTCGTTTGCGTTCATAGGTCACATCCTCGGTCACCGGCACCACCAGGACCGGCCCGCTCAACAGTTGCGCACCGCCCCATTCGCGGCTGATGTCGCGGATGGTGCTTCCGGAGTATTGTGATCGCTCCTGTATCACATCGCTGACCAGGCCAAGCGGGATGAACATGAGCAGCGCAAGCGCGCCAACGACAATGAACCGGATACCGGCGGATCGAAACATGGGACCCTCCCTTCAATTTTGTTACGGCTGCAGGGATGTATGCCTCATGGGCAGATGCTGTTGGTGAGATGCGAACGGCTTTCGGAGTCTGCGTGCAAACCGCAGGATGTTCCTGCAGATTTTCTTTGGGAGATGCGGATTTCCCCTATATTATGCGCAGAGTAACGGGGGAAATCAGCGATGACCTACTGCGAAGCAACTACCATTGAGCCCACCCGACGCCGGCTCGGAGTTGTGCATCTGGCCCTGTTTTCCGTTGCTTTTCTGATGCTTGCTTCTGCCTTACCGGACGTTTCTTTCGGTCACGGCAATTGTGTCGGCACAGTTGCCGTGCTCGACGGCCCGCTTCTACCGGTCACCGCATAGGTTTCCAATTTGGAAACAATTAGTTTCCTGTGTCAAAGGCAGCGAAGCTCAGACCACCCGCTCGACCATCATCTTCTTGATCTCGGCAATCGCCTTTGCAGGGTTCAGACCCTTCGGGCAGGTCTTGGCGCAGTTCATGATCGTGTGGCATCGATAGAGTTTGAACGGGTCTTCCAGATCGTCCAGCCGCTCGCCCGTCGCTTCGTCCCGTGAATCGATGATCCAGCGATAGGCGTGCAGCAAAGCCGCTGGCCCAAGATACCGATCGCCGTTCCACCAGTACGACGGGCACGAGGTCGAACACGACGCACACATCACACATTCATAAAGCCCGTCGAGTTTCTTGCGATCCTCGATCGACTGCTTCCATTCCTTGGCGGGGCGGTTCGTCTTTGTCTCGAGCCACGGCATGATTGACGCATGCTGCGCGTAGAAATGCGTCAGGTCAGGGATCAGGTCCTTGATGACCGGCATATGCGGCAGCGGATAGATCGCAATATCGCCCTCGATCTCGTCATGCCCATAGATGCAGGCCAGCGTGTTAATGCCCTTGGTCTTCACCCCACCGATATTCATCGCGCACGAGCCACAAATGCCTTCGCGGCACGACCGGCGGAACGTTAGCGTCGGGTCGATCTCGGACTTGATCTTGATGAGCATGTCCAGAACCATCGGACCGCACGTGTCCATGTCGACGAAGTACGTATCGACCCGCGGGTTCTCACCATCATCGGGGTTCCAGCGATAGACGCGCACCTTGCGCGTGTTGGTGGCACCTTCCGGTTTGGGCCAGGTTTTGCCTGTCCGGATCGTGGAGTTCTTTGGAAGAGTGAGTTGGACCATTTAAGCGTTCCTCTCAGATCAAAGCGTCAGAAGGGCGGGCAAACCCTCGGTCGCCAGGCAACGTACAGTTTCGGGCCGCGTCGCGATATTAGCGACCATTTCCACGGTGCTTGCCGTCGGGCCGGTAACGGCATCGGCGGCCAGTGCAAAAAGTTCGCGCGACGTGGCATTGTCGATAATGCAGTCGGTCGCGGGCTCAACGGGCACGCCGGGAAGCCGTTCTTCCAGCACCGGCCGTACGACGCTTTTGGCCGCGTCGCGAGTGAGTTCATCCTGTTGCTGGGCCGTGCATGCAAGCAGAGGCAGGACAAGCGCCAACGAACCAATTCTGAACAACAGCGACCGCATTTAGCGCTCCAACTCCAACGGACGGATGGGTCCCTGACCGGTCTTCTCCCGCACGCATTCTTCGTAAAGAATATAGGGATCACGCCCGAGAATGTAATCGCTCGTGACGCCGATCTCGAAGCTGCCGCTCGCCCCCTCCGAGCCGACACCGATGCCAATCTCGCCCGTCGGGCCGGTCGCAGCGCGCGCACGATCTTCGCACATCTTGGCCGCCCGCTCGGGTGAAATGGGACCGCAAGCGGCCAGCGTCAAAGCACCAAAAAGGACAAAACGATACATCAATACACCCTTGCTTTCGGGGCGATCTTCTTCATCTCAATCCCGCCCTGATCTTCGTTGGTCAGCGGGTCCAGATGCACAGGGCGATAGCTGAGCTTCACGTCCTTGCCATCGATCCACGACAGTGTGTGCTTGCGCCACTCGGTGTCGTCGCGATCCGGGTAATCCTCATGCGCGTGGGCGCCTCGGCTCTCCTTGCGGGCTTCGGCCCCGACAATTGTGGCCAGGGCGTTCGGCATAAGGTTGTCGAGCTCCAGCGTTTCCATCAGGTCCGAGTTCCAGATCAGCGACCGGTCGGTCACCTGGATATCGTCCATCTTGGCCGAAATCGCCGTCATTTTGCCAACGCCCTCGCCAAGCGTCTTGTCCGTCCGGAACACGGCGGCGTCCGCCTGCATCGCTTTCTGCATCTCAAGCCTCAATTCGGCCGTGGGTACTTGCCCATCAGCATGGCGCAGCTTGTCAAACCGGTCGAGCGTTGCGTCGATGGACGCCTGATTGAGCGAAGGATTGCCCTTTGTGCGATCCACGACTTCGCCTGCGCGGATACCGGCAGCACGTCCGAAGACCACCAGATCGATCAACGAGTTCGAGCCAAGACGGTTCGCACCATGCACACTTGCACAACCTGCTTCGCCCACGGCCATCAGGCCGGGCGCAACTGCATCGGGCGCGTCCTTGGTCGGGTTCAAAACCTCGCCCCAATAGTTCGTCGGAACGCCGCCCATGTTGTAATGCACGGTCGGGATCACCGGGATCGGCTCTTTTGTCAGATCAACGCCCGCAAAGATGCGCGCGCTTTCCGAGATCCCCGGCAACCGCTCGGCCAGTGTATCGGGTGGCAGGTGGTTTAGGTGCAGGTGGATGTGATCACCATCGGCTCCGACACCGCGCCCGTCGCGAATTTCCATCGTCATGCAGCGGCTGACCACGTCACGGCTGGCGAGGTCCTTATAGGTGGGCGCGTAACGCTCCATAAAGCGCTCACCATCCGAGTTGGTCAGGTACCCGCCCTCGCCGCGCGCACCTTCGGTGATCAGGCAACCCGAGCCATAGATGCCGGTGGGGTGAAACTGCACGAACTCCATGTCCTGAAGCGGCAACCCCGCGCGGGCGACCATGCCACCACCGTCGCCGGTGCATGTGTGGGCCGACGTAGCGCTGAAATAAGCACGTCCGTAACCGCCGGTCGCCAGCACCGTCATCTTGGCGTTGAAAACATGGACCGATCCGTCATCGAGGCACCAGGCAACAACACCCTGACAGGTGCCGTCCTCGGCCATGATCAGGTCGATGGCGAAGTACTCGATATAGAACTCGGCGTTGTTCTTCAGCGACTGACCATAAAGCGTGTGCAAAATCGCGTGGCCCGTCCGGTCCGCGGCAGCACAGGTGCGCTGTACTGGGGGGCCTTCGCCAAATTCGGTGGTGTGGCCACCGAAGGGGCGCTGATAAATGCGCCCTTCTTCGGTCCGGCTAAAGGGCACGCCATAATGCTCCAGCTCATAGACGGCCTTTGGCGCCTCGCGCGCGAGGTACTCCATCGCATCCGTGTCACCCAGCCAGTCCGAGCCCTTGACGGTGTCGTACATGTGCCATTGCCAGTGGTCAGGCCCCATATTGCCCAGCGATGCGGCGATACCGCCTTGCGCGGCGACAGTGTGCGAGCGCGTCGGGAACACCTTGGTGATGCACGCCGTCCTCAGCCCCTGTTCGGCCATCCCCAGTGTCGCACGAAGGCCCGAGCCTCCCGCGCCAACCACGATGCAGTCGTACTCATGCGTTTCGTATTCGTATGCAGCCATTGGGGGCGTCGTCCTTAAAGTGCCAGTTGCGCGAGGGCGAAGAGGCCCACGGCAGCGGCAGCGTATGAGAGGCAAGTAGTGGCGATGATCGTGTATTCACGGGCGGTCCCGTGAACGTAATCCTCGATCACCATCTGAATGCCGGTTTTGAAATGCATGAAGCCCACGACGATCATCAACCCGGCAACCACCGCCGGGAAAGGACGCGCAAAATACGCCACGACCTCATCATGAGGTGCGCCGAGGATGCCACCAAATGTGAACAGAAAAAGCGGGGTCAGGATAAGAAGCGCGACGCTGGACTTGGTCATTGACCAATGTCGTGTCGTTCCTTCGCGGGCGGAACCATGGCCAACGGCCCGTTTCATTGCGGTCATGTAAGACATGCGATGCCCTCTCAGACGATGATAACTGTGAGAAGTGTCAGCACAACGGAACCGCCAATTATGCCATAGCTCAGCTTTTCAGCCGTTTCGACGTCAAGACCAGCACCGGTATCCCAGTAGAGGTGCCGCAGCCCGCCAAGCAAATGGTACCAAAGCGCCCAGGCTGCCAGAGTCATTACAATATCGCCAAGAAAAGAGGTGATCACAGCATCCGCAAAAGCATAGTACTCAGGTGACGATGCCGCTGCCAAAAGCCACCACACAACAATCAGACCGCCACCCAATAGGGCAACGCCCGTTATCCGGTTGAGAATCGAGGTTATCGCAGTCATCGGCAGGCGATAAATCTGCAGGTGGGGTGACAGCGGGCGCTTGCCGCGGTTCACATCGGCCATTGTGCGGGCTCCTTCTGCATGGCTTGTCTCTGTCATACCGAAAATGATGGCGCTGTCACGCCTCTGCGGCGCTGCAGCGCACCTCATGCGCCCTAAAGGTTGAAAAATACTTTCTTCGTGATCACACGTTTTCTAAGTGTGATCACGACTTCGCGAATCCAGCAATCACAAGGGGATCAGTACCCAGTAGTCAAGATCGAGCAAAACGCCAGACGCGTACTTTCCGTCGCCGGTTTTCAAATCAAAAGCCGTCGCTTCAGGCTTGTGTGCCACCAGTCTCATACGCAGCGCGCCGACCCCTGGTGCCGCCGTCTCGGACTTGTCCAAAACTTCCGACCAGGCGCAGATCGTATCGCCGGCGAAAAGCGGGCTGACATGGCTGCCGCCGTTCAGCCCCACGATCATCTGAGCGTTGGCAAGGCCGTTAAACGACAACGCCCGCGCCATCGAGATGACATGCCCGCCATAGATCAACCGCTTGCCATCCTCCCGGTGGGTCGCGTCGAAATGCACTTTAGCCGTGTTCTGCCAAAGTCGGGTCGCCAGCATGTGCTCCGCTTCTTCCACCGTCACGCGATCCACGTGGTCGATCTTCTCGCCCACCTCATAATCGGCAAAGCGGTGGGGCTCGCCCGCAAGAGCGAAATCGTATCCAGTAAAATCGAGGCCGTCGGGGAGGACCAGATCATCGACGCCCAATGCAGGCTTCAAGTCAGGAATGCGTGTCTCGGGCGCGCCCGCCTCGATTTCCCCTTTGCGCACCATGACCCAGCGCACATAGTCGAGCACGGGCTTGCCAGCGACATCGCGCCCGGTGGTGCGTACCCAGACCACACCGGACTTGCCGTTTGAATTCTGCTTGAGGCCGATCACTTCAGAGGTTGCTGTCAGCGTCTCGCCCGGCACAACAGGCCGGTGCCAACGCCCTTCCGCGTAGCCAAGATTTGCTACTGCGTTCAGCGAGATGTCGGGAACGGTTTTGCCAAACACCGTGTGAAACACCAACAAGTCATCAAACGGCGCATCGGGCAGGCCACAGGCCTTGGCAAACTCGGCCGATGAGTAAAGGGCGTGCCGCGCCGGATAGAGCGCGTAATAGAGCGCCTTTTCACCCCCAGACAGCGTGCGTGGAACGGCGTGGTGTATCGTCTCGCCGACGGTATAGTTCTCAAAAAAGCGACCCGGATTTGTCTTCAAGTACTCACGCTCCAAAAGGGTTGTAGCCCAGCCAGATATGGATCGCCGACACCAGCCCAAAAACCACCACGGCCGCGACGATAGCCGTCACCTCCTTCTTGACTGGATAGGTCTCGGCGGGCACGGGACGTTCGGTCTGGCGATTGATGACGATGACTTCAACCACAGCCCAGATCAGCAGTCCGCCGAACAGTATAAACGACGCGGTGTCGCCATTGACCAATATGTGAGCAACCGCCCACGCTTTGAACGCTGTCAATTGCGGATGGCGAATGAACTTTGTCACACGCGTCCGCGCGCCAGATGCGGCGAAAAGGTAAACGGCGGCAAGCATCAACAGGTTGTTGATCCCGACCAACACGGCATTGCGGCCCCAAAAGAACTGTCCGGTATAGTTCTGATAGCCGAGGGTCATCAGGACGACCGAAAGCACGATCAGCAAGGCGAACAATCCTTTCGACGCATCGCCCATGCGATCCTGCAACGCCGCGCGTGGCCCCGGCGCAAGACGCTTGGTCAAATGCGCCGCCCACCAGAGCAGAACGCCAAGTATTAGCGCAATCATGCAGCCTCCCTCGCGCGCACCGCACTTGCTTTGGCCAGAATGGCGCGCGCCGTCTCGATATGAAGATTCTCGACGATCCTCCCGTCGACGACCGCGACGCCTTCGCCCTCGGCTTGCGCGGCTTCAAAGGCCGCGATCTGGCGCTCGGCCAAAGCGACCTGATCCTCGGTCGGGGCAAAAACCCGATTTGCGATCTCAATCTGTGCCGGATGAATCAGTGTCTTGCCATCCATCCCCAAGGCGAGCCCCTGTTCACACTCGGCGCGCAAACCGTCGTCATCCTTGAATGCATTATAGACGCCGTCGACTATGACAGTCCCGGCCGCGCGGGCCGCCATCAGGCAACTCTGCAGGGCCGACATCATGGCCTTGCGATCGCCGCCTGTCTCGCAGCCGATGTCTTTGGCCAGATCGTTGGTGCCCATGACTAAACCCTGTACGGGGGCGGCATCCGCGATGTCCAGCGCGTTCAGCACACCGCGCGGTGTCTCCATCATGCACCAGATCGGCATGCCCGGCACCTGCGCGGCCAGCGTCGCGACATGCACGGCACTCTCGGTCTTGGGCAAAAGAACCGCGTCGCACGCCATACCGGCTACAGCCCGCGCATCATCCGCGCTCCATGGCGTGTCCAATCCGTTGATCCGCACGATCCGGACGCGGTGACCATACCTGCCGGTCTCCAGTTCATCGGCAAGAATGGCACGCGCAGCGACCTTTTCATCGGGGGCAACCGCATCCTCGAGATCGAAGATGATTGCATCGACGTTCAAACTCCGCGCCTTGTCCAGAGCGCGCACTTTTGATGCCGGGATGTAAAGGACCGAACGAAACAATGCGGCGTCGGACATAAGATCACTCCGTCAAAACTGGCCAAGTGGTGCCCCCGCCAGCCCGGAACTTCAAGCGCTTTTGCTGCATCGCAGCGAGTGTCGGCCCGGGACACTTCCAATTGTCACTACAATCGTACGGTCCATTAAGGGCATCTTTTCCTCTCGTTTACACTCTGAACGTCGCGAAGCTCCGGAAAAATTTCTGAGCAAATACCTGATCAGAAGGCGCATGCCTTCGGAAAGGACTGAAATGAAATTGTCATCAGTATTGATCGTCGCGATTGCTTTGCTTGCCCCCATCTCTGCATCCGCAATGGGACAGAACTGCGGAAACCGTGACATGGTCGTCGAACGGTTGGCCAGTAAATACGGTGAAAGCCGCCAATCGATCGGCATGGCGCCCAAAGGCCGTGTGATCGAGGTTTATGCCTCGCATGAAACAGGCACCTGGACCATCACCATGACCATGCCAAACGGCATCACCTGCCTGATGGCCAGCGGCCAATCCTATGAGGCGCTCGATGAACCGATCGCACCTGCTGGGATCAAAAGCTAAGCGTGAACGTTCAATTTGTATTCTCCGGGCGGCCGCGACACGCGCGGCTTCCTGGGTGAAGCTCTCGATAGCTTCGCCACAAGTGATCTTGGCATAAGCCAGCGCCACCAGAGGCGCGATGCGCGACTTATCCACGCATACTGACGCCAGCACTGATCCCATGCCTTCGTTTCGCAAGTCTGCAACTTCTCTCCACATTTGTTCGTTTCTTTGCCGCCCGCACAGCAGCTTCATGGCAGGCCGCAACGGCTCTGGCCTTGCACTGGCTCGGAACAGTGGCTAGGCACGCGCCCGAACATGGCGCTTTATGGATTGGAGAGTTTCCCATGGCACGACCCAAAATCGCGTTGATCGGCGCGGGTCAGATTGGCGGCACACTTGCCCACCTCGCAGCACTGAAAGAAATGGGTGATGTCGTCCTCTTCGACATTGCAGACGGCACACCTCAGGGCAAGGCGCTGGATATCGCCGAAGCGGGCCCGTCAGAGGGGTTCGACGCCGCGCTGAAAGGGACGACCGATTACGCCGACATCGCAGGCGCCGATGTCTGTATCGTTACTGCCGGGGTTCCCCGCAAACCGGGCATGAGCCGCGATGACCTTCTGGGCATCAACCTTAAGGTCATGAAGTCGGTCGGCGAGGGGATCAAGGCCCATGCGCCGAATGCCTTTGTCATCTGCATAACCAACCCCCTCGACGCGATGGTCTGGGCCCTTCGCGAGTACTCGGGCCTGCCCCACAATATGGTCTGCGGGATGGCCGGGGTACTGGACAGCGCACGCTTCCGCCACTTCCTCTCGGTCGAGTTCGAAGTCTCGATGAAAGACGTCACCGCCTTCGTGCTTGGCGGCCACGGCGATACGATGGTACCGCTGGTGCGGTATTCGACGGTTGCGGGCATACCGCTGCCCGACCTCGTCCAGATGGGCTGGACCAGCCAGGAAAAACTCGATGCCATCGTTCAGCGCACGCGCGACGGCGGAGCCGAGATCGTGGGTCTTTTGGGCAATGGCTCGGCCTTTTATGCACCGGCGACCAGCGCGATTGAGATGGCCGAGGCGTTTCTCAAAGACCAAAAGCGTCTGCTGCCTTGCGCCGCCCATGTCAAAGGCCCCTATGGGCTGAAAAACATGTATGTCGGTGTGCCAACGGTCATCGGCGCTGGCGGGATCGAGCGGGTCGTCGACATCAAACTGACCAAGGACGAACAAGCGATGTTCGACAAGTCGGTTGATGCCGTCAAAGGCCTGGTCGAAGCTTGCAAGGGCATCGACAGCAGTCTGGGTTAACCGATCGCTGCGCCCATCAGGCGCGGCATCTGTTATCAGCTTGTCGCGAAGGCACGATGCTCCGGATCGCATGAATCTGGCGATCCGGAAACGGAAGGCCTTGCTGACGAGTCCTCCACCACAAGACATGCTCGTTTTCGCCCTTGATGGCGATTGTAGCAAGGTGGAGACACTCGGCAACAAGCCAATGTGATCACACAAAAAAAATCAGTGATCACATAATGCGCTTTTTTTCTGTAATCCGCTGTTTGCGTGGAAATGCCGCGTTTATTTTGAACTAATACATGCCATTGCTGACATACGGCCAGAACGCAGGAGTCTCTTTCGCATGAATATCCACGAATACCAGGCGAAAAGCCTGTTGCGCGACGCGGGGGCTCCGGTTGCTGATGGCCGGGTTGTCCTGCGCGCCGAGGAAGCAAAAACCGCAGCCAGCGCACTCGATGGTCCCATTTGGGTCGTAAAGGCGCAAATCCATGCGGGTGGGCGCGGCAAAGGCACGTTCAAGGAAACCGACTGTGGCGACAAGGGCGGTGTTCGCATCACCAAATCGGTCGAAGAAGCTGCGGAAGAAACCAAGCGCATGCTGGGCCGTACATTGGTCACCAAGCAGACCGGCGATGCCGGAAAGCAGGTCAACCGCATTTACATCGAAGACGGCTCAGGCATCGAGACCGAGATGTATCTTGCGCTTCTTGTCGACCGCGCGACGTCGCGCGTCAGTTTCGTGGCCTCGACCGAAGGCGGCATGGACATCGAAGAGGTTGCTGAGGAAACGCCGGACAAGATTCTCTCGTTCAGCGTCGATCCCGCCACGGGGTATCAACCGTATCACGGACGCCGCATCGCCTTCGCCCTGGGGCTTTCTGGTGGACAGATCAAGCAATGCGTCAAGCTGATGGGCACGCTTTACAATCTCTTCGTGGCGAAAGACATGGAGATGCTGGAG
>JBCCWG010000092.1:0-12730 GCA_039193985.1 Pseudomonadota bacterium
AATGCGACCCAGGTCTCAAACCCGACGCCGTCCTGATTGACCCGAAGATCGAAGTTCACGCCGACCAACAGCATGACAATTAGCGTGAAGCTGGCCATGATGATCAGCTGCCCGCTTTTGTTGTCATCTTTCAGCTTGCGATAGGCCGCCAGCATGATCGCCCCGCCAGCGCCGAGCGCGGCGGCCGGCGTCGGGTTGGTGATCCCGCCCAGGATCGAGCCCAGAACCGCAATAATCAGCACCAATGGCGGGAAGACAACGCGCAAAAGCTCGTTCCGCGCCAGTCGTCCGACTGCGTGGTAACAGGCCCAAAGGACAACGGCCAAGGGGATCAGCAGCCGCACGAACGTGACACCTGGAGAGGTCAGCGGTGTGATAAACGCCGCATCTACAAAGAGCGCAAAGGCCGCCGCCCCCAACCCGATGAAAAGCGGCCGCGGGTCGGAAGATGGCGAGATACCAATGGCTGTGGTCAGCATCAACGCCAGCACCAGGAAACCAATCGCGACGCCCGTGCCAACCGGCGGCGCCGTGGCGATGAGTTCGGCCTGGATTTCAGCCTGTTGTTCCTCGGTCAGTTCCTCGGATTGCACCACGCCGCCGGACGCATCGATGCTTTGTTGTTCGGCAACCGCCGCATCCCAGGCCTCTTGCCCGTGCAGCTCGATCATCGAAGCTTGACACTCCGGCGAAACATTGGTGCGCAAGGACGCGGACTCGCCCGCCTCCGAAAAGGTGCCGACCGTCACACTCTGGCTGCCCACCACACCGGCCCCGGCCAGCAGGATCAGACCAAAGATCATGGCCGCAGGTGCCGCCAGGAACCATGTCAGCGCCTCGTTGCGGCTGATCACTTCGGAATTGGTGCTGCCAAGCTCGACCGCCGGGGCCTTTGAGGGGTTGAACAGCGCATAGCCGAACGCATAGGCCGCATAGAGGCCGGCCAGCATGATGCCGGGGATCAGGGCTGCCTGGAACAATGTCCCGACCGACACCACCGCAGGTTCGCCAAGGAAGGTCAGCGCGTCGGTGCATCCTGCCAGCTGCGCGCGTTCTTCCTGTGCGGCGGAGTAAAGGTCACCGGCCAGCGTTCCCAGAAGAACGATCACAATGGATGGCGGAATGATCTGACCCAAAGTGCCCGACGCGGCGATGACACCGGTGGCCAGTTCGGGCGAATAGTTGTTGCGCAACATGGTCGGCAGCGCGAGCAGCCCCATGGTCACCACCGTGGCGCCCACGATGCCGGTCGATGCGGCGAGGAACGCACCCACAACCACGATCGACACGGCCAGACCGCCCGGCAGCGGGCCAAAGACGCGCGCCATGGTCATCAAAAGGTCATTGGCGATTTTCGAGCGTTCCAGCGTGATGCCCATCAGAACGAACATCAGAACCGCCAGCAGCGTCTCGATGGATTGCCCTGCCAGGACGCGTTCGTTCATGCGGTTCACGATGAAGGACAGGTTACGGTCCAGCGCGGTTTCCCAACCTTGCGGGAACACCGGTGTCTCGACCCTCGGCAATTCGGGATGGGTAAAGACCGAAATCGCTTCTTGTCGGAACCCCTCGGCAATAACAGCTGCATACTCCGCTGACGATGTGTCCAATGCCTGGTGGATCAGCAGCCCGGCGCTGTCCAGTCCGGCAATGACACCGAATGAGATGACAGCCGAACCGCCGATGGCGAACGCCACCGGGAAACCGGAGAGAATGCCCCCGAAAAGGAACAGGAAGGTGATCAGCAGGCCGATCTCAACGCCGTCTAGTCCAAACCACATAACCCCGACCCCTTAGTGATGTTCTTCAATGGCATGGACAAGCTCGGCCTCTTCGTCGCCCAGCACATCCTTGTCGAGGTGTTTGCCCTCGCTCTCCGGCCCCTCTTTCCACTCGAGGAACGAGCGATAGAAGAACGCCATGGCCTGGATAAAGACCAGCGCAGTAAACATCACGAGCAGGATCTTGAACAGGAAGTACCCGTTAAACCCATTGGGTGAAAAGCCAACCGTCTCGACATTCCAACGCAGGGCGCGCCATTGCGTGTTCACCATCCGCTCGATGTCCACATTGCCCGCCGCGAACTTCGGGGTCACCAGGTGACGCCAGAGGAAGTACCAGCCGAACATCCAGGTCAGAACCGCTGCCGGCATCATAAAGAGCAGCGCCCCCAGCATATCGATGACTTTCTTCGTGCGGTACTTGACTGCGGAATACACCAGATCGACACGGACATGGCCGCCTTGAATGAAAGTGTAAGACACGCACAAACAGACGACGATGGCGTTGTAGAGCTTCAGCTCTTCAGCCCACCACGAGACGTCTTTCGAAAACGGAAGTCCAAAGCCGAGAGAAATTTGCGCGCTCGCAAAGACGCGCTGCACAAAGACAATGACGATCTGTTGCAGCACCATGAGAAGGCCAGCCCAAGCTGCAACACGTCCGACGGTGTTCCCGATCGCCTCGAACACGCGCACCGCGCCCCACATGATCGAGTTTTGCCAAAGCCCGACAATCGTCAGAAGAAGAAACGCTGTGAAGACGACGAAGAAGAATTCGACCGATCCGCCGTAATAGATAAAGCGCATCAGCGATTGCTTGGCTTCCTCGCTCTCGATCCCGCCGATCCAGGACAACCAACTGTTTGGATTGGTTATGGCGTAGAAAAAGTTGTAAATCGCGAGAGCTAAGTTCTGGAAAAACCAACCAATTCCGTCCATCGTGTCCGCCTCCCCGAGCCGCTGAACGGCCCTGTCACGAAAGTAGTGAGCCCCCCGCTCGCGGCGGGAGGCCCGATATTCAATAGCGCGGGATCAGCCGCCCATCACGCGGTTGCGCTGCGCGAGGTAGACACCGTCCGACTGCTGAATCCAGCCTGACGAGTTCGCAAGGCTTGTCTCGAAGCTGGCGCGAACTTTTGCGTAAAGCTCATCGCTCATCGGTTCGTCGCGGACTTCTTTCGAAGCTGCGCCGAACGCATCCCAGACGTCGTCCGAGAAGTTCAGAACGTTGACACCCTGCGACTTCAGACGCTCCAGAGCAGCGCCGTTGCTGGCCATCGTCTGCGAGAACTGATGGATCGTGGTGGCTTTCGCCGCGTTCTCGATAATGGCTTTCTGGGTATCGTCGAGGCTTTCCCAGAAGGACAGGTTCATTGATGCGATAAGGCCCGAACCAGGCTCGTGGAAGCCCGCCGCATAGTAGTATTTGGCCACTTCCTGGAAACCGGCGCGTTCGTCCGCAAGCGGGCCGACCCATTCCAGACCGTCCAGCGCGCCTGAGCTCAGGGCTTGATAAAGTTCGCCACCCGGAATGTTCTGAACACTTGCGCCCAGTTTACCCAGCACCTGACCACCCTGGCCCGGCATCCGGAAGCGCAGGCCCTGGAAGTCTGCTGCCGACTCGATCGGTTCACGGAACCAACCACCGGACTGCGACCCCGAGTTGCCGCACTGGAACGACTTGAGACCAAAGATCTGGCCCAGTTCGTCATGCAGCTCTTGGCCACCGTCGTTGTAGTACCAGTTGTACAGCTCCTGCGCCGTCGCGCCGAAAGGCACAGCGGTGAAGAAGTTATAGGCCGGGTGCTGACCCCCAAAGTAGTAGTCTGCCGAGTGGTACATGTCGGCCTGGCCGGCGGTCACGGCATCGAACACTTCCAGCGCGCCCACAAGCTGACCGGGTGTCTTCTTTTCAACGGTCAGGGTGCCGGCACTCATCGCGTTCACAGCATTGGTAAAATACGTGGCCGCATCGTCGAGAACAGCAAAGCCCTCGGGCCAGGATGTCACCATCGTAATGGTCTTGGCGTGGCCCGCGGCGATCGCAGGCGATGCCAGCGACGCTGCGGCAGCGGCCGAGCCGCCCAACGCAGTATTCTTTAGAAAGGAACGACGATCCATTTAGAACCTCCCATGTCTACGGTGCCCGTCTGTCGACGGGCGGATCGTTACAAGTGCGCCGGACAATACGTTGCATCTTCGCGAGCGCAAGACCCGGTTTCAGCCAGCTTAGGGGGAAATACCGCCTTTGCGGCAACATGTTAGCGCAAACCTTGCACGATCTGGCGCTTGCTATAGACGGGTTGCGCGTTTTTGATCAATGCGGACGACGCACCACGCCCCGCAAGGTTGACCGGCCCCAACCCGTTCTCGGAAAACAAAGCGGCTTAAGGCGCGTCCTCGGCAGCGCTTGCGTCGTCGCCCCGGTGGCGCTGCACCTCGACATCCAACAGCGCGCCCAAAAGGACCACAAAGGCCGAGAGCCAAAGCCAGGTCAACAGGATGATGACCCCGGCCAGACTGCCGAAGCTGGCGTTGTAGTTGGCAAAATGCGTCACATAGAGTGAAAAGCCAAAGCTGCCTGCGATCCAAAGCGCTGCGGCCAGTGCAGACCCGGAGGTCAACCAGCGCCACCGCCTGCGCGTGGCCACCGTGCCGCCGCTGCACCCGGTCGGCCCGAACCGGTACAGGATAGACAGCCCTAACAGCAAAACCGCGCCCAGAATGATCCACCGCACCGCGCGCACTGCTTCGGCAGCGGTGCCCGGCACGACCTCCTCGGGCACGAAAGCCAGCACGGTTGGGGCAACGACCAGCAATACGAACATCAGGGCCACGCCAAAAACCAGCGCGCTGGTCAGCAGGATGACGATGCCCCAGTACATGAAGAACCCCCGGTTTTCGACCCGGTCATGCACTGTGTTCAGCCCAAAGATCAGCGCCGTCGTCGCCCGCGTCGAAAGGTAAATCGCAAACCCCACGCCAAGGGCCACGGCCAACGTCAGCCCCTCATCGCCTGCCCCGGCCACCTTGCTGGCCTCGTCGATCAGGATCGCGGCAGCGTCCTCGGGCACAAAGCGGGTGACCGTCTCGAACTGGGCCACCACCGCCTCGGGTTCGATGAAAAGCCCGGCCAGCGCCACAACCGCCGTGATCGCCGGAAACACCGAAAGAAGCGCATAGAATGCAATCCCCGCTGCGATCACCCCGATCTGGCTGGGACCGACCCGTTTGGCCACCGCCCAGAGAATGCGAAGAACCTGCCTCATGAAAAGCGGCATAAACGAATTTCGACAGCGGACAAAGCGGGCGGTATGGCGTAGCCGACGGTAAGTCTCATGCGACAAAGCGCTCAAGGCACCATGTCAGCATCGGATCGCGCAAGTTTCGTCGGTGGCGCAGAACCGAGACGTCGAAGGACCGGATGTCAATCGGTGGCGACATATCCCAGGTTGAAGGGGGCGCAACAGCGCCCCCTTGCATCGAGCAAAACGAGGATCAGCGGTCCGCGTCCGGGTGACGGCTGATCGCGATCCATCCGAACTGGTCTGCGATGGCCCGACCCAATCAGGAAGTTTCGCCAAACCACCGTTTCACGCAAGAAACGCAAATTTCCCTGTTGACGCTTTTTTAGACGCTGCTACTGTCTCCGGCACTGAACGAAAGGGCCTCTCGTGGTACAGGACATTGTCGTACTTGTAGGAACATGGCGCATGGGCCGGTAACGGTACTCCATAACGGACCCCCATGCGCCCCCGAAAATCGGGGGCTTTTTTATGCGCGGACAAGAAAAGAGGACAGGCGCAATGGCAAAGCAAATGACGGGCGCGGCGATGGTCGTGAAGGCTCTCAAGGATCAGGGCGTGGAAGTGGTGTTCGGGTATCCCGGCGGCGCTGTCCTTCCGATCTATGACGAGATCTTTCAGCAAAATGAGATCCGTCACGTCCTCGTCCGTCACGAGCAAGGCGCGGTCCACATGGCCGAGGGCTATGCCCGTTCGACCGGCAAGCCCGGCGTTGTTCTCGTGACCTCGGGTCCCGGTGCCACCAACGCCGTGACCGGGCTGACCGATGCGCTGATGGACTCGATCCCGATTGTCGTGCTGACCGGCCAGGTGCCCACCTTCATGATCGGCAATGACGCGTTTCAAGAGGCCGACACGGTCGGCATCACCCGCCCCTGCACCAAGCACAACTGGCTGGTGAAAGAGACCGAGCGTCTGTCGCCGGTGATCCACGAAGCGTTCCACGTCGCCATGTCCGGTCGCCCCGGCCCGGTGCTGGTCGATATCCCGAAGGACGTGCAGTTCGCCTCGGCCACGTATGTCGGCCCGAAAGATGCACCGACCGGGCACTACAACCCGCCGACGAAGGGCGACCCCGAGATGATCGAGGCGCTGGCCACGGCGATGGAAAGCGCCAAACGCCCGATCCTCTATACCGGCGGCGGCGTCATCAATTCCGGCCCCCGTGCCTCGCAGCTCCTGCGCGAACTGGTGCAACTGACGAATTTCCCGATCACGTCGACGCTGATGGGTCTCGGGAGCTACCCGGCCTCGGGCAAGAACTGGCTGGGCATGTTGGGCATGCACGGGCTCTACGAGGCCAACCTCGCCATGCATGACTGCGACCTGATGATCAATATCGGCGCGCGGTTCGACGACCGGATCACCGGCCGCGTGCAGGATTTCAGCCCGGATTCGATCAAGGCTCATGTCGACATCGATCCGTCGTCCATCAACAAGGTCATCCATGTCGACTTCCCGATCATCGGCAACGTGGAAACCGTGCTGGAGCAGCTTCTGGACGTCTGGAAGGCGCGCGGCGCCAAGACCAACCGCGAAGGACTGACCACCTGGTGGCAGCAGATCAACGAATGGCGCTCGATTGACTGCCTGAAGTTCACGCAGGAAGGCAAGACGATCAAACCGCAGCACGCGCTGGCCCGGCTGGAAGCGCTGACCAAGGATCATGACCGCTATATCTGCACCGAGGTTGGCCAGCACCAGATGTGGGCGGCACAGTACCTCGGCTTCGAGGACCCGAACCGCTGGATGACCTCCGGCGGCCTCGGCACCATGGGCTATGGCTTTCCCGCCTCCATCGGTGTGCAGATGGCGCATCCCGATGCGCTGGTCATCAACGTCGCCGGTGAGGCAAGCTGGTTGATGAACATGCAGGAGCTGGGCACCGCTGCGCAATACCGCCTGCCGGTGAAACAGTTCATCCTGAACAACGAACGCCTAGGCATGGTGCGCCAGTGGCAGGAATTGCTGCATGGCGAACGCTATTCGCATTCCTGGAGTGAATCGCTGCCCGACTTCGTCAAACTGGCAGAAGCCTTTGGCTGCAAGGGCATCATGGTCAGCGACCCGGCCGATCTGGACGACGCGATCATGGAGATGATCAACGATGACGGCCCCGTAGTCTTTGACTGCCTTGTCGAAAAGCACGAGAACTGCTTCCCGATGATCCCCTCCGGCGAGCCGCACAACAAGATGCTGCTGGGCGAGAATGTGGACACGTCGACCGCCATCAAGGAAGGCGGCGCGGTGTTGGTGTGAATACGTTTTTCGAGTTCAAGTGCGACCGGTTTCAACCGACTCCTGGAGAGTTGGATGAAGACAGCAACGAGTTTATCAATCCAGGATTGTTCGCTCGAGAGTTGTCGACCTGGTTGAAAGGCGAGCTCGAAGAAAAGGGATGGGTCGTTCCTCATGTCATTGTAGAAGACTGGGGTCACTGGGTAGAAGTCGAAACCGATAACACCAAGCCATTGGCATTGTGTTGCGGGTGTCAGGACGACAACGCCCACTTGATTTTCACAGACCCAAGCAAGCCAAAGGGTCGGAAGTGGTTCTTTTGGTCCTACGACCTTACAAAAGAAATGACCCGTCTTGTCGCTGACGTAAAAGAACTGCTCGAAAGCGACCCAGAGACCGAAATCACGCAGTTCAGAGAAGATTAGATTGCGCCGCAGGAAATAGACAAGATGTCCCCCCTAAAAATCAAAAAAGGCACCTCCCGCCACTCGGCTTATGACCTGCGCGACTATCACGAAGCGGGTATCGAGCGACACACGCTGGCCGTCATCGTCGACAACGAGGCAGGTGTGCTGGCGCGTGTCATCGGGCTTTTCTCCGGCCGCGGTTATAACATCGAAAGCCTGACGGTCGCCGAGATCGATACCGAAGGCCACCGCAGCCGCATTACCATCGTCACCGCCGGCACCCCCAGCGTGATCGAACAGATCAAAGCGCAGCTTGGCCGGATCGTCCCCGTGCACGAGGTCCACGATCTGACCGTCGAAGGGCCAAGCGTCGAGCGTGAACTGGCCCTCTTCAAGGTCGCCGGTCAGGGCGACAAGCGTGTCGAGGCCCTGCGGCTGGCGGACATCTTTCGCGCCAATGTGGTGGACAGCTCCCTCGATGCCTTTGTCTTCGAAGTGACCGGCACGTCCGAGAAGATCGACGCCTTTGCCGACCTCATGCGCCCCTTGGGCCTGACCGAACTGGCCCGCACCGGCGTCGCCGCCCTGGCCCGCAGCGCGGGTTCGGAAGACTGAATCGGAAAACGGCCGGCTCTAACTGAGCCGACCGCTTCCCCCAGCCGCGTTGTGGCTGGCGACTTCTGCATGAGTGGGGGGACGTCAGAAGTCGGATTTCAGATCGTGGCGCAGCAGCTCAGCAAAACTGATTTTGCCATCGCCATTGGTATCGACATCCGCGACACCCGCCGGGGCAAGTTTTGCAAGGCCAAGCGCTGCGGGGCGCGCTGCAGCGCGGTCTACGTCGGCATCGCCCGTAGCGGTTTGAACATTGGCGGTCTCCAGCGCCGCACCATCGGTCGTGTCGGCCATGGCCACGGCGGACATCAGCGGAAAGGCAACCAGGGCGATGATCAGCGATTTCATCTCACATCTCCAAACAAAGGTAATTGGGTCCAGACGCAGATGGCCCTTGCCCGCGTCACCTTCAAGCTACGGAAAATGCACAACTTCTCGTGCAGAAGTGAACCTTGCGCTCAGATCACGAAGCTGAGACCGCAATCCTTCGAAAACCTGAGGAACCGGGCAATGTTCGGCCCGCTTTCGTGTCTGGCTTCACGCGCCATCACAGCTTTTTGTAGTCGGGTGTTTCAGTTCAGAGGCGGGAGATCGGGCAAGTCGGGGAGGTCTGGCAGATCGGGTAAATCAGGCAGGTCCGGAAGATCGGGCAAGTCGGGAAGATCGGGGGCAATCGCGCCCGCCATGTCCGGCGCGTCAGCTTCCGGCAATGGCGGCAGATCGGGCAGGTCCGGTTCAGCCCCCGGACCGGCGATCAGCGCGGCATCCGGCTGAGACGGTTGCGGGAGCAGCCGAGCGGCGCTGTTAGTGGCCTCCGCGCCAAACAATCGTACCGCTTTCTTGCCGTCCAACTGGCCCAAATGCACTTCGCGGATCAAGCGGCCGTCGCGTGTTTCCAGACGAACATGTTGCAGGCACCCGTCCGGCAAGCCCAGCACCTGATCCGCTCGAAGGCGGCGCACCGCATCAACGGCGTGCGGCAAGCGCACCAGAACCGCGCGCAGATCAACCTGCATGTCAGGCATTCGGCCGCGCAGCCGCGCCGCAATTGTCGCCGCGCCCTGCCCCTGGACCGACGGGACGCGCCGCGGAGCGGCGAGGCTGAGCCGGCCAGTTTTCGCCCCCCCTTCGAGCGACAACATCACGTCAACGCACCGCAGTTCGCCCGGTTCAAGAAGCAACGCGGCATCACGCCCCGTCAGGCTGCGTTGCGCGCGTTCGAAACCGTTGATCGGCCAACTGGCCCCCAGCCCCGCTTCGGCCAGTGCGGTATCGGCCGTGGCAAGCCATTTGTCGAAGATCTCGCTGACAACGATCCCATCGGTGCGCGTCGGCGCACGCGCATCCGGGTCGGCTTGCGAGACCCGGCCCGACACCTGAAACTCGACGATCCCCGCGACAAGCGCAGCGTCGAGAACCGCGAGGCCCCTTGCCCCTTCTTCATCCTCCAATAGGTAAAGAAGCGCATTTTCAGGCACTTCGGCCAAGACCTGGCTTCGGTCCCGCAACGCCGACACAAAGGACAAAACCGACAGATCCATCGACAAGACAGCATCGGCATCCCGTGGCATCGTCTTGCGCAGCACGGCCTCAACCGAGACGCCACCCGGTTGCCTGGACACCTCTGAGACGCCAAGTTTCCGTTTCAGAACATCGGTCATGCCAAGCACTGCCCCAGAGTGAACGCCGCAAGTCCCCTCATCATTCCCCGATGAAGGTGAACAAACGGTTCATAACGCGTGACAAAGGATCGGCCTGCGACCCATGACCCTTGGCGAAACACATTATCGAAGTTCGCGTGCGGAGCGCACTGGCTAGACCCGGTACTTCTCGATAAAGGCATCAATCTCCAACGCACGGATGTCAGGTAAGGCGGATTTGTATCGCTCGCGCGGCCAATCCCAGACTGCAATCTTTTGCAATGCGTCGGCCTGAGTTGCCGTAAAGCGGCGCTTGATCACGCGTGCCGGCACACCGCCCACCACCGCATAGGGCGCCACGTCCCGGGTCACGACGGCGCCTGCGCCGATCACCGCGCCGGTGCCCACAGCAACGCCCGCCGTGATGGTCACGCCATGCCCAATCCAAACGTCATGGCCGATGGTCACCCAGTCGGACCTGCGCCAGGCGAAGAAATCATGATCGTCCGGGCCCAGACCATAAGCCTTGGCCCGATAGACCGAATGATGCTGCACCGCGCGCCATGTCGGGTGATTGCCGGGGTTGATCCGGGTCGCGTTGGCAATCGAGCAGAACTTGCCGATGGTCGTCCAAACCACATGGCACTGCTGCGTGATATAGGAGTAATCCCCCATTTCGGAGGCCTTCATCACCGTGCCCTTGCCGACCTCCGTCCAGGGCCCGAGCGCGCAGTCCTCGACCGTGGCCTCGGGGTGGATCGTTGGCGCTTCGCTCAGCCCCGCCTTGGTGCCGGCGCCGCTCATTTCGCGAGGTCCGCTGTGCCGATCAGCTTGGTTCGCACCAGCCCCGAGAGCCAATCGATCAGGTATACCATCGCGATGATCAGGAAGATGATCGACCATGCCTCGTCCCACTTATAGGCGCTGATCCGGTCCGACAGCAGAAACCCGATACCACCCGCGCCCACGATGCCCAATATGGTGCCCGACCGCACGTTGGATTCGAAGTTGTACAAAAGTACGGACAGATGTACCGGCAACACCTGCGGCATGATCGCATAGCGGATGGTCTGAAGCCGCGACCCGCCGGATGCGACCACACCCTCGACAGGCTTTTTCGACGTGTTCTCAAGTGCTTCCGAGAAGAGTTTTGAGAACGTTCCGATCTCGCTCACGGCGATGGCAAGTATCCCCGCCAGTGGCCCCAACCCGAAGGCACGAATGAAGATCAAGGCCAGGATCAGCGTCTCGAACGCCCGGATCACATCATAGACCCGGCGCGAGCCCTGGCGCAGCCAAAAAATGCGGTTGATGTTCTTTGCGCCGAGAAACGACAGAGGGAAAGCGATGACCGCCCCCAGAACAGTGCCGAGGAAGGCCATCGACAGTGTCTCGCTGAGACCGTTCAGGACTTCCGCCCAGGCCTCCCAGGTGGTCCAGACATGTGGCGGGAACATGAACGACAGCACGCGACCAAGCCGACCCAGTCCGGTCCAGATACGCTCGGGCGAGAAGTTGAAGTCATAAAGGCACCAGCAAAAAAGCACCGCGAACAGCGTCCAGAGCGTGATCTTGCGCACCCGCACGGCGGGCGGGTCGCGAAAGGCCAGCGGCACGCGGGCTTCCGCCGCAGCAATTCGGTCGGGCGTCATGGGTTGGCCTCCAGTCCGATAACCCTGTGGCGCAGCTTTTCGGACCCGTAGTCGATCACGATCACGGTCAGGAAAATGATAACGAACAAAGCCGACAGATCGGTATACTCCTGCAAGGACAGCGCCTCGCGAAACTCCTGCCCCAACCCGCCTGCCCCGACATATCCGATGATCGATGACGAGCGGACGTTGATCTCGAACCGCAGCAGGGTGTAGCTGATGATGTTCGGCAGAACCTGCGGCACGGCGCCGTAGCGTATCTGGTCGAACCAGGTGCCACCCGCGGCCTTGACGCCCTCAAGCGGTGCCATATCGATGTTCTCGTTCACTTCCGAGTAAAGCTTGCCCAAAGCACCGCAGGAGTGCAGGCCAATGGCGAGCACGCCGGCCAAGGGGCCAACCGAGAAACAGAAGACAAAGATCAGCGCCCAGACCAGATCCGGCACCGTGCGTGCAATCTCGAGGTAGCGTCGCGAGACCCACAGCACCCATCTGTTGGGCGCCAGGTTGCGCGACGCCGGGAAGGACAACAGGAACCCACCGATCACGCCGAAAGTAGTTGCCATAAAGGCGATCAGGATGGTCTCGATCAGCAGGTTCAGCCAGACCTTCCAACGCCAGAACCACGCGCCGAAATCGGCACCCAGACTATCCCAGCGCAAGACCGGAAGCGTCCGCTCAATGAACTCGCCCAAGCGCGGCAGGCCCGCAGGCAAAACCCAGCGCCACTCGCGTGAGCCGTCTGGCATGGTAAGTTGGGTGACCTTAAAGAAGTCCCCCAGCCAAGCCGACAGCATGAAGCAAATGAAGAACACCACCGTTCCGATGGTCCAAAGACGCCGGGACTGTCGCCGCAACGTTTGAAACTCGTGCTCGAACCCGCTCATCCGCGCTTGTCGCGCCGTGGAAATGGGGTCTGCCAGTGTCACCATCGCGCCACTGCCCTTCTTCTTGGTAAAAATACGGACCGCCAACGCGGCCCCCAGGCCCGCCGCCGGGAGTTTGCGGCACGTCCATCAAACGTCTTCGCATGATATTGGGCGTCGCTCCCAAAGTCCGTATTTGGAACAAGAAGAAGATCAGGGGTGCGAT
>JBCCWG010000093.1:0-12647 GCA_039193985.1 Pseudomonadota bacterium
AGGTGCGCGACGAAGCGGCGAGTATCGCCATCGCCGCCGCATCGGACGTCATCGCGAAAGAGATGAGCGCTGCAAAGGCTGGCACACTGATAGATGACGCCATCAAAACGGTTCAAGCGAAACTGCACTAAGTGGCATGAAACCCAAGGAAAACCCGGCCAAGAGGCCGGGTTTTGTCGTTTTGGGGCAGCCTAAACCCAAGTTTATGGATATCTGCCCCCGGTTTAAGGCACGCTGTCTAAACCTCCGGCCAATGGCCTTGCTGTCCATTCAGGCTCGATGGTCCATCGCGCGGCACAACGCCGCCCAGATCATGGAAACCAAGGAGACAGCACATGTACGTCAAGACCGCACTTCCCGTAGCCCTCGCCTTCACCCTTTGGACGGCAGCAGCCAACGCGCAGTCCGCCACGCAAGGGATCATCTCGCAGTATCAGGACCTGGGGTTCCAATACATCGACATCGAAGAGGGCCGTACCCAGACCAAGGTCGAGGCGATCATGCCGGACGGGCGCAAGGTCGAAGTTGTTTATGACAACAGCACCGGGCGCATCCTGAAGCAGGAGAACGACCGCGCCGACAGAGAAGAGCGCCGCGAACGTGGCGTCGATGTCGATCGCGAAGACTATGACTTCGTGGATGCGTCGGGGAATTACCTTGATGGCTATGACGACGACGACGATGATTACGACGACCGAAATGACGATGACGATTACGATGATCGGTACGACACCGCAGACTATGATGATCGCGATGATGACGACGATGACGATGACGATGACGGTTGGTCGGGCTCTGACAGCAGGGGCGGCAGCGACGACGACGATGACGATGATGATGACGACGACGGGTCTGACGACTGAGACAGGACTTGTCCTTCAGACCCGCTAGAGGACACCCGGCAGGCGCCGTCCACGGCGCCTGCCTTGCGGAGACTTGAATGAAGAAACTGATCCTTATCCTGGTTCTTGCCCTCGCGCCCCTGCCAGCACAGGCTGACGATGTCATGCGCGACCGGATCATTCGCGAGCTTCGCGATGACGGATACACCGACATCCGCATCTTCAGAACCTTCCTCGGTCGTTTGCGTTTCATCGCCCGCGATGACGAAACCCGGCGGGAGATCGTTTTGAACCCGGCCACCGGCGTCATCCTGAGGGACTACCTGCGCTTTATTGATAGTGACGACGGGGGGTCTTCGTCAGGCGGCAACGGGTCTGGTTCGGGAGCGTCTCAGTCCGGTTCAGGGGGCGACGATGATGACGACGATGACGACGATGATGATGATGACGATGACAACGACAGTGGCGGCGGATCGGATGGCGGTGATGACGGCGACGACGATGATTGACGCATAACCGGATCAACACCGTGATAAACCGCCCCATCCTTCTCTTTGTTGTTGCGCTGCAGGTTCTCTGCGCCCTGTTCTTTGTGGGCGAGATTGCCGTGTCGGTTTTCGGGCTGCCCATCGGCCCCCTCGACTGGACCGTTCACGAACTGATTGAAATCGGCGCGGCCCTCGGTCTGATTATCGGCAGCTTGATCGGTGGCCTCGCCCTGCGCGAAGCACGCATGCGCAGCCATGCCGCGGAAGAGGCCCTGAGACAGGCCCGCAGCGCCTTTCGCGATGTCCTCGACCTTCGCTTCGCAGCCTGGGACCTGACCCCGGCCGAGCGTGATGTCGCGCTGTTCGCCATCAAGGGCTTTTCCCTGCAAGACATCGCCAACTTGCGCGGTGTGAGCGAGGGCACCGTCAAGGCCCAGACCAACGCCATTTATCGCAAGGCAGGCGTCTCGGGCCGGGCTCAATTGCTGAGCCTGTTTATTGACGAGTTGATCGAAGAAGAGACTTAGCTTTCTTCATCCACCACGGCATGGGCCATCAAGACCTCAAGCGGGACGATTTCCAAAGCGCGCCTGTGGGTCGACGCAAGTTTGATCTTGGGCGCAGCCCCCTCGTCGGCGGCTTGCCGGAACCGACCGGCGCACAGGCACCAGCAATCCCCAGCTTTGAGGCCCTGGAACAGATACTCGGGCCGCGGCGTCGAAAGGTCATTCCCAAGATACTTGGAGAAAGCCAGAAACTCGTTCGTCATTATGGCGCAAACGGTGTGGCTGCCTTCGTCTTCCTTGCACGTGTTGCATGCCCCGTCCCGAAAAAATCCGGTCACGGGATCGAATGAGCATGGCACCAACGGTTCGCCAAGTACGTTAACCGGCTTGTCTTTTTCCACGGCCAATCCTGTTCCCAGTCGGGTAGGCAACACCCACTTGATCTAAGGTAGAGCGGCTTGCAGAAAATCAAACTTCGCTTGACGCTGCGCGGCCGGGTCGCTTAACCGACATGGCGTGAAACGCGAAATCCCCCTCGACACTGTCTTCTCGGCCCTCGCCGACCCAACGCGGCGACGCATTCTGACAATGTTGCTGGAAGACGATATGGCCGTCACCGATGTTGCCGAACCGTTCGAAATGTCGCTGGCCGCGATTTCCAAGCATCTTGGTGTGCTCAGCCGGGCCGGATTGATCAGTCAGGAACGGCGCGGGCGGGTCATATGGTGCAAACTGGAACCCGGTGCCATGAAAAACGCCAGCATCTGGATGCAGGGCTTCGGTCAGTTCGAACCGGTCGACCTCGACGCCTTCGAAACGTATCTGGCCCGTGAGCTCTCCGAGGATGCGCCAAAGACCTGACGCGCTACCAGCTTTTCGCCTCGTCTTTCAGGAAGGCCAGGAAAGCCTGCACCTTGGTGGTGCGGTGCAGATCAACGTGCGTTACGATCCAGAGCGGGGCCGACCACTCGGGTTGCGGCTCGAAAAGCTGCACAAGGCTTGGGTGACGCTCGGCCTCCCAGCAGGTGAGCGCGCCGATACCCACACCTTCGAGGACAGCGTCTCGAATGACTCGGTTGTCCGAAGCGCGGAACACGATGTTTTGCGTCGGGACGCGTTCCACCAGCCAGCGCATGACCGGCGCCCGTGAGCTGAAATCGTCAAGGCTGACGAACCGGTGATCCCGCAATTCCTCGACCGAGCCCGGGCGACCCATTCTGTCAAGATACTCCTGCGAGGCATAGAACGAGACGGTCAGCGGCACAAAAGGCTGCACCACATTGTCAGGGTTGTCCGGTTTGCTGCCCGCCCTCAGCGCCACATGCGCTTCGCCGTACTCAAGCCGCAAAACCTCTTCCCCGGTGAGAAAGCGCACAACGACATCCGGATAGCGTTCCTGAAACCGGGCCAGCGTCGGCGTGAGGCGAGGCGACACGAACGCCAGTGAGGTTATAACCAACTCGCCCGACACCTCGTCACCGCGGCCGCGAATACGGCTGACAAGCTGTGCGAACTGATCGTCCGTTGCCTGGGCAACCTGCAACAGGTCCTGTCCCGCTTCGGTCGAGCTATAGCCCCGCGGATGGCGTTGAAAGAGCTTTACGCCCAGCCTGTCTTCCAGCGCATCAATATGGCGGATCACAGTCGCATGATGAACCCCGAGCGCATCGGCGGCGCCACTGACCGTCCCGGCGCGGGCAACATGATAGGCCGTCCGAATTTCATCCCAGGTGCTGATGGACATAATTACTTTCCTCAATTGGCCCGCACTTTTTGGTGCGGAAAACTGTTACCGGCAACACAAGAAACATCAAATCACGCAAATTTGCACAGGATCGGTGGAAATTCTCGTAATCGCCAGGGTGCTTCCAGTCACCTAGGTACGGTGCAACCAAAACTGAAGGAGAAACCCTGATGTCCAGCAACATTCTGCGGATCGACGCCTCGGCCCGCCGCACCGGTTCCGTCACACGCGACCTGAACGACAAGATTGTCCAGCGCTTTGAGCAGGCGGGCGACACCATCGTTACGACCCGCGATCTTGCCGACCCCCTGCCACTGCTCAGCGAGGATTGGGTGGGTGCAAACTTCACCGACCCGACCGAGCGGACCGAGCAACAAAGAAAAACTCTTGCCCTGTCCGACGAACTCGTCGCCGAACTGAAGGTCGCCGATGTGCTGTTGATCGGCCTGCCAATCTATAACTTCGGCGTTCCTGCTGCTCTCAAGGCCTGGGTCGATCTGGTCGCCCGTGCGCGCGAGACCTTTCGCTACACCGAAAACGGGCCCGTTGGCCTGCTTGACGGAAAACGGGCCATCGTCACCGTCGCCTCCGGCGGGACCGAAATGGGGTCAGAGATCGACTTCGCAACCGGATACCTGAAACACGTCCTTGGATTTATGGGCATCACCGATGTGGTGTTTGTTCGCGCGGACCGGATGATGGTCGATGCCAATACGAGCCTTGCAACCGCCAGGGGTCAGATCGACACACTGAAACTCGCCGCCTGATCATTCAGTGATCGCATAGACGACAGTCACGCTCACGCGAACGTCCAGTTCGCCTGCCGCAACCGGCATCGCAGACGCTTCCATCATGGCACCCCGCATCATGGGTGCGGGCATACCGGCATTACTGCCTTCTGCGATTGTCTGAACCGGGCCGAGCGTGACCCCGGCCGCCGTTGCCAACGTCTCGGCCTTTTCCCGCGCCTGCGTCACTGCATCGGCGCGGGCCGCTTGTTCCAGCGGCGCGGTGTCCGCAATGCCGAAGGTCAGCCCGTTCAGTCGGTTTGCGCCATCGGACACCACTCTGTCCAGCAAAGCACCCAACAGGCTCAGGTCGCGCACCCGCACTGTCAGCACCGTCGACGCCTCGTACCCAATCACCTGCCTTGGCTGTGCATTGCGCTGATCCCACACCGGGTTGAGATTAAGCGACGCGGTCTGCACATCCTTCGCTTCTATCCCGGTCTCGAAGATCAGATCGACGACGCCCTGCGCTGCAACCGAAGCGGCGTCCATGGCCTCCGACGCTGTCGGGGCCTGACGGGAAACCCCAAGCATCAGGGTCGCCATATCCGGCATTGCCTGCACAGTGCCCGTCGCAGCCACCACGACTTGCCGCGGAACTTCGGTCGCGAGAACGAAAGCAGGCCAAAACACAACCAAAAGAAGAGCGAAACACCGCATGAGAACGATCCTTTTTTAATCCACAACAGGAACTTACCGGAATAATCCAAATTGACGCGAAATATCTCGCTGCTTGGACGTGACGGCTGATTCCCGCCATGATATCCCATTCCCATGGATACGCGATGGGGCCTTGACCTTGACATGAGCGCTGTCCGGCTGATGCGCCGGAATGGCGAGGATTGGGTCGAGGAACGCGTTGAAAAGATTGACAGCCCTGACATCGAACAGCGCCTGGAAAAGCTGGTCGCACCGATCATGGATGACGGCCCGGTTATGCTGTTCCTGCCACGCGATCAGATCCTTTACACCCGTGTCGAGCTGAACGCGGCAGAAGACGCGCAACCTCAGATCGAACGGGCATTGGACGGTCGCACACCCTATGGCCTCGATGAACTGTCCTTCGATTGGGAAGAGGTTGACCCCAATACCGTTCAAGTTGCCGCCTTGGCGCGCGACACGCTGGATGAAGCCGCCGCCTTCGCAGAAGTCCGTCACCTCAAGATCGCCGGCTATTCAACCCTGTTCAGTGGCGATGATTTCCCGCGTCTGCCAAAGTTTGACGGCCCGGATCTTGTCGACGACCCGCCGGCCACGGAACCGCCCGTTACTTTTGCTACGGCGCGCGTACCCTCGCGACCGCCCGACGCAGACATTGCCGCAGCAGCAGTTGCCGCATCATCAAAGGCGCGTTTTACGCCAACACCCACCTCAGCCGAAGTGGCTGGCGGCGATGCTGAAACACCTGTGTTGCAGGTCGATGACGCCACCCCGGTTGTCAAAGTCAAGCCTCCCCAAGCGCCGCTTGACCCCGGGCTTCCCATATCGGCCCCGAACGCACCGCCACGCATTCGGACCGATATCGCAGCATCGAGTGTTTCGGGCCATGCGGCCAGCCTGACCCCACCGGGTGGCTCGGTCAGGATGCGCAAGACGCGCGCGCCCATCAGTACGCTGGCTGTCTTTGCTGTCGCCTTCCTGCTCACGGTCGGAATTGCCGTGCTTGTCTGGAATTACCTGCCGATGCGCCCCTCGGCCACAGCCGACGCGCCAGTCGATACAGGCGCTTTGCCGGAAGCCATTGTCGAGGATGCAGCGCCCGGGCCTCTCGCCGAGGAAGAGGCGCCGCGCGTCATTGCCGAGAACACCACCGAGGCCAGCACCGAACCGGAAGTGGCCACTGCAGTGCTCGACGCCACGACAACAGCGCCGATTTCCGACGTGACCACCCAAGCTCTTGCACCGCCTTCGGAAGACGAGGTGGCAACGCTCACTACCTCGGCCCGCGCACTGCCCGACCGGCCCGCCGTCAGCAAGATAGCCGCCGCGCCCACAATCGCGGCATTGCCCGACGCTGATCGCACCGCGCCAGAACTGCAATTGCCAACAATGACGGCAAGCATCCAGACCGCGCCGCCTTTTCTCGGGCCTGACCCGGAGACCGATGAAACCGCAGACAGCGTTTATATCTCGGCTTTCGAGGTGCCGGAACCTGCGACGGACGCGATTGCCCTGCCCAATCCGCGCCAGTTCACCGCAGACCCGCTTCCGAATGCCGAGGGTGAGGCGGTAGCGGGGCTTGACCCGGCGGTGACCGAGGATCCGGTAGCCTCCGCCGTCGAACAGGCGCTGGCCGATGCGCTGGCCGGACCAGCCGGCCTGATCCCGACCGATTTGGCGCGCAGCGTCGCCGACACAGCCCCCCGCGCGCGCCCCGAACAGTTCACCGAGCAGATCGAGCGCCAGCAATTCGGCGGGCGCACGCGCACCGAATTGTCGGGTCTGCGCCCGCCAGCCCGGCCTGAGTCCGCGCAAAGCCTTGCCGCAGTGCAGGCAAGCCCGCCCAGCGAACTGGCCGTCGCATCCTCGATCACACCGCGGACGCGCCCAGGCCAGATGGCGGCCCTTGTCGCCGCAGCGCGGGTGCAGCAGGAGGCCGCGCGCGTCACCGCAACGGCTGCTGTCGCGACAGCACCTGACACGTCGCGCGCCATCGAGGCCGCTCTGGAAGAAGACACCGAACCGCAGAATCGCGCTGTACGGCCGCGCATCCTGAGCATCCCGACCACCGCGTCGGTTGCGCGCCAGGCCACAGTCGAAAATGCGATACGGCTGAACCGTATCAATCTTGTCGGCGTTTATGGCGCGCCTTCGGATCGGCGCGCTTTGGTGCGCCTCTCATCCGGGCGCTATGTTAAGGTCAAGGTGGGCGACCGTGTTGATGGCGGAACCGTACGTCAGATCACGGATAGCGAGCTTTACTACAGCAAGGGCAACCGCACGTTGTCGCTGGAGGTCCCGCAGGGCTGAACCTATTCGGCGGCCACCGTGTCATAGTCCCCGTTGGCAATCTCTTCCGCTTCGATGGACTCGAAAAGCGCCTTGAAGTTCCCCTCGCCGAACCCGTCATCGCCCTTGCGCTGAATGAACTCGAAAAAGATCGGGCCAATGACGGTCTTTGAGAAGATCTGAAGCAGTATCTTCGTCTCGCCGCCGTCCACGACCCCTTCGCCATCGATCAGAATGCCATGCCGTTTCATCCGGTCGATCGGTTCTTCGTGCCCCTGCACGCGGTCGAAGGACAGGTCGTAATAAGTCTCGGGCGGCGCCGGCATGAACTGAATACCGTTCTCGGAGATTGCGTCAGTCGCGGCGTAAATGTCGCGCGCGCCCACGGCGATGTGCTGTATGCCCTCGCCTTTGTACTTCTTCAGATAGTTGACGATCTGACCCGTCTCGCCCCGGTCTTCGTTGATCGGAATGCGGATCTTGCCACAGGGTGAGGTCAGGGCGCGGCTGAGAAGGCCGGTGTATTTACCTTCGATGTAGAAGAAACGGATTTCCTTGAAGTTGAAGAGGTCGCCGTAAAACCGGAACCACATGTCCATGTTGCCCTTGAACACGTTATGCGTGAGGTGGTCGAGGTAATGGAAGCCAACGCCTTCGGGATGCGCCGTCGCGACCCAGTCGAACTCGGCGTTATAGGGTGAGGTGTCGAAATACTGGTCGATGAAGTAGATCAGGCTGCCGCCGATCCCCTTGATCGCAGGCACGTCCATCATCTTGCCCGGGCCGGTGTATTCCTCGGCCCCCTGCGCAAGCGCATGGCGCAGTGCGTGATCGACATCGACAACCCGCCAACCCATTGAGGGGGCACAAGGGCCATGCGCCTCGATAAACTCGGCGGCATGCGTGTTCGGCTCGGCGTTGATCACGTAGGTGATGTCGCCCTGCTGCCAGACCTCGACCGCCTTTGTCTTGTGGGTCGCGGTGTGCTGATAGCCCATCTTGGCGAACAACGCGCGCAGCACCTGCGGGTCGGGATGGGCAAACTCAACGAACTCGAACCCGTCGGTTCCCGCGGGGTTCTCATCGGAAATCACGGCGCGCGGGGCATTGTGGGGGAATGGACCCATGACACTCTCCTGTTATTCCCCGGAAGTATACTAAGACCGCCATGCGGGTTTCGCGCAAAAATGCTGGCAGGGCTCGCTTCTATGCGACTTACTTGCGGAAATTCATGTTTTTGTGCATGCTACATGCATGCAAGGCCTTGACTCTACAGATATCGCGCTCCTCACAACGCTTCAGCGCGACGCCCAGATTACGTCCGAGAAACTGGGGGAGTTGCTCAACCTGTCCGCCAGCCAGGTCGGGCGCCGCCGCCAACGGCTGGAAGCCGAAGGGTACATCGAAAGCTATCGCGCCCGTCTCGACGCGCGTAAACTCGGTCTCTCGGTACAAGCGTTTGTATCGGTTCAAATGGCGACGCACGCGCCTGACAAAGTTGCGACCTTCACTCGAATCCTCGAAGCCAACCGGCAGGTGGTCAGCGCCTGGACCCTGACGGGGGACGCCGATTACCTGCTCCGCGTCTATTGCGAGGACCTCTCAGCCCTCAACCGATTGATCCACGAACAGTTGTTGCCTAATGCTGCGGTGGCGCGGGTGCAAAGCCAGATCGTGATGAACCAGCTCAAGTCCGACGCACCCCTGCCCGTCTGATGGCTAAACTCGGGTCGGCCCGAACAGGGCCGCAAGGGCAAGGATCACACCCGAGACCGTTCCGATCATGCCCGCCGCGCTGACCGAGTTCTCGAACCCCAGCCAAAGCGGTCCATAGCCAGCGAGAACGAAACCGATAACGGCAGACGCAACCGCAAAGACAACTGACCAGATGACCTGAGCGCCAAGGCGATTTGTCATCAGTCGTGCGGCCGCCGGGGGGCAGAGGAACATTGCAATGACGATGATCGAACCCACCGCATCGAACGCCGTTACCGCCGCCACGGCTGCGGATATCACGAGGCCAAGGGAAATGGTACGAACCGGCAGCCCAATGGTACCCGCAAACCCTTCGTCGAAGGTCGAAAGGGCCAAGGGACGCCAGAACAGGACGAGCAGCGCCAGCATCGCGACAGTCACCACCGCGATCCGCGCCAGTTCATCAGGCAGGCCCGCAAGCGCAGCAGGGTCGAGCAACGATCCCCAGCCAGAGGCCTCCAGCCAGATCAGGCTTTCGAGGTTGCCGAAAAGCGCATGTTCGACGTCGAGATGAACGCCCGACGTATCGCTTTGCTCCAACAGCAACACACCACCTGCGAACATCGCTGTGAACACCACGCCCATCGCCGCGCCGGGTTCGATCCGGGCAAAGCGCCCGATCGCTTCTATCAGCACGACCGCAACCAGGGCCGCGGTAGCCGACCCGATCAGCATGGGCATCGCGGCAACCGTTCCGGTGACAAGAAACGCCACGACGATGCCCGGCAGCACAACGTGACTGATGGCATCGCCGATCAGCGCTTGCCGCCGCAGCACCAGAAAGTTGCCGGGCAGAGCACAGGCCACCGCCGCCAACGCCCCGATCAGCATTGGGACAAACGAAAAAGGTACGAACTCAGCACCGCTCATGTGACCATCGCCGGTGGTGCGATCCGGGCGTCGATATCCGCGATCTGATCCGGCGTCAGCACGTCTTCGAGTTGGGTCAGGCCATCATACCGGGCCGCCGCAAGTTCGAATTCTGGCACCGAGCGCGCAATCTCCCACCGCTTTTCATCCCAATGTGCCCGTGCCGCCCGCGCCTTGCCGCTGTCCGTCGCCACACCATCGGCACGCACCAGCCCCTCGGCCTTGAGCAACCGAAGCGTCAACGGCTCATAGATCGGCAGTCCCTGTGCTAGCGACAGCAAGCCCTGACGGATATGGACACCGCGCTGAAATCTCTTGTGGCGCAGGTAGCTTGACGCCAGACCACGCGACGGCGCCAGCAGCATGGAGGCGGCGAAAACCGCAAAACTCACCAGCACAATCAACGGACCTGTCGGCAGGTCAGGCGCGCTTGCCGACAGTGCCGCGCCGATCCATGCCGCGAGACCGCCGAGGCCGCCTGCAATCAGCACAACGTGGTCAGCCCGCTCGGACCAGAGGCGCGCACTGACCGACGGTATGATCAGCAAGGCAACAATCATGATCAGCCCGACGACCTTCAGCCCGACCACGGTCACACCCAGCACAAGCGCCATCATGATCAGGTCGATCCGCCCCTGCGGCATACCGCGCGCGGCCGCATAGTTGGGGTCGAACGACAAAAGCGTCATGGGGCGCCGGAACAGGAAGACCAGCGCCACAACGATGGCGCCACCGCCCGCGATCAACGCCGCGTCGGCAAAGATCATGCCCGCCGTCGAGCCCAGCAAGAAGCTCTCCAACCCCGCCTGCCCACCGCTGGGTAAGTTCTGAATGACAGTCAGAAGGACGACGCCAAAAGCGAAAAAAACAGAAAGGACCGCTCCGATCGCGGCGTCTTCTGAAAGCCGCGTCCGCGATACCAGCCATTGCACGGCGAAAAGACCCGCAAACGCTGAGACTGCTGAACCCAGCAACAACCCCGGCAACCAGCGGCCGTCAAGACCCATCGCCGTCATCAGGATGAAGGCGAGGCCCACGCCCGGCAATGTGGCGTGGGCAATCGCATCGCTGACCAGCGCACGTTTTCTGAAAAACAGGAACGTGCCCGTCACACCCGATGCGATGCCCAACAGGATCGCACCGATTGTCACCAGCGTGGCGTTATAGCCAAGCTGAAAGGTTAGCGCTTCGAAAAACATCTCAAGCGGTCGCGGGCACCGGATCGATCTCGGCCATGGCCAGGCGCCCGCCATAGGCGGTGTTGAGATTGTCCTGAGTAAAGGCCTCTGCCACTGGTCCGCCAGCGATCCGGCGGACGTTCAGGATCAGGACGTCGTCGAAATAGGCGGGAACGGTGGTCAGGTCGTGATGGACTGCGACGACCGTCTTACCCTCATCCCGCAGCGCTTTGAGCACATCGATGATGGCCCGTTCGGTCGCTGCATCCACACCGGCAAAAGGTTCGTCCAGCAAGTAAAGCTCGGCCTCCTGCGCCAAGGCACGTGCCAAAAAAACACGCTGCTGCTGACCGCCGGACAGCTGGCCGATCTGACGGTGGGCGAAATCCTCCATCCCGACACGGGCCAGGCACGCGGCAACCCGCTTGCGATGGGCCCCGGAAAAGCGCCCCAAGAGACCAAGCTCGCCATAAAGCCCCATGGCCACCACATCCGAGACACGGGCCGGGAAATCCCAATCGACACTCGCGCGCTGCGGGACATAGGCCACGCGCCCCCGCATCTGGTCAATCGGCGCGCCAAACACCGTGGCCAACCCGGACAGAGGTGTCACGAGGCCCAGTGCCGCCTTAAGCAAGGTCGACTTGCCGGCACCGTTCGGTCCGACAATTGCCGTCATTGCACCGGCCCGGAATGTGGTATCTACTGAGAAGATCGCGGGTTTCTGGTTGTAGAACACCGTCATGCCGCGAATTGCCAGGGGACTGGTGTCCTCCGTTTCAATCTCGATCATATCTGCGGCATGAAGGGTGGTCATTGGTTCAGCTTCCTGCGGCCAAGCGGCCATTCATGCCGCGGTCGGGCGCGACACCGCCGAGACCGGACCCGATGGTCGTGATGTTATGATCGATCATGCCGACATAGGTGCCTTCGTACGTTCCGGGTGCGCCCATCGCGTCCGAGAACAACTCGCCACCGATTTCAACCTTGTGGCCCCGCGACGCGGCACCCTCAATCAAGGCACGCACCGAGCGGTCCGAGACCGAGCTTTCCACGAACACCGACGCAATACCGCGGTCAACCAGCATGTCGACCAACTCGGTCATCCGGTTCAAACCGGCTTCGCTCTCGGTCGAGATGCCCTGAATGCCGACCACTTCGAATCCGTAAGCACGACCGAAGTAATTGAATGCGTCATGCGCAGTCAGCAGAACACGCGCTGGTTCCGGCACGCTTGACAGAACCGTTTCGGAATAGTCGGAAAGCGCTGAGAGCTCAGCCAAGAAGGCGTCGGCATTGGCGTTGAACTCGGTCGCCCGCTCCGGCGCAAGCTCGACCATCGCGTCGCGCACATCCAGGGCGACAAGGCGCCAAAGCTCGGGGTCCATCCAGACATGCGGGTCGAAGCGGTCCTGATAGTCGTCGTGGGCCACGCGCAGGTCTTCGGGCACTGCTTCGCCGACGGCGCGGACAGTCGTTTTCGACCCGATATCGCCCAAAACTTCTTCAAGCTGTGCTTCCAAGTAG
>JBCCWG010000094.1:0-12563 GCA_039193985.1 Pseudomonadota bacterium
ACAACCAGTCGACTGACTTTGCTGGCCCTGTTGTTTGCCATCATCGGTGGTGTAGCTTTGGCGGTCGCTTTCACCCAGTCGAAGTGGGCCGAGATGAGCTTCTTCCCCTACGCCGTCATCCTGCAGGTAACGCCGGTGATCGCCATCGCGCCACTCTTGCAGATTTACGTCGAAAGCGCCTTTGTCGCCGCGCTCCTCTGCGCCTGGATCGTGGCGTTCTTCCCGATCCTGTCGAACACCACCATTGGCCTCAAGTCGGCAGATCACAATCTCGAAGACCTGTTTTCCATCTACGGCGCGACCCGCTGGCAACGCTTGCGATACCTCGCCGCGCCCAGCGCTTTACCGTTCTTTCTCGGCGGCCTCAAAATTGCAGGCGGTCTCGCCCTGATCGGTGCCGTCGTCGCCGAGTTCGTTATCGGTCGCGCAGGCACGGGCCTTGGCCTTGCGTCGACGCTGCTCGAAGCGTCGTACCGGTTCAACTTCGGCCGCCTTTATGCCGCGCTGATCCTGATCTCGATTATGGGGGTCGTAATCTTCGCCATAACCTCGACCATCAGCCACCTGCTGCTTCGGAAGTGGCACGAGAGCGCGCTGAAACGGGACTGATGAAAGGATTTCGCACGATACCCGAGGGTCACGTCACCCTTGCCAACGCCACCGTGCCCGGATGCATGGTCGGGTCGGAGGACGATCTGACCGTCACCGACATCTCACTCAAAGATGGCCAGATTACCGATGCGCCCGGCACCCGGGTCGACATGGCCCGCGCCATTGTCATGCCCTGCTTTTCCGACATGCACACGCATCTCGACAAGGGCCACATCTGGCCGCGCGCTGCGAACCCCGACGGCACATTCATGGGCGCGCTCACAACCGTCGGCACCGACCGTTCAGCCAACTGGAGCGCGAATGACGTCGCCACCCGCATGGAGTTCTCGCTCCAGTGCGCCTATGCCCATGGCACCCGTGCGATCCGAACCCATATCGACTCGCTGACCCCGCAGGACAGCATCTCATGGCCGGTGTTGGCCGCGAAACGCGAGGAATGGGCAGGCCGGATCGAGTTGCAGGCCGCCAGCCTTATCGGCTGCGATTCGCATCACAGTATCGCCGACGGCTATGCCGGAGCCGCCGATATCGTAGCCGAACATAACGGCTGCCTCGGCATGGTGACCTATCCGGTGCCGGACTTGAAGCAACGGCTCCTCGATTTCTTCGAACTTGCCGGGGCGCGCGACCTTGAGGTCGATTTCCACAGCGACGAGACGATGGACCCGACCAGCGAAACGCTGCGCACAATTGCCGAAACCGTTTTGGAACTGGGGTGGGACAAACCGGTCACCGTCGGCCATTGCTGTTCGCTCTCGACGCAGGATCAGGCCCGCGCGTTCGACACGCTCGATCTGGTCGCGAAGGCCGGGATCAATATCGTCAGCCTTCCGATGTGCAACCTGTATCTGCAAGACAGACACGCGCGCGTTACCCCGCGGGGTCGCGGCATCACACTGGTGCATGAGATGAAGGCGCGCGGCATCAACGTGAGCTTCGCGTCCGACAACACGCGCGACCCGTTCTATGCCTATGGCGACATGGACATGATCGAAGTCCTGCGCCAGTCGACGCGGATCGGGCATCTCGACCATTCCGACGCCGACTGGTTCAATGCCGTCACGCTCAATCCGCGCCGCGCCATGGACCTTGACACGACCGGCCTGACGCCCGGTGCGCCTGCTGACCTTGTTATCTGCAACGCCCGCGACTGGACCGAGCTGTTCGCCCGCCCGCAATCCGACCGGATCGTACTGCGCGCGGGCCATGCCATCGACACCAGCCTGCCTAATTATTCCGACCTCGATCACCTGATGGAGACCGCCTGATGCAACCGAACGTCGCCGCCGCCAAAGCCGCCCTCGCCCATCTCGACATCGACGAAAGCGATGCCGCGATCAAAGCGAAAAGCCGCGACTTCTTTTGGTATTCGCCGGTATTGAAAGACCGGCTGGATCACGTCGTCGCTGATTTCGTCGTCTCGCCCCGGAGCGAGGCCGAAGTGATCGAGATCCTCAAGGCCTGTTATGCGCACGATTGCCCGGTCACCACGCGCGGCGCGGGCACCGGGAATTATGGGCAGGCCATGCCGCTCGCCGGTGGCTGTGTCATGCACCTGCGGCACCTGGACAAGGTCAAGGAAATCCACCCTGGCCGCGTGATCACCGAACCGGGTGTTCTGCTGAAAGACCTTGATGCGGCGACCAAAGAACACTCGGGCCAGGAAATCCGCATGTTCTCCTCGACCTGGGCCACGGCCACCATTGGCGGCTTCATCGCTGGCGGCTCGGGCGGTGTTGGATCCTGCACCTGGGGTAGCTTGCGCGATCTGGGCAACATCATTCGCCTGCGCGTCGTGACGATGGAGGAAGAGCCCCGCGTGCTGGAGTTCCGGGGCGAAGAACTCGCGCGTGTCAGCCATGCCTACGGCACCAACGGGATCATCACCGAGATCGAGATGCCACTTGCGCCGGCCTATGACTGGGTCGAGATGTTCGTCACTACCGACGACTTTATGGACGCGGTGCGCTTTGCCGAAGACCTTGCCAATCAGGACGGCATCCTGATCAAGCTCGCCACGGTTTTCGAGGCGCCCGTCGCCAAGGATTACTTCCAGCGTGTCGCCCCTTACGTCGAAACCGGCAGCAACGTGATCGGCTTGATGGTGGCACCGCATTCAATGGACGGATTCCTGACCTTTCTCGGGCGACGGCCGGACGCCAAGCTGATCTATCGCAATGACGATCATGATTGGGCGCGCCATCCCGGCCCCGTATTCGAGTACGGTTGGAACCACACCACATTGCGCGCCCTCAAGGTGGACCCGTCGATTACCTATCTTCAGGTCCGCTATGGTTATCCCCAGCACAAGGAACTGATCGAGAAGATGCAAGGAGAATTCTCGCCCGAGGTTCTCCAGCATCTCGAGGTTCTGCGCGAAGGCGGTAAAGTGATGTTCGCGGGCCTTAGCCTTGTGAAGTTCACCAGCGAGGAGCGGTTGGATGAGATCATCTGTATCCACGAAGACGCAGGCGCGATGATTTTCAACCCGCACCGCTATACGCTTGAAGAAGGCGGGCGACAGACGGTCGACGACCGGCAATTGAAGTTCAAGCAGGAGGCCGACCCAAAAGGCCTCCTCAACCCGGGCAAGATGATCGCGTGGGATGATCCGGATTGGGACTAAGCACGGATGTATGCCTATCCCAAGCTTCAGGCTGCCGAATGAGGGGACAACGGAAGATGCACATTTTCCGTTCCATTCTCTGCGCAGAAATTGGGTCTCGCAAATGAAGGCGCTCGTCCTCTTTGCTCACCCTTGCGAGGAAAGCTTTGGCGCGGCCCTGCATGCCAAAGTCGTGGACACGCTGACGGAACGCGGATGGGACGTGGACGATTGCGATCTCTATGCCGAGAATTTCCAACCCGTACTGACGACCGCGGAACGGCGCGGCTATCACGATGAGCCGGAAAACTGCGGGCCGGTGCAGCCTTATGTCGACCGGTTGCGCGCTGCCGAGGCACTGATCTTTTCCTTCCCGGTCTGGAACTTCGGCTATCCCGCGATCCTCAAGGGCTTTCTTGACCGCGTGTTTCTACCCGGCGTGTCATTCAAGATCGTCGAAGGTAAGGTGGCACCCAACCTTCAGAACATCAGAAAACTCGCTGCCGTCACCACCTATGGCGGCACGCGAATGCGCGCATTTGGTGCCGGAGACCCGCCGCGCAAACACTTCACCCGCGCCGTCTGGCACGTCACCCGACCCGAAAAGATGAAATACCTGGCACTTTACGACATGAACCGCGCCAGCGACACCAAACGCGCTCAGTTCCTCGACAAGGTCGGGCAGGAGATGCGGGCGCTCTGATGAAGGCACTGGTGGTCTACTGCCATCCCAAAGACGGCAGTTTCACATCCGCGGTTCGCGGCCTGATCCTCGCAAAGTTGGAAACGGCGGGGGCTGAAGTGCGCGTGATTGACCTCTACCAACACGCTTTCAGTCCAGTGCTGACCGCCCACGACCTCGACTGCTACGAAGACGCCGCGCGGAACACCGAACTGGTTGCCGAGGATGTGGCGCATCTCAAGTGGTGCGACACGCTGATTTTCGTCTATCCGACCTGGTGGTACGGGCTGCCCGCGATCCTCAAGGGTTGGCTCGACCGGGTTTTTGTCCCGGAAATCGCTTTCCTGATGCCGACGCCGGAGCGCAAGACCATCGAACGCGGACTGTCGCACATAAAGCGCCTGGGTGTTTTCACCACCTGCGGCGCATCGCGCTGGCTAACGTTTCTTGTCGGCGCGCCGGGCAAGAAAACCCTGATGCGCGGGGTTGGCTTTCTCTGCGCCAAACCGCTCAAAACGGCGTTTGCCGCGCACTACCTCATGGACAGTTCCACGCCCGAAAGCCGCAAAGCACATCTTGACCGCGTGTCCCGGAAGATGGAACGTTTTCTCTCATGACAGAGACACATATTCCCATCCTCGACTGGTCACGCTTCACCTCGGGCGAGGATCGCGACGGTTTCGTCGCCGAGTTGTCGCACGCCTGTCGCGACACCGGCTTTTTCCTCGTCACAGGCCACGGCATTCCGCAAAGCCTGATTGACGAAACACTCGACGCCGCCGACCGGTTCTTTGCCCAACCGACCGAAGTGAAAGCCAAGCTCGACATTCGCACCATCGGCAACAATCGCGGCTGGTCGGGGCCTGGGACCGAGAACCTTGACGATACGAAGCCTGATCAGGTTGACCGCAAAGAAGCCTTCAACACGGGGCTGGAGTTCGCGCCCGACGATCCGCGGCTAACCTCTCAACCCTTCAGGGGTATGAATGCGTGGCCGGATGTTTCGGGTTTCCGCGAAACAGTGATGACGTATTTCGACGCCGTCCATGCCCTCGGTGTGGATTTGCATCGCGCCATCGCCCTCGATCTCGGCCTGCCCGAGCACTACTTCGCGCCTTATCTTAACGAGCCGCTCGCCACCTTGCGGATGCTGCGCTATCCGGGAAGCGATGGATCGGACGGCATCGGCGCAGGGGCACATACCGATTACGGCTCGATCACCGTGCTTTACAGCGACGGTGAACCGGGACTGCAGGTGCAGCCGCGCGGCAAGGATTGGATCGATGTGCCAGGTGTGCCTGGGGCCTTTATCATCAACATCGCCGATTGCCTGATGCGCTGGACCAACGACATCTATGTCTCGACCCCGCACCGGGTTCGCATCCCAAAGAACCCGCGCCGGTCGCTGGCGTTTTTCCTCGACCCCAATCCTGATGCGCTGATCGAGGCGCTGCCCGGAACCGGTATGGCCAAGTACCCGCCGGTCACTGGCGCCGAGTACCTAAAGATGCGGCTCGACGCCACTTATACTGACAAGATCACCGCATGACCCGCCGTTTGGACTGGGCCGACTACCGGACCACCGAGTTCGAGAACATCGACCCCGACAAAGTGATCGCGATCCTGCCGACGGCTGCGATCGAGCAGCACGGGCCGCACTTGCCCGTCGGCGTCGACACTATGATCGCCGATGGGATGCTTGGCGAACTGCGTGCTCGGTGCCCAGACGATCTCGATATCCGCATTCTCCCCGTACAGGCGGTGGGCAAGTCGAACGAGCATCTCCACGCGAAAGGCACCTTGACCCTTTCGGCTGAAAACGCCTTGCGAATTTGGACTGAGATAGGACTATCGGTCGCGCGCGCGGGCGTCCGCAAGATCGTGATCGTCAACAGCCATGGCGGCAATCTCGACCTGATCTCGATCCTTGCCCGCGAGTTGCGCGTTCAAGCCAGCATGCTTGCAGTGAAGTGCCAATGGGGGAGTTTCGGGACACCGGAGGGCCTGTTCTCGGAGCGCGAGGTTCAATTCGGCATCCACGGGGGTGATCGGGAAACCTCCCTGATGCTTCACTTCAAGCCCCATCTTGTAGACATGTCTGCAGCAGAAGACTTTGTTTCAACGGCCGAAGCGGCGACAGTCCCGCCGATTGGCCCCGTGTCTTACGGTTGGATTTCCTCAGACCTGAACCCGTCAGGAACCGTGGGCGAGGCAGAACTGGCGACTGCGCAGAAGGGCGGGTTAACGGCCAAGCACCAAGTGACCGGCTTCATCGAGCTTTTGAGATGTGTGCGGGACTGCCCGATAAGCGCATTTGCGCCCAAATCGTAGACAGTCTGAGCGAAAAACTTTCAGTTTGTTGACATTAACGAGACAATTAGTCCTTACTCCTGCGCATCGGGATACTCCTTCTGGAGGCGAGCATCAACTCGCGGGGATATAGATGATGGCGATAGGCGCAGTGCTTCTTAGCATTCCACTGGCATTCTTCTTTGCGATTTACGGGTATGCGATCGAGGGAATGAACATGTCGCAGAGTCTCATGGTCTATTCCATGGTTGGTACTGCCATCCTGCTTTCATTTACCGTCTCTCAAGGCGTTCGCGTACGCCCCTAGCACCGCTTTCGTTGCTTGACATCCCACTGCGGTCAACATGAAGTTGACGCGGTCGCGTTAGGTCGGCCAGTGGCATCGACTTGAAGGACACCGACCAATGGACAACGCGCTTCGCACCCTCTGGGATCGTGGCGAGCCCGGCTTGAATGCCTGGCTCAACATTGGGCACACTTTCTCGGCCGAAATCATGGCGTCGCAGGATTTCGATGCGCTCACGATTGACTGCCAGCACGGGCCGAGCGACTTTTCCGCCCTGCTTCCCATGTTTCAAGCGATGCGCGCGTCCGGCAAAACTCTGATGGCCCGCGTGCCTTGGCGCGACCCCACATGGATCATGAAGTTCCTAGATGCCGGTGCGATGGGCATCATCTGCCCAATGGTCAACACTGCCGACGAGGCGGAAGAGTTCGTCAGCTATCTGCGCTATCCGCCGCATGGGCAGCGCAGTTGGGGGCCGACACGCGCACTCTTTGCCTATCCCGGCTATAACAAGGACGGCGCAAACGAGGCGGTTCTGGCCTTTGCCATGATCGAAACGGCGACCGCTCTCAAGAACCTGGAAGAGATTGCGCGCACGCCAAATCTCGACGCTCTTTATGTGGGACCATCGGATCTCTCGATCGGGATGAGCAACGGCGCGTTGCAGCCAGGCCTCGATCGGGAAGAACCAGAAGTGATTGAGGTCATTCAACGGATTGTCGCGGTCGCGCATGATAGTGGCATCCGCGCCGCCCTGCATTGCGGAACGCCTGAGTATGCGGCGCGTGGCATTGGCTGGGGTTACGACATGGTGACGGTCGGAGCGGACAGCGCAATTCTGGCCCAAGGGGCCGCCAATCTGACAAAGACGTTTCGGGGCCTGATCGGCTAGGGCACCTTGCCGTCGGACAGCAGGCGATCCACCCCAGCTTCGAAATCGTCAAAGGCTGCGCCAAGGCGATCCTCCAGCCGTCGCTGGTACTCCATGGCAAGTGGAAGAAGTTCGGACATCAGAGTATTTCCTTTTGCTGTCAGCGACATACTGACAAGCCGCCTATCGGATTTGTCGGCGGTCTTTTGCAGATAACCCGCGGCCTCCAACCGGGCCGCTGCACGGCTCACCTTGGATTTTTCCATCACCACACGCGCTTCGATGTCGCGCACCGAAACATCCCCTGAATGCGCCAGATGAGCGAGCACACGCCATTCGGGAATCGAGATGCCGAAGCGGTCCCGATAAAGCCGCGCCAGGCCCTCGCTCGTCTTCTGGGCAACGACTGCGAGGCGATAGGGCGTAAAGCGGTCAAGATCGAAGTCAGGCAAATCGGTCATGAGGTAGGCTAGACTTGACTTCGTTGCAAATGCAACGAATATGTGTCGCACTTCTCCAGGGAGGGTTTCCATGACGCGACACGAGCTTCCGCAAGGCATGGTCCGCGCCGGTGGCACGACCGGGCCGCATGAGGGCTATATGCCTGGTTTCGGCAACGACTTTGAGACCGAGGCGCTGCCCGGTGCGTTACCGCAGGGCATGAACTCCCCGCAGAAATGCAACTATGGGCTTTACGGCGAACAGCTTTCCGGCACCGCCTTTACCGCGCCGTCGCACCAGAACGAGCGCACCTGGTGCTATCGCATCCGTCCCTCGGTCAAGCACACGTCGCGGTTCCGCAAAGTCAACCTGCCCTACTGGCAATCCGCGCCGAACGTGGACCCCGACATCATCTCGCTCGGGCAGTATCGCTGGGATCCGGTGCCCCACGCCGAGGGCCTCACCTGGCTAACCGGCATGCGCACGATGACAACCGCGGGCGACGTGAACACGCAAACGGGTATGGCCAGCCACATTTATCTTGTCACCGACAGCATGGTTGATGCCTATTTCTTCTCGGCTGACAGCGAGTTGTTGGTCGTCCCGCAGGAAGGCCGCCTGCGGTTCTGTACCGAACTCGGGGTCATCGACATCGAACCGCAAGAGATCGCTATTTTGCCACGTGGCCTCGTCTATCGCGTCGAGGTTCTGGAAGGCCCCTGCCGTGGCTTCGTCTGCGAGAACTACGGCCAGAAGTTTGCACTGCCCGGACGCGGACCCATCGGGGCGAACTGCATGGCGAACCGGCGCGACTTCAAATCGCCCGTTGCGGCCTTTGAGGACCACGAGGTGCCTTCTACCGTCACCGTCAAATGGGGCGGGCATTTTCACGAGACCGAGATCGGGCACTCTCCGCTCGACGTTGTCGCCTGGCACGGCAACTACGCGCCCTGCAAATATGACCTCAAGACCTACTGCCCCGTTGGCGCGATCCTGTTTGACCACCCGGACCCGTCGATCTTTACTGTGCTGACTGCCCCCTCCGGTGTCGAAGGCACCGCCAATATCGACTTCGTGCTGTTTCGCGAACGCTGGATGGTGGCCGAAAACACTTTTCGCCCACCCTGGTACCACAAGAACGTCATGTCGGAACTCATGGGCAACATCTATGGCCAATACGACGCCAAGCCGCAGGGTTTCGTCCCGGGTGGCATGAGCCTGCACAACTGCATGTTGCCGCACGGGCCCGATCGTGACGCATTCGAGGGCGCGTCGAATGCCGAGTTGCAGCCCCACAAGCTGGACAACACGATGTCCTTCATGTTTGAGACACGCTTTCCTCAGCACCTGACGCGCTTCGCAGCCGAGGAGGCGCCTTTACAGGATGACTACATCGACTGCTGGTCTTCGCTGGAAAAGAAGTTCGACGGGACGCCGGGCAAAAAATAACGGCAACACACGTATCTTATCTGCGTATTTTCAAAGAGATGAAGGAGCGGTCTGCGTGAAGGTGGCAAATGTCGATGCAGGCATCCCCGACGGTCGGCTTGCTGTCGTGTCAGATGATCTGACTTTCTATCGTCTGGCAACCGACGCGACATTGCAGGCGGCTCTGGATCAGGACCGCCTGGTGCCCGAGTTTGTGGACCACAGGTTTGAAGCGGAATTGGCCGGTGCGCCGCTGCCGCGCGCCTTCCAGTTTTTGGACGGGTCGGCTTACGTGAACCACGTTGCTCTGGTCCGGCAGGCGCGCGGGGCAGAGATGCCGGACCGCTTCTGGACCGATCCTCTGATGTATCAAGGGTGCTCGACGTTTCTCGGCCCCGATGGTCCGATCACCGGCGATCCGGCTTGGGGGATCGATTTTGAGGCGGAAGTGGCCATCATCACGTCGCATGTTCACCAAGGTGTTTCGCCAAACGAGGCCGCTGGCTTCATTGAGTACGTCATGCTGATGAACGATATCAGCCTGCGCAATCTGATCCCCGATGAGCTTTCGAAGGGTTTTGGCTTTGTGCAATCGAAGCCGCCCTCCGCCTGTTCCCCAGTGGCCGTAATGCCCGGCGCTTTGCCAGGCTGGGACGGGCGCAAGCTACATGGCATCCTCAACGTCGATCTAAACGGCGAACCATTCGGACGCGCCGACGCAGGCGAAGACATGACCTTCGATTTTGGCGACCTGATCGCGCATGCCGCCAAGACGCGGCCCTTGCCCGCAGGAACGGTGATCGGTTCCGGCACCATCTCGAACCGCGATGAAAACGGCGGGCCGGGCAAACCGGTCGCGCAAGGTGGCAAGGGCTATTCCTGCATCGCGGAACAACGCATGGTCGAGACCATCGAGACTGGTGCACCGATCACCCCGTTCCTGAAAGCGGGCGACCGTGTGCGGATCTGGATGGACGACGAAGATGGGGACAGTATCTTTGGCGCCATCGATCAGACGGTCGCGCCTTGGGAGGGATAGATGAGCAAAGCGTTCGCATCAGCCAGCGATCTTGAGGAAAAGGTGGTCAGTTTTTCCGAGATCGGCGACGGGCTTTACGCCTTTACCGCCGAGGGCGATCCAAATTCGGGCGTCATCATCGGCGACGATAGCGTCATGGTGGTCGAGGCGCAGGCAACGCCGCGGCTGGCCCGCAAAGTGATCGAGTGCATTCGAAACGTGACTGACAAGCCCATCACCCATCTCGCCCTCACGCATTACCACGCGGTGCGGGTGCTTGGCGCTGCAGCTTTCGGCGCACCCCAAGTTTTGATGTCCGAACCCGCGCGCGCCATGGTGGCCGAACGCGGGCAGGAAGACTGGGACAGTGAATTCGACCGGTTCCCGCGCCTCTTTCAGGGGCATGAGGAAATCCCCGGTCTCACCTGGCCAACGACGACGTTCCAGGGGCGCATGACAGTCTATCTTGGCAAGCGCCGTATCGACCTGATGCAGCTTGGGCGGGCGCATACAGCTGGCGACATGGTGGTCTTAGTGCCCGATCAGAACGTCATGTTCACCGGCGATATCGTCGAGTATCACTCGGCCTGCTATTGCGGCGACGGGCATTTCCACGACTGGCCCGCCACACTGCAGAACATCCGGAACTGGGAGCTCGATGCCATCGCACCCGGGCGTGGTGACGCCCTCGTCGGCCGCGACATGGTCAACGCGGCACTCGATGCGACCGGCGATTTCGTGACGTCGACCTATCGCTCTGTCGCAAAGGTCGCGCTTCGAGGCGGGTCGCTGAAGGAAGCGATGGCCGCCTGTCGCGAGGTCTGCGACCCAAAGTTCGGCGATTATGCCATTTACGAGCATTGCCTGCCCTTCAACGTCGCACGCGCCTATGACGAGGCGCAAGATATCGACACACCGCGCATCTGGACCGCCGAACGGGACAAAGCGATGTGGGCCGCACTGCAGGGCTGAGCCATGCTGGACGACCGTTATCCTCTTGCCTTCCGACTTTACCCCTACGCGCACTCCCCGGATCAGGCGCGTACAGCGCATCACCCCGTGGTCATAGTGGGCGGTGGGCCGGTCGGTTTGGCGATGGCGCTGGATCTCGGCCTGCAGGGCTTACCGGTTGTACTGCTCGACGATCACGAGGGGCCGGGGCAAGGGAGCCGCGCCATCTGTTTCGCCAAGCGCACGCTGGAGATTGCGGCGCGCTATGGCTGCGGCGATGCGATGGTCGAAAAAGGCGTTGTCTGGAATCTTGGCAAAGTCTTTCGTGACGACCAAAAGCTCTTCGAGTTCAATCTTTTGCCCGAAGCGGGCCATCGCTTTCCGGCCTTCATCAACCTGCAGCAACCCTATTTTGAGAAGTTCCTGTTCGAGCGAATCCGCAACGCCCAAGGCGCAGGCGCACCGATTGAGATACGCGGACGCAACCGCGTCGAACGTATTGAGCCTGAAGACGACGGCGTGACGCTTGCGATCATGACACCGGACGGCCCTTATACGATGACCGCCGATTGGCTGGTCGCCTGCGACGGGGCCGGGTCGCCGACGCGCAAACAACTTGGGCTTGGGTTCGAAGGTCAGGTGTTCGAAGACAATTTCCTGATCGCAGACATCACGATGGACGGCGATTTTCCGACCGAGCGCTGGTTCTGGTTCGAGCCGTGGTTCAAATCCGGCGCGTCCACCTTGCTTCACAAGCAACCCGACGGTGTCTGGCGCATCGATTTTCAAATAGGATGGAACATCGATCGCGAGGAGGAACTCAAGGAAAGCAATGTGCGCGCCCGCCTTGATGCGATGCTGGGGCCGGATGTGCAGTACGATTTGGTTTGGACCTCAATCTACACCTTCCAATGCCGTCGGATGGCCTCATTCCGGCATGGTCGCGTGCTTTTCGCGGGCGACGCCGCACATCAAGTGTCGCCGTTCGGGGCGCGGGGTGCCAATTCGGGCATACAGGACGCGGATAACCTCGGCTGGAAGCTGGGCCTTGTGTTGAATGAAGCAGCCCCGGAAACTCTGCTGGACAGCTATAACCTCGAGCGGTGTCAGGCAGCGGATGAGAACATCCTGAATTCGACCCGCTCGACTGAATTCATCACGCCCAAATCCAGGATCAGCCGCGTGTTTCGCGATGCGGTGCTGGACCTGGCGCAAGACAACGCTTTTGCGCGGCCGCTGGTCAATTCGGGGCGCTTGTCTTTGCCTTCGGTGTATGACGGCTCGCCCTTGAATGGGGGCGACGATTTGCCCGGCGGGCCCATGCGCAGTCGGGTCGGAAGCCCCTGCCCTGACGTGGCG
>JBCCWG010000095.1:0-12070 GCA_039193985.1 Pseudomonadota bacterium
GGCCCTCGGCATGCTGTCCTGCATCCGCAAGGCGTTCGATCTGCTGAAAACGCACCACCGGGTGGATTACACCCTCGCCACGCTGCCCCCCGAAGACCCCGCCGTCTACGACATGCTTTGCAAGGCGGACAGCCTCGGGGTCTTCCAGGTCGAAAGCCGCGCACAGATGAACTTCCTGCCGCGCATGAAGCCCCGCACCTTCTATGACCTCGTGATCGAGACCGCGATCATCCGCCCCGGCCCGATCCAGGGCGACATGGTCCACCCGTTCCTGAAACGCCGGAACGGCGAGGAAAAGGTCGAGTTCCCCTCGGACGAGCTTGGCAAGGTCCTCGGCAAAACCCTCGGCGTGCCGCTCTTTCAGGAACAGGCCATGCAGATCGCCATCGTCGGCGCGGGCTTCACGCCGGAGGAAGCCGACCGCCTGCGCCGCTCCCTCGCCACCTTCAAGAAACACGGCAATGTCTCCGAGTTCCGCAATCGCTTCCTCAAGGGCATGCGCCAGAACGGCTATGACGACGACTTCGCGGAACGCTGTTTCAGCCAGATCGAAGGCTTCGGCTCCTACGGCTTCCCCGAAAGCCACGCGGCGTCCTTTGCGCTGCTGGTCTACGCCTCAAGCTGGCTCAAATGTCACCACCCCGGCATCTTCGCCTGCGCGCTGCTCAACTCCCAGCCCATGGGGTTCTACGCCCCGGCCCAGATCGTGCGCGACGCCCGCGAACACGGCGTCGAGGTTCGCCCGCCCTGCATCAACGCCTCCACCTGGGACAACATCATGGAGCAAGACGGGCGCGGCGGCCTCGCCCTGCGCCTCGGCTTCCGCCAGATCAAGTCGATGCGCGAGGAAGAAGGCACCTGGATCGCCGCCGCACGCGGCAATGGCTACCAGTCCGTCGAAGACGTCTGGCGCCGCGCCGGGGTCGAACCCCGCCTTCTGCGCGTCCTCGCCGAAGCGGATGTCTTCGCCTCCCTCGGCCTCACCCGGCGCGAGGCGCTCTGGGACGCGGCAGCCCTGACCGCCGACAAACCGCTGCCGCTCTTTGCCGGCGATATCGACGGCGAAGGCATCGTCGAACCCGCAGCCTACCTCCCCCAGATGACCGAAGGGGAACACGTGGTCGAAGATTACGTCGCCATGCGCCTGACACTGCGCGCACACCCCATCGCATTTCTGCGCCACAAGCTCACCCCTGGCACCCAGCCTTTGAGCACGGGGCCTTCCCCCTCCGGTTCGGAGCGGGACCGAGGGGGAGGCGGCAAACGCCTCAGCGAAGCGAAAGGCCTGATGCGCACCGATGTCTGGGGCAGGATCGGCGAGCGCCGGGAAAGCCACCGATCCTGAAACTTGACTTGGCGCAAGGTGACCGGGACCATGCCAGCCTAAGATCCTTCCACGAAAGGAAACCGCCATGCTCGATATCTCGAATGCCAAGATCGTCCGGGTCATTTTCCTCGCGCGCGAATACGGGCCAGACAGCAAGCACCTGACCGACTACATCTCGGGCTTGAACTATGACGAAAAGTCCAGCCTCGTCGCGCTTCTCTGGGTCGGGCGCGAAACCTATGAACCCGAAGACATCGAAAAGGCGAAAAGCGAAGCCGAAGCCGAAGCCAGCGCCCCGACCGAAATGTACCTCTCTGGCATTCCCGGTCTGCCCGAATACCTGGAAAACGGCCTCGACAGGCTGGGCATCGACGTGACGGAAGCCGAAGACCGCATGTGAGGATGCGCGACCGCCTCAAATCTGCTATGATCCGGGCAGGAGGTGACCCATGACCAAACATGTGATTGACCATCCCAAGACCCGCGACGCCAAGCGCATGACCCGCGAGTTTTCGCGGATCGGGGCCCGCGAACACCCCAGTCCCCAAACCCGCGACCTGCAAAAGCGGACACGCAAGACTGGCGGAGGCAAGCGTCTGAAAGCGTTCACCGACATCGAACGCCGCAGTGACAGTTAGCCGTCAGCAGACAGCGTGACCCGGTGTAAGGCGCGCGGTAGATTGGCGCATGCCTCAACCGATTGACTACAAACCCCGCTGTTTCGGATCGCATTCCGAGACCTACGCCCATTACCATGACACCGAATGGGGCGTGCCGGTGCGCGATGACCGGCTGCTGTTCGAGATGCTGATCCTCGAAGGCGCGCATGCCGGTTTGTCCTGGGAAACCGTTTTGAACAAGCGCGACGGATACCGCGAGGTGTTCCACGGCTTCGATGTCGCACGCGTCGCCGCCATGACCGATGTCGAGCTTTTCCGGGCGCGCGAAAACCCGGGCATCATCCGCCACACGGGCAAGATCGAAAGCACCCGCAAAAACGCCCGCATCTTCATCGAAATGCAGGACGAATTCGGCAGTTTCTCAAACTGGCTCTGGGCGCATGTCGACGACACACCCTTCGTCGGCAACTGGCCAACACGCGATGACATCCCCGCCTCCACTCCGCTCGCCACACAAATCTCCAAAGACCTGAAAAAACGCGGGATGAGCTTTGTCGGGCCAACCATCGTCTATGCCTACATGCAGGCCGTCGGCGTCGTAAACGATCACTGGCAGGGCTGCTGGAAGGCATAGTCAGCCGCTCTTCCCCGGACGACCGGCGGCCCGCAGGAACAGGGGTGCCGACGTGCCATCCAGCACCGCTGCGGTCAGGACGCCGTTTGAGACCGCCCCGGTATCGATACAGATCCGATTGTGGCGCACGACCGGCTCATCGCCCGGCGTATGGCCGTGAACAACAATGCACCCGTGGTCGTCCTCACTCTCAAGAAACCGGGATCTGATCCAAAGCAGGTCTTTGGCTTGCTGATCCTCAAGGGGCACGCCAGGGGCAATTCCGGCATGCACAAAAAGATAAGGACCAACGACGCGCGACAAAGGCAGCGATTTCAGCCAGGACACCCTGTTGGCGCCCAGCGCCTTGCAAAGTGCCTCAGGGTCATAGCCGCCAAACCGCAAGGAAACACCCAGCGATGCAAGCGTCTCCTCCCCTCCATTGGAAAGCCAGGTGTACCAGGCCTGACGATTGTCAGTGGCAAGACACTCCAACAGCATCGCTTCGTGGTTTCCCAAAAGACATGTGGTTCGAAAACCATCCAGCCCCGACATCAGCCGATCAATCACGCTCAGGCTCTGCGCCCCGCTATCGATGTAATCTCCGACGTGAATCACCTCACCTTCCTTGCCGGAATGGAGAAGGTGGTGATGGTCGCGAATGTGCTCATGCAGTGCGCCAAGCAAGTCGTCCCGACCGTGCACGTCCCCGATTGCGTAAACAACTTTGTCCATTGCGTCTCTGCTTTACGGCGCAAGCTTCTCGATCGCGACAGCCAGCTTCATAAGGTCAGCGTCATAGAAACCCGCCGCATTGATGCAATTGGTCTCAAGCATGTGAAGCCCGTCATCGGTCCGACAGATGTCCATGACATAGGCTGGGGCATACCCCGGATTGACGTCGACCAACCGATGGGCAAAAGCGAGAGCATCTTCATCGATCTCTTGCCGATAGATCACCCGCGACCCTTCTTTGTACATCGAGTATGTGACGACCCTGTCAGACACGATCCAGACGCGCCATTCCTTTCGTATCTCACGCGGCAGCGTCAGCATGAGACGCGTGTCATGCCGCAGTGACCCACGCGGGATCTCACTGACATCCAGGCGCAGCACTTTCTCCGCAAGTTCGATGATCTCATGCCGTGAGCGCACCCGCCCCGGCTCTTCCTTGCTGTCTTCGACAGGCCGAAGAAACCACTGCTCCGGGCGTCGCGGCAATTTTTCCGGCACGTCTCGCAGCGACAGAAACAGCGCGTCACCACCATTGAGAAGGTACGGGTCCCACGCCTCCTCTTCAACAAACGGCCTGATCCGGAACACGCCCGGCTTCAGGTCGCGCAACGCCGCATAGCGCCACAGCGTGTAGGACCCGAAGAGAACAACCGCCTCGGTATCCGGAACAACCGGTTCGGGCGACAACTCGCCAACGAAAGGCACGACCTTGTGCCACGAAAACCCGATGCCCAGCCGCTCAAGTGCCTCGGCCAGCTTGGACGTGTCCTCGAATTCCTGAAGTATCCATTGCATGGCAGTCGAAAGTCCTGAACGCGGCCCCAAAGAACCACATCGAAATATCTTACCTGCGACCAGACATCTTTGGTCCGCAAATATCCCCGCCGGAGGCTCCGACCCACCCGGCACGCGGTGCATCAGGCAAAAGCGCACCGCACATCTTCCGATCACGACAAGGCCGGGCTTTCAGGTAAACAAACGGTTTCGCGCGCATGATTAACAATCAAGTAACTGATTTCGCATGCGAAAATTCGGTCATCTCAGTCGGCTGAGCAGGTCATAGCTCGCGTATCCGTCCGGCACCATGCCTTGCGTCGATTGGAACCGGCGGATCGCCTGAATGGTGTTCGGCCCGATGATCCCGTCGACACCCTGCGTGTTGAACCCGCGGGCCGTCAGCAACCGCTGCATCTCTTTCCTCTCGGCAAAGCGCAGGTTGCGGTCATCCCGCGGCCATTTGGCCTTGATCGGGTCGCCGCCCCGGATCCGGTCCGACAGGTGGCCGACCCCGATCACATAGGCATCTGCCGCGTTGTAGCGCTCGATCACATGAAAGTTGTTGAAGATCATGAAAGCCGCGCCCTGCGATCCGGCGGGCAAAAGGATCGAGGCGCGTCCGTGGTTCGGCACCCGCCCGCCGCGCGTATCGCGCACGCCCATTGCCGCCCATTCGCTCGGGCTGCGCTTCACGCGTTCGCCCGCCTGACTATAGTCGAACCCGCGCGGCAGAACGACCTCGACGCCCCAGGGCTGGCCCTTGGTCCAGCCGAAGCGTTTGAGATAAGCGGCGGTCGAGGCCAGCGCATCGGTCGGATCGTCCGACCAGATGTCGCGCTTGCCATCGCCCCGGAAATCCACGGCATAGGCCAGATACGAGGTCGGGATGAACTGGGTGTGCCCCATGGCACCCGCCCAACTGCCGGTCATCCGGTTTGGCGGCACGTCACCCGACTGGATGATCTTCAGTGCCGCGATCAGCTGGCTTTCGAAAAACCGCCCGCGCCGCCCGTCAAAGGCCAGTGTGGCCAGCGCTTCGATGATCGGCTCGCTGCCCCGGAAGGCGCCATAGGCGCTTTCAAGCCCCCAGACGGCGGTCACCACCTCGGCCTCGACACCATAGCGCGCTTCGATCTCGCCCAGCACGCGGCGATTCTCGCGATAGGCCGCGCGGCCGTTGCTCACGCGGGTGTCCGAGACGGCACTGTCGAGATACTCCCAAATCTGCTTGGTGAACTCGGACTGGTTGCGGTCGCGCTGGATAATATCGGTGTTGTACCGTACGCCCTGAAACGCGGCGTTGAACACACGGTCCTGAATGCCCTGGGCCCTTGCACGCGCGCGGAACCCGTCGATCCACCGCTGGAACGAGATGTTCGATGTGGCTTGTGCCAACACGATGCTGCCCTCCTCGGTGGCGACCGCGGGGCGCGGCTTCGGAATGACGCTCTGCTCCGGTGCGGCGTGCGCGACGCCGGTCAGAAACAGGCAAAGCGCTGCACTGTAGATGACACGCATTGGATTGACCTGCTCTTTACATTTTTTTTGAGGATAGCCGGATTCGAGCCGTCCCGGAAGTGTCGAAGCCGTGATCGGCAAAGGAATGCCTTGGGTTGGCGCGTCAGCGTTTGCGCGAAACCTTGCGTTTCGCCTTGGCCGCCTTCTTCTTTGACCGCGACAGTTTCCGACGGGGCGGGCCGCGCCGCGATTTGGACGGACCACGTGGAAGCGCAGAGCCTTCCAGCTCCAATAGCTCCAGCATCAGGCCACCGGTGACCGGCACCGCCTCGGCCAGTCGCACCAGCACGCGCTGGCCGACGCCAATGGTCAGCCCGGTGTCTGACCCGGTCAGGGTTTGCTCGTCACGATCGTAATGGAAATACTCGCGCCCGATTTCGCGGATGGGCAGCAGGCCATCGGCACCGGTTTCGTCCAACCTGACGAACGCACCGAACCGTTGAATGCCCGAGATCCGCCCGGTCAGTTCCGTGCCCACCCGATCAGATAGGAACGCCGCCAGATAGCGGTCGGTCGTGTCGCGCTCAGCCTCCATCGAGCGGCGTTCCGTCATGGAGATTTGTTCGCCCGTGCTGGCAAGACGCTCGATCTCGTCCGGCATCAGCCCATCATCGCCCCAGCCATGCGCCGCGATCAGCGCGCGGTGAACCACCAGATCAGCATACCGCCGGATGGGCGAGGTGAAATGCGCATAAGCCTTCAACGCCAAACCGAAATGCCCGAAGTTCTGCGGGCTGTAATAGGCCTGCGTCATCGACCGCAGGACCGAGATGTTGACCGCTTCCTGATGATCGGTATCGGCCGCCTGCGCCAACAGCCTGTTCAACTGCGCCGTTTTCAGCACCTGACCCTTGGCCAGAACCAAACCAGCGGCTTCGGCGGTTTCGCGCAAGGCCTCAAGCTTTTCGGGGCTGGGTTCCTCATGGACACGGAAGAGCAAGGGCGAGCGTTTGGCGATCAGCGTCTCGGCTGCGGCGACATTGGCCAGCACCATGAACTCCTCGATCAGCCGATGCGCATCCAGCCTGTCCTTAAACGCGACCGAGCGGACCCGACCCTTGTCGTCAAGCTCGATGCGCCGTTCCGGCAGGTCGAGGTCCAGAGGTTCGCGTTGTGCGCGCGCCTTGGCGAGTGCCGCATAAGCGGCGTAAAGCGGCTTCAGAACCGGTTCCAGCAACGGTTCGGTACGTCCGTTCGGGGTACCGTCGACGGCCGCCTGAACTTCCTTGTAATTCAGCGATGCGGGCGACCTCATCAGACCGCGCAAGAAGCTGTGCGACCGCATCTGCCCGGATTTGTCGATCACCATCCGCGCGACGATGCAGGCGCGCGGCACACCCTCGTGCAGCGAACAGAAGTCGCCTGACAGCCGGTCAGGCAGCATCGGCACCACGCGGTCCGGGAAGTAAGTCGAGTTGCCGCGCGCCCAGGCCTCGCGATCCAGCGCCGAACCTGGGCGGACGTAATGCGCCACATCGGCAATCGCGACCCACAGGATGAACCCACCTTCGTTCTTCGGATCGCTGTCGCGTTCGGCATAGACCGCATCGTCATGGTCGCGCGCATCCGACGGGTCGATGGTGACAAGCGGCATATCCGTCAGATCTTCGCGCCCCTCCACATCAGCCGGTTCCATCGCGTCGGCTTCCGCAATGGCCTCGTCCGGAAAATCGTCGCGCAGCCCGTGTTGGTGAATGGCAATCAGCGATACGGCTCTTGGTTGCGATGGATCGCCAAGCCGGGTGATAATCCGCGCCCGCGGCACGCCCATGCTGTCCTTCGGCCCGGCCTGTTCGGCCTCGACCAACTCGCCATCCTTCGCGCCATGGGTCGCACCCAGAGCCACGCGCCACTCGCGCGCTACGCCCTTGTCGACGGGCAGGATACGCCCCCCTTCGGCCGCTTTGCGAAACACGCCGAGAACCTTGCGAGGGTTCGTCCCGATCCGGCGGATCAACCGGCCCTCATAGCCATGCGCCTCACCTTTGACCGCCTGCAGGCGGGCCAGAATACGGTCGCCCTCACCCAGGGCAGGGTCGGCGGCGCGCAGCACCAGAATGACCTTGGGCTCGGGTCCCTCGCCCTGCCATTCCAGCGGGCGGGCATAAAGATCACCATCCGGCGAGGGTTCGCTGACCTGCAACACCGAGACGGGCGGCAACTTGTCCGGGTCGCGATAGGTCTTGCGGCGCTTTTCGAGATGCCCGTCTTCCTCAAGCTCTTTCAGCATCCGCTTGAGATCGATCCGGTCAGCCCCCTTGATCCCGAACGCCTTGGCAATCTCGCGCTTGGCCGTCAGGGTTGGGTTCTCCTCAATCCAGTCGAGAATGTCCTGTTTGGAAGGTATACGCGCCATGCTTTGGCGGTATCACGCACGCCGGGCGAGGTCACGTGGGATATGGGCCGTCAAAGATCGCCTGCTTCGTCGACGTCACGCAACGTGTCAATCAGGGCGACAGGCTGCGGAAGCGTGGGCAACGTGTCCGTCAACGTCTGCGCGTGCGACCAGCGCACGCCGACGAAAAGGCGGGATGGTGCGCGCGCAGGATGGCGCAGCCCGACCAGCCAGAACCCCCCATCCGGCGCAGGCCCAATGACGCCGGGCGCCTGACCCAGCGCGCGAAAAGCCGCGTTGAGATGGTGGCGGCGAATGGCAGGAATGTCCGACCCGATCAACACTGTTGGACCCTGCGTTCCGCGCAACAGGCGCGCCATGCGCTGGCCAAGATCACCCTGCCCTTGGGCCTGGCGCGGGAACTGCGGTGACCAAACACGGCTTTGCAGGCCTTCCCTGTCCGGGGCCACCGCGAGAATGACGCACCAGCGCGGGTCTGCGATGTGCCGGAGGAGATGCGCCGTTTGATGCCGGTACCACCAAGCGGCACCGGTCATGCCAATGCTGCGGCCAAGCCGCGTTTTTACGCGGCCCGCACGCGGTTCCTTGACCATGACAATGACGGTGGGCTGCCTCAAAGCGTGCGGGTCATATCGCGGTGCAGGATGCCTGCGTCGAGAAACTCGGGGCCTTCAGCTTCGAACCCCAGCGCTTCGTAAAACCCAAGCGCATGGGTTTGCGCCGCGAGCTTCGCCAAGCTCACGCCTTCGACCTGCAGTTCATCCAGCGCGGCCTGCATGATGGCCTTGCCAAGCCCGCGCCCCTGCATCTCGGACAAGACCGCGACGCGCCCGATCTTGCCCACACCGTCCTGCAGCAGCAGGCGCGCTGTGCCCACCGGTTGCGTGCCGTGAAACGCGATCAGGTGGATCGCTTCATCATCCTTGCCGTCGCGTTCTTCATGTTCGGGCACATTCTGGCCTTCGATAAAGACAATGCGCCGGATTTCGAACACGGCGTCCATATCCTCGGGCCCCGCGCGTCGGATCATGCGAAATACCCGTCGAGGATGCGCCGATAGATCGCCTTCAGCCGTGTGATGTCGGCCGTTTCGACACGTTCATCGACCTGATGCATGGTGCGACCGACAAGGCCAAATTCCACAACGGGGCAATGGTCTTTGATAAAGCGCGCATCCGACGTGCCGCCGGATGTTGAGTGTTCAGGCCGCAGGCCCGTCTCGGCCTCAACCGCGTTCGATACGAGGTCCGAAAGCGGGCCGGGCGGGGTCAGAAAGCTCTCACCCGAAACCTTGATGCGCATGTCGATATCGATGCCGAAAGCCTCCGACGCTGAAGCGACCTCGCCTTCGATCCAGGCGGTCAGATCGGTGGAAGTGTGGCTGTCGTTGAAGCGGATGTTGACGGCAGCGCTGCACTTGGCGGGGATGACATTCGTGGCCGGGTTGCCGGTGTCGAATGTTGTGACGGCCAGCGTTGACGGATCGAAATGCTCCGTCCCGGTGTCGAGTGTCCTCGATGCCAAACGGTCGATCAGGCGGGCCATCGCTGGCACCGGGTTTTTGGCGCGGTGGGGATAGGCCGCGTGGCCCTGTACGCCGGTTGCCGTGAACCATGCGGTCATCGAGCCGCGCCGGCCGATCTTGATCGCGTCGCCCAGCTTGTCGGGGCTGGTCGGTTCGCCGACCAGACACACGCTCATCGCCTCGCCATGCTCTGCCATCCAGTCGAGTATGGCCGGCGTGCCATCCGTCGCATCGCCCTCCTCATCGCCCGTGATCGAGATTACGATAGCGCCGTCGGGCGGTGTTTCACGCACCATGTCGATGGCCGCAGCGACAAAGGCGGCGACCCCGCTTTTCATATCCGTGGCGCCGCGCCCATAGAGCCAGCCGTCCACGACCTCGGCCCCGAACGGCGGGCGGGTCCATGCGCTTTCATCGCCCACCGGCACCACATCCGTGTGACCGTTGAACCCGAACGTCCGGGCGTGCCCCTTGGGCCCCCAACGGGCGACGAGGTTTGCGATCTCGCCGCGGTCGGCGCGAAAGCAAGTGAAGCCCGCGTCAGTGAGCAGGTTCTCAAGCAGGGCAATGGCGCCCGCCTCGGCGGGTGTGACCGAGGGGCATCGGACAAGGCGGGCGGTCAGGTCGATCGGGTCGCAAGTCATGCCTGTGGCTAGCGTGGACGCAGGCTGGCCGCAATCCACTTGCACGCTTTGGAGCTGTGGCGTGAACAACACCCTTCGCGGCGGTGCGCGGTCCGGGGTCTTCCCGAAAGTCCATAGTTAATGCACTCTTACACCAAACAAACCCGAGGCAGGGTCGACAGGTACGGGACGCGAGAAAACTCCGGTCGTACGCAGAACAACCAAGACACATGTGACCGCACGACCGGTGACATGTGCTGCCTCGCTCGATCTGTGAGGCAGGCATGCCCGAGTTGACATATAACGACAGCGCCACCGCGCTTCAGATGGCCCAGCTTATCTTCGGGGATCGCGTCACTGTCACGGGTGCGTCCTTTACCGGCGACCCGGACGCCTCGGCCATCTATTCGAATGGTGACGCCATCTCGCCAAATGTTGTTCCCAGCGACACCGGGGTCATCCTGTCGACCGGTGAGGCGGACAGGTTCACGAACGATTCCGGCGCCAACACGAACCTTCAGACCAACACGACGTCTCCTAATTCTGGGGTAAACGGCGACGCCGACTTCAATGCACTGTCGGGTCTGAGCACGTTTGATGCCAACTTTCTGGAGGTCGACTTCATCGCCGATCCGGGCGTGAACTTCATCACCATGGAGTTCGTGTTCTCCTCAGACGAGTACCCGGAGTTCGCAGGCTCAATCTATAACGACATGGTTGGTGTGTGGATCGATGGCGTGAACGTGCCGCTGGCAGCCGGGAACGGACTGTCCAGTGTCGGCAACATCAACGAGTCCGGCGGCATCAACCTGTTTCGGAGCAATGTGAACGACACGTTCAACACCGAAATGGACGGTTTAACCGTTTCGATGTCGCTTGTCATTCCCGTAACGCCGGGCGTCGAGCAGACGTTGAAGATCGGCCTCGCCGACGTGTCTGACAATCTCTACGACTCCAACTTGTTGATTGCAGCTGACAGCGTACAGGGTGACCTGATCGCGAACACTGACGACTATCTGCTACGGCCCGGTGACAGTCTCACGGTCGACGTTCTGGCCAATGACATCAACAACACCGGCGGCGCCGCTTTTATCACTCAGATCAACGGGCAGGCGGTGACCCCCGGCGACACCGTCGTGCTGACAACTGGTCAGTCTGTGACGCTGAACCCTGATGGGACGCTGGACCTTGTCGGTAATGCCGTTTCGGAAGATGTCGCCTTTACCTATGAGACGACATCGACGACCGGGGACAGCGCGGTCGGGTTCATCATCATCGACACGATACCCTGTTTTGTGTCGGGAACTCTCATTCGAACTGACAGGGGCGACGTCCCGGTCGAACGCCTGGCGGTCGGTGATCTGGTGCGCACCCGGGACGATGGGTTTCAGCCCGTACGGTGGATCGGTCGCCGCGTCGTGCCTGCCGAAGGCAAGATGGCCCCGGTCCGCATTGCCGAGAACACGCTGGGCACACATGGCGCGGTTTCGGTGTCGCCGCTCCACCGCGTTCTTGTGCGCAACACCCATGCCGATCTGCTGTTCGGGTCAAGCGAAGTGCTGATCGCGGCGCGCGACCTGATTGACGGGCGCCGTATTCAGCAGGTGACCGGCGGTGTCGTGGAGTATGTGCATCTGCTGTTCGACCGGCATCAGGTGGTGTGGTCGAACGGTCTGGAGAGCGAAAGCTTTTTGCCCGGTCCGCAGACAACCGGCAGTTTTGACCAGGACATGATCGCCGAGCTTCACGCGATCTTCCCCGATCTCGATCCGGCCACGGGGGCGGGTTACGGACCTGCGGCGCGCCCGGCCCTGAGACGGTACGAAGCGCGGCTTCTGGTGGCGTAAAGACTAGAGCCCGAGAGAGGTAACGGCGCTGCTCAGTTCACTCGGATGGTCGATGATCCAGTCGGCCTCTTGCCACTCATCGGCCGTGCCGTACCCCCAGCGCACGGCAACGCACCGCATCTCAACCGA
>JBCCWG010000096.1:0-11900 GCA_039193985.1 Pseudomonadota bacterium
CCTGCGGATCGCGCCCTGCGTGGACGATGGCGGGGCAGAGGCCGCGGGCATGTGCCTCCTGTGCAAACTTCTGGCTGAGTTCCGCAAAGAACCGGTTCTCGTGTTCGGGCAGCACCATGCCCGCCAAGCCGGATTCGGCCTTGCGCAGGCCCCGCGCCTGCAGGTTGGTGGTATACCCCACCTCCTCGGCGACGCGCCGGATGCGCTCGACGGTTTCCTGTTTCAGCCGCCGTTGCTGCCCCTTGCCGTTCAAAGCCGCCGAGACCGCCGAAGGCGAGGCGCCCGCCTTTTGGGCGATGTCGTAGATCGTGCTTTTCTGCCCTGACTTCATTGGTGTCGGGTCCTTCCCGAAAATTACCGCACAGGCCGCTTGACTGAAATATTTGTTCTGCTTACCGTTGCTACATCGATTGAGCAAGCCTGTTAACGGCGAATCGAACTTGGCCTGTCTTGGCCGTCTGGTGGCGCTTTCTGTTGGCGCCGCGCATGGGAGGAAAACATGAAAAGACTTTTGAACGCCGCTGCTGCGGTCGCTTTGCTGTCGTCGGTCAGTGCGGCGAACGCTGAAACCACCATGGGGATCGTCGTCAAGATCGGCGGCATTCCGTGGTTCAACGCGATGGAAGAAGGCATCAAGGAACGCGCCGCCGAACTCGGTGTCAGTGCCGAGATGATCGGGCCGACCTCGGCCGACCCTGCCTTGCAGGTGCGCGCCATCGAGGACCTGATCGCCAAGGGCGTCGACGTGATCGGCGTGGTGCCCAATGACGAGGCGGCACTCGAGCCGGTTCTGCAAAAGGCAATGGAAGCCGGCATCAAGGTGGTGGCGCATGAAGGGCCGGGCCTGAACAATGTCGACTGGAACTTTGAACTCGCGTCTGCCGACGGGTTCGGCGAAGCGCATGCCAAGCTGCTCTGCGAAAAGACGACTGAGCCGGGCACTTACGCCGTCTATGTCGGATCGCTGACCGTGCCGCTGCACAACGCGTGGGCGGATGCCGGGATCGAGTGGCTCGCCAACAACTGCGCCGACAAGCTGCAGCCGGTTGGTGATCGCTATGGCGTGGCAGAAAGCGTCGATGACAGCCGGTCGACGGCGCTCGATCTGATCGCGGCCAATCCTGACCTGCGCGGGTTCCTCGCCTTTGGCAGCCAGGGCCCGATCGGGGCAGGTCGTGCGATTGAGGAACGCCGCCTTGGCGGACAGGTGCATGTGATGGGGCCGTTTTCGCCCGGTCAGGGCCAGAAGCTGCTCAAGGATGACGTGATCTCGGGCGGCTTCATGTGGAACCCGGCCGAAGCGGGCCGCGTGTTCGTGACCATGGGCAATATGCTGGTCGAAGGTGTCGAGATCACCGAAGGCACCGAGATCGAAGGCCTTGGTGTCGTCAGCCCGGATGCGGCAACGCGCAACATCATCACCGACAACCTGTTGGAGATCAACAAGAGCACGGTGGACGAACTTGCTGCGAAAGGTCTCTGAGACCGTTTAAGGCAAAGCGCAGGGGGGCCCTTCACTCCGGTCCCCCTGACGAAAAACACTCATGACAACCGAGACCAAACCGGCCCCGGCGCTGCGGCTTCGAAACGTCTCGAAGACCTTTGGCGGTGTGAAGGCGCTTCAGTCGGTGGAATTCGAGGTCCGGGCCGGTGAGGTGCATTGCCTTGCCGGAGAGAACGGGTGTGGAAAGTCGACGCTGATCAAGATTGTGACTGGCGTCTACACCCCTGATCCAGGGGCTGAAATCGAGTTGTTTGGCGAACGCATGGGGGCGATCTCACCGACCCGTGCACGTGCGCTGGGGATCGCCGTGATCTGGCAGGATCTCGCGCTCTTCCCGCACATGACAGTGGCCGAGAACATCGCCTTTGACGAGATGGTCGGGCTGATGCCGCGTCTGGCCTTGGGCGGCGCGCATCGGGCCCGGGCACGCGCGGTTCTCGACCGGTTGGGCGTGCGGCTCGATCTGGACGCGCGGCTTCTCGACCTGCCGATTGCCGAGCGTCAGATCGTGGCGATTGCGCGCGCTCTGATGGGGAACGCGCGTCTGGTGTTCATGGACGAGCCAACGGCCTCGCTGACACAGAGCGAGACCGATGCCTTGCTCGCCGTCGTGCGCAACCTGTCGGAACAGGGGATCGCAGTTGTGTTTGTCAGTCATCGACTGGCTGAGGTGATCGACATTGCGGAGCGGGTAACGGTCATTCGCGACGGCATCCTCGTCGGGGTCTATCCGACCGAGGGCATGACCCAGTTCCGGCTGGGGGAATTGATGACCGGCGCGCAACTGGAAAGCACCGTCAGCGCGCGGGATCGCTCGAACGCGGAACCCGTGCTCGAGGTGCGTGGCCTGTCGCGCGATGGCGAGTTCGAGGATGTGAGCCTGACCGTTCGGCGCGGCGAGGTCGTGGGCCTGACCGGCCTGATTGGTGCCGGGCGGAGCGAGCTGGCACATGCCCTGATCGGCATGCGCGCGCCGGATGCGGGCGAAGTGGCGCTGGACGGTGCGCCGGTGCGTTTTGGCTCAATCCGCGAAGCGATCCGGCACGGGGTCGCCTATGTCTCGGAAGACCGCCTGTCGCTGGGGCTGATCCAGCCGCAATCGATTGCCGACAACACCGTCATCTCGGTTCTGGATCGCATCCTCGGTGGTTTCGGGATGATTTCGGCGTCACGGCAATCCGAACTGGTAAACCATTGGATCCGCGAGCTTGCGGTCAAGATCGGCAAGCCCGACGATGCCGTCTCAACCCTCTCCGGCGGCAATCAGCAACGGGTTGTGCTGGCAAAGTGGCTGGCAACCGAACCCCGGCTTCTGATCCTCGACAGTCCGACGGTCGGGGTCGATGTCGGTGCGCGGGCGGGTATCTTTCGCATCGTGCGCAAGCTGGCGGATGAGGGGCTGGCGATCCTGCTGATCTCGGACGAGGTGACCGAGGTTCTTTACAATTCCGACCGCGTGCTGCACATGGCCGATGGCCGGATCGTGGGCGAATACGACCCGCGAGGCACCGGCGTCGCCGAACTGGAGGCGCGCATCTATGCGTGATCTCTTTCGCACCTACCCGGTCGAGGCGCGCTTGTCGGTGGTGTTGCTGGCGATGATCGTGGGGCTCTCGCTCAGCACCGACACGTTCCTGACGCTGGGCAACATCACATCGCTTCTGAACAACAACGCGGTGAACCTGATCTGGGCGGTGGGTCTGTTGGTCGTTCTCGTGGCGGGCGGTATCGACATCTCTTTCGCCGTTGCTGCCTCGGTTGTGCAATACGTCGCGGCGCAGGTGTTCATGGGAATAGGCGGCGGCAACTGGGCCATCGGGTTTATCGTCGCCGGGTCGCTGGGCATCGGGCTGGGGCTGATCAACGCGGCGCTGATCCACGGGTTCCGGGTGATTTCCATCGTCATCACCATCGCCACGTTCAACGCGTTCTTCGGGCTGCTGATGTTCTTCACCCGAGGGCGCAACATCTACAACCTGCCGGATTGGTGGACCGACCGGATTTTCATCTTCGAGCGGCAGGCGCCGGATGGGACGTGGTCCGAGCTGAACCTGTCGGTGGCAGTGATGATCGTCTGTGTTCTGGCGACCTGGGTGCTGATCCGGCTGACGACGCTGGGCCGTCAGCTTTATGCGTTCGGCGACAATCCCGAAGGCGCGCGCCGCGCCGGTGTGAACATCTGGCAAATGCAGATCGTGGCCTTTGGCTGGTGCGGGATGATGGCCGGTATTGGCGGGCTGATGCAGGTGAACATCGCGCAGGAGGTTGTGCCGAACGCGCTTTATGGCCGGGAGCTTGATGTTTTGGCCGCTGTCGTCCTCGGTGGCGCGCGTTTGGGCGGCGGAAGGGGCACAGTTGTGGGCTGTATCTTGGGTGTGATGTTCGTGGCGATCACGCAGAACGGCCTGAATCTGCTGGGGATTTCGCCTTTTGCGTTCCAGATGATCATCGGGGCCGCGATCCTCGTAGCGATCTCATCCTCGAACCTGAGCTTCGGGCGGCGGCGCAAGTCGCGCGACATGGATGCCCCGTTGAAGGAGCGCGCGACATGAGCTTGCGAGAGCGCCTCAATGCCACCCTCGGCGCGGAGACCCTGCCACTCCTGGCGTTTCTGGGCGTGGTCGTTCTGGCCTTTTCGCTGGCGACTCCGCTCTTCCTGACGGGGGCAAACCTGAGATCGATGGCGTTTCAACTCCCGGTGCTCGGGCTTCTGACCCTTGCCATGCTGGTGCCGATCCTGTCCGGTGGGCTGAACCTTGCGATCATCTTTCAGGCCAACATCTCGGGCCTTGCGCTGGCCTGGGTGCTGATCCAGTTCGGCGGGCCCGAGGCCGGGTTCGGCGCGTTCATGTTGGGAACCGCACTGGCGGTCGCTGTCGGTGCCGCATCGGGCGCAGTGATGGGCGCGGTCGTGGCTTATGTCGGGGCGCATCCCATCCTTGTGTCGCTCGCCATGATGATCTTTCTGCGGGGCTTGGGTGAGTTTCTGACACGCGGCGGCGATATCTCGGGCTTCCCCGAATACATGAACGTGCTCGGGCATGGCAGTTTCCTCGGCGTCCCTGTGCCAATGCTGGTCTTCATCGGGGCGGCCATTGTCTGGCACATCATGCTCAAGCGGTCGCGGCACGGGTTCTCGGTCTACATGATCGGATCGAACATTGAGGCGTCGGAGTATTCCGGCATTCACACGCGCCGGACGCTGGTGCTGATCTATACGATCTCGGGCGTCATATGTGCGATTGCCGCGATCATCATGGCCGCGCGTTTCAACTCGGTCCGGGTCGGGCACGGTGAGGCGCTGCTTCTGGTCACTGTTCTGGCCTGCTTTCTGGGCGGCATCGACCCGTTCGGCGGCTTCGGCCGCGTTCTGCCCGTTGTTCTTGCCCTGATGATCCTGCAGGCGCTGTCTTCGGGTCTGAACCTGATCGGCGCCAATCAACATCTGTCCACCGCCGTCTGGGGCCTTTTCCTGATCGGAGTGATGGCGCTCCGATGGGCCGGGGGATGGTGGCAAACCAAACGACGAAGAGGAACGTGACGATGGAAGGTTTCGGCGTACATACCAGCATGTGGACCATGCATTGGGATCGGGAAGGTGCCGAGCGTACGATCCCGTCGGCAGCCGCGTACAACATGGATTTCATCGAGATCGCTTTGCTCGATACCCGCATAGTTGACGCCGCACATACCCGTGACCTGCTGGCCAAGCACGAGATGCGGGCCGTCTGTTCTTTAGGTCTGCCGGAGGAGAACTGGGCTTCGGTCAACCCAGATGGCGCCATCGCGCATCTGATCGACGCGATGGACAAGACCAAGGAGATGGGGGCCGAAGCGCTCTCCGGCGTGACCTATGGCGGGATCGGTGAGCGGACCGGGGTTCCGCCGACTGAGGCCGAGTATGACAACGTCGCCCGCGCGCTTGAGGCCGCAGCGAAACACGCCAAGAGCATCGGCATCGCCTTCGGGATCGAACCTGTAAACCGGTATGAGAACCATCTGATCAACACCGGATGGCAGGCGAAAGACATGATCGAAAAGGTGGGTGCAGATAACATCTTCATCCACCTCGACACCTATCACATGAATATCGAGGAGAAGGGCGCCGGCAACGGCATCCTCGATACGCGCGAGCATCTGCGGTATATCCATTTGTCCGAAAGCGACCGGGGCACGCCGGGCGAAGGCACCTGCGACTGGGACGAGGTCTATGCCACACTTGCCGCCGTCGGCTTCAAGGGCGGGCTGGCGATGGAAAGCTTCATCAACATGCCACCGCAGATCGGCTATGGTCTGGCCGTCTGGCGACCGGTTGCGCCGTCGTTCGAGGAAGTGATGGACAAGGGCTTGCCGTTTTTGCGCAACAAGGCCGCGCAGTATCGCCTGATATGAATAAGCTGAGCCTTCGTTACGGTTTTCCTCGCCGGTGACGGTTTCGGGCGAAATCGCGGTCCTCGATGTCGGGAAGACCAATGTGGACCTTTGGGTGGCCTCGGCCGATGGCACGCTGCTGGAGAACCGGTCGACGCAAAACCGCGTGCTGGACGGTCCCCCCTGGCGGCATCATGATCTGGCTGGCCTCGGTCACTGGATTTGTGAAACGCTGGGCGCACTTTCTGCGCATCATCCCATCAAGGTCCTGATCCCGGTGGGGCATGGCTCGGGCGGTGTGCTTGTCGGGCCGGACCCTGAAGGGCCGGAGATGGGCGCGGCGCTGCCTATGATCGACTATGAACAGACCTGCCCCGGTGACATCGACGCCGAATACCGCGCGAAGGCCGGAACGTTCGAGGATCGCGGCAGCGCGATCATGATGCGCACGACCCATGCCGCACGCCAGTTGCTGTGGATGGAGCACGCTGATGCCAGGGTCTTTGGCCGGGCGCGGTTTTATCTGAACTTAGCGCAATACTGGGGCTGGTGGCTGACCGGTGTGGCCGCCTCGGAATACTCGGCCATGGGAGCGCAGTCGCATTTGTGGAACGTGCCTAGGCGGCGTTGGTCCCCGATCGTGGCGGATCAGGACTGGGGGCGGTTGATGCCCGCGTTCCGCCCGGCCTGGACACCGCTGGGACAGGTGCGCGCCGGTTTGGCTCATGAATATGGGATACCCAAGAGCCTGACTGTTCTGACAGGGGCGCACGATTCCTCGGCGAACTTCTATCGCTATCTTGCCGCCGGGCTGCGCGACTTCACGCTCGTCTCGACCGGAACCTGGGTTGTGGCCCTATCGCGTGAGGCCGATATCGCGGCGCTCGAACAGGCACGCGGCACATCGATCAACGCAGACATCGAGGGCCACCCGGTGGGCGGCGCGTTGACCATGGCCGGGCGCGCGTTTTCCGCACTGTCCGGAGCCGGCTGGAAGGGCGGGGCCACCGACGCCGAGGTGCTGGCGCGGCTGGTCAAGCAGGGCACGATGGCGCTGCCCAGTTTTGGCGATGACGACGGGCAGTTCCCCGGAAGCGTCGGACGCGGCTGTATCGTCGGTCCCGAGCCCGCCACGCAGGCTGAGCGTACGGCACTTGCCCTCTTGCACTCGGCCCTTCTGACAGTGGCCTGCGCGGACGTGCTGAAGGGCGGGGCACGGTTGGTTCTGGACGGCGCCTTTCTGAAAGAACCGCTCTTCGTCCCGCTCGTCGCGGCCTTGCGCCCGGGCCTGCCAACAGAGCTCTCAGAGGAAACCCACGGCGTCGTGGTGGGCGCGGTACATCTGGCAAGCCACAAAGCACCGCGCGCGACCGTCTCGATGGCGCCTGATGCGGTCGTACCCCTCGCAGTTCCGGGACTGGCAGACTACGCTGCAAGATGGCGCGCGGCGGCAGCACAACAGGAAAGCAAAGACGCATGAAAGAGAAAGAACTTCGCGAACGCATGGTGGCAGCCTGTCGCCAGATGAACGCATCCGGCATCAATCAGGGCACGTCGGGCAACCTCTCGGTGCGCATGGGCGATGTCTTCCTCATTACGCCATCGTCGCTGCCTTACGAGACGATGAAGCCCGACGACCTTGTCGAGATGGGCTTTGACGGCACCTATGTCGGCGGCCGCCCGTCATCGGAGTGGCGCTTTCATCGCGATATCCTGCGCGCACGCACCGATATCGACGTCGTCCTGCATTGCCACTCGATCTATGCCACCACGCTGGCCTGCCACCACCGCGAGATACCGGCCTTTCACTACATGGTCGGCATCGCTGGCGGCACGAATATCCGCTGTGCAGAGTACGCGACTTTTGGCACGCAGGCGCTATCGGATGCCGCGCTGAAGGCGCTTGAGGGGCGCATGGCGTGTTTGCTGGGCCAGCACGGGCAAATCTCGCTCGGTCACGCGTTTGACGACGCGCTCTGGATGGCGGGTGAGGTGGAAACGCTCTCGCGCCAATATGTGCAAGCCCTGACGCTGGGCGATCCGCCGATCCTTTCGGATGAGGAAATGGAGCGCGTGATCGGCCAGATGAAACGGATGAGCTATGGCCACGGACCCGAGCCCGAGGGCAGCAATGACGTGGCCCGCCCACGCAGTTGACGCAGAGCCAGGGAGCCAGAAAATGCCGTGTTTTCTTGGAATTGATGTCGGGACCGGAAGTGCCCGAGCCGGTGTGTTCGATGCCGATGGGCGGCTTTTGGGCAGTGGGGTTTCCGAGCTTGCGATCTTCCGCGAAGGCGGCGACATCGTGGAACAGTCTTCGGCACAGATCTGGTCGGCGGTGACCGAGGCGTCGCGCGCAGCTGTTGCTGCCGCAAACATCCCGCCCGCCGACATTGCGGGTGTCGGCTTCGACGCCACCTGTTCGCTGGTCGTGCTGGACGGCGCGGGCGCCTCGCTTCCGGTCGGTCCCAGCGGGGACGCCGCGCGCGACATCATCGTGTGGATGGATCACCGTGCCATGGGCGAGGCGGAGGAGATCAATGCGACGGGCCATTCGGTCTTGTCCTTTGTCGGGGGCGTGATTTCGCCCGAGATGCAGACGCCGAAACTGCTCTGGCTTAAGCGCAACCTGCCGGATGTTTTCGCCAGGGCCGGGCATTTCTTCGATTTGACCGATTTCCTGTCCTGGCAGGCGACGGGTTCGCTGGCGCGGTCAAGCTGCACGGTGACCTGCAAGTGGACCTATGTCGCGGGCAATGGCGGCTGGGACGCCGGATACTTCCGCCAGATCGGGCTTGGCGAATTGGCTGACGAGGGTTTTGCCCGGATCGGGACCGAGATCGTTGAGCCGGGCACGCCGTTGGCGAGCGGGCTGACCGAAGCCGCGGCCTCCGCGCTGGGCCTTGTTCCGGGTACGCCGGTGGGTGCCGGGCTGATCGACGCGCATGCGGGCGGTGTCGGCACCGTTGGGGCGTCGGGGCTTGGCCCCGCAACCGACAACATGGCTTACGTGTTCGGCACCTCGTCCTGTACGATGACGACGACCGGCTACCCGGTTTTCGTGCCGGGGGTCTGGGGGCCGTATGACTCGGCCATGGTGCCGGGCATGTGGCTGAACGAAGGCGGACAGTCGGCGGCAGGAGCGGCGATCGACCGCCTGATCGCGCAACATCCGGCAGCAGGGGAGGCGGCGGCTTTGGCGGAAACCGCAGGGGCGTCGGTGCCCGACTGGTTGATGTCCCGTGCGCTCTCCAAGGTTGGATCTGCAAGTGATCTTGTGAGGTTGGCCGGGGAGCTTCATGTCCTGCCAGAGTTTCTCGGCAACCGCGCCCCGCATGCCGACCCGCGCACCCGCGCGGTGATTGCAGGGCTTGGCATGGATACTTCGCTCGACAATCTCGTGGCGCTCTATGTCGCCGGGCTTTGCGGTGTGGGGTTTGGCTTGCGACAGATCATCGAGGCACAAGCGAAAAGCGGTGCATCTGTGGCCAATATTGTGATTTCGGGCGGCGCGGGCCGCAGCGCCGCGATACGCCAGATTCTGGCAGACGCGGCGGGTTTGCCGGTGATCGGCCCCGAGACTGAGGAGCCTGTGCTCCTCGGGTCTGCGATGCTGGGTGCGCGGGCCTCGCGGGCCTATGGCAGCCTGACCGACTGCATGACAGCGATGTCGCGGGTCTCGGACACGACCACACCGACCGGCGGGGCGACGGCGGAGACCTTCGCGCGGCGCTATGCCGTGTATCAGCGTCTGCAGGAGGCGGCGCGGTTCGCGGCACGTGCGGGCGACTAGGCTATTGCCGCGTGTCGCAGCGAAGTTGATCCGTCGCGCGCGCGGATTATGCCTATCGGGAGATACCTAACCCGGATAGGGACACGCCATGACGCACGCCTCGACCACATTGTCGTCGATCTGCTGGAACATCCATCGCGGGCGGGGCGAGGATGGCGTGGTCGATGCCGAGCGCACTGCAAACGTGCTCTGCGATGAGGTTCTGTTGCCCGACACCCAAGTGCTGATGCTGCAGGAAGCGGATGGCGAATGCCCGCCGCATGCGGGTGTCCTCGACATTAAGGCGATCGAGTCGCGCACCGGGCTGTGCTCAGTCCACACCGAAAGCGGCACCAGATGGGGCCCGGACAGCCACGGATTTCTCGGCGTGATCGGGTTTGTTCATCCGTCGGTTGCGGTCGAGCGGGTCAGCGTCGTCGATATGCCGGGGCATTGTCACCGTGGGGCTGTGGTGATGGACCTCAGCCGCGCCGGTTGCCAGTTTCGCTTTGTGGGTATGCACCTGTCGCTGACCCAGGTGTTGCGGGCAGTACAACTGCGCACCTTGGGGCAGTATCTCTTCCGTCAGCCCGCGCGCCCAACGGTGCTTTGCGGTGACCTGAACGAGTGGCGGCCCTGGGGCGGGATGGCCCTGTCAAAGTTTGTGCTGGGGGATCGCTACGCCGGGCCTGCGCCAGCAACGTTTCCGGTCAAGCGCCTCTGGTGCCGCTGGATCGCTTCCTCGCCGCAGGCGGGGCGCGGATTACCACTGCCACCGTCCTCGACGGGCCGGGCATTCGCACGGCGTCCGACCATCGCCCGCTTGCGGCTGAGATCGTTGTTGAAGGTTAAAGACACCACGTCCTAAACTCCACCGTCGCGGGCCCGCGTCCAGCGGTGCAGCCAGACAAGCGGCGGTGATGTCCCGCCGCCCACCGCAAGCCGGAGCTCCACAGCGTCGCTCTCACCCGGGGCCAGCAGGAAGGTGACGCGCGTGCCGCTGCCATCGGGCAGGGCAAAGAGGCTGACGCCGTCGATCTCGGCCGAACCATCAGCGGTGATGTCTGCGCTGCGGCCATCCGCATCCCCCGTGACATCGATCACATAGCGGCGCTTGCCCGGCTGGTCATGCTCGCGGCCACTGCGGCTTTGCAGGATGCGCGCGCCACTGCCGGGGCCGGGCGGGGCAAGCGTCCAGTGAAGCGCATAGTCAAAGCGGTGTTCGCTGCCCGCCGCCAAGGGTGCCTCGGGTCGCCAGAAGGCCACGATATTGTCCATGAATTCATCCCCGGTCGGGATTTCGACAAGGACAACGGCACCTGCCCCCCAATCGCCCGACGGGCGCACGATGGCGTTGGGGCGGTCGTGATAGCGCGCCTCGGTATCTTCGAAATCGGTGAATGCACGCGCGGTCTGGAACAGGCCAAAACTGCGCGGTCCCGCATCCACAAAGGCCGAGCTTTCCACATTCGCGGGGTTCGAGATCGGTCGCCAGAGATACTCACCCGCGCCGTTTTCGATCACCAGCATATCGCTGTCATGGACGCGTGGCCGGAAATCATCTGAGACCGAAGCGCGCAAGGGACCTTTGAGGTACATCGATGTCAGGGGGGCGACCCCGATATCGGCAATCTCGCGGCGGGGCAGCAGTGTGACGGCGAGGTTCATCACCGTGTCGCCCCCGGGCGTCAGCGTCATATCCACGTGACCGGCGAGGGACGGGCTGTCGATTACACCTTCCATCCGCACACTGCCGGTCTGGGGCGCGTGAAGCTGCAAATGTGTGAAGTGCGGAAACTCTTCGGGCGTCGCACCACCGGTGCCGAGGGCCACCGCGCGGGCCGACAGGCCATAGACCATGGACCGGCCGATGGCGCGGAAATAGCTCGCCCCCTGCACGACCAGCACTTCGTCCATCCGATCAGCCGCGTTCAGCGGGTGGCGCAGCCGCAGCCCCGAAAAACCAGCGCCCGGCGCCGTGTCGGGGATCACATCGAAATAGCGCTCCTGAAAGCTGAAAAGTTGGGGCGAAAACGCGACTTCCTGCGGCCCGCTTCCGGTATCCCGGTCGATCCGCACCGGGTCGGGAAAGAAAAGACCTGGCGGCAGCAGATCAACGGCGAACTCGGGGCCATGGGGCAGCATGGCTGCCTTGCCTTCAATCGGCCGGATACCGCGAAAGGCGTCGTAGGTGAGACCGGCAAAGGGTGGGGGAAGCACCGATTTGGTCGCGCGATAGGGCTTTGCCGCAAG
>JBCCWG010000097.1:0-11284 GCA_039193985.1 Pseudomonadota bacterium
CCCGGTGCCACTTGCCTAAACGGAACTTTGGTGCGCCCGAGTGGCGGAATGGTAGACGCAGGGGATTCAAAATCCCCCGATGGCAACATCGTGAGAGTTCGAGTCTCTCCTCGGGCACCAACATCAGACCTCGCAGCATTCCCGGTTGGACCTTCCCCTCGACTTGCGCAATAGTTGCGCCATCATCCGTAAGATGTAACTGGGAGGTCACATCATGAACAAATACCTGAGCCGCACCTGCATCGCGGCCATTGTCGTCGCCTTTGGCAGTGAAGCCATGGCGACCGAGTGGAACGTGTCCCTCTGGGGCAAGCGCCGCGCCTTTACCGAACATGTCGAAAAGCTGGCGGAACTGGTCGCTGAAAAGACCGGTGGCGAGTTCACCATGAACATCAGCTATGGCGGTCTGTCGAAAAACCGCGAGAACCTCGACGGGATCGAAATCGGCGCGTTCGAGATGGCGCAGTTCTGCGCGGGCTATCACCCCGACAAGAACCTCGTGATCACGGTGCTGGAACTGCCCTTCCTCGGCGTGTCGAACCTGGAGGAAGAGGTTGCCGTCTCGATGGCCGTCTACGGTCACCCCGCCGCGACCGAGGAAATGGCGCAGTGGAACGCAAAGCTTCTGATGACCTCGCCTATGCCGCAGTACAACATTGTTGGCACTGGTGAGCCGCGCGATGCGCTGTCAGAGTTCGAAGGCATGCGGGTGCGCGCAACAGGCGGCCTTGGCAAGGCGTTTGAAAGCGTCGGTGCCGTGCCAACATCCGTGACCGCGACAGAAGCCTATCAGGCAATGGAATCGGGCGTGGTCGACACGGTTGCCTTTGCCCAGCACGCGCATCTGTCGTTTGGCACGATCAACCAGGCCGACTGGTGGACCGCTAACCTCAACCCCGGCACGGTGAACTGCCCGGTGGTGGTGAACATTGACGCTTATGAATCGCTGTCCGATGAGCATCGTGAGGCGCTTGACAGTTCGGTGCCCGAGGCGCTGGATCACTATCTGGCCAACTATGCCGAACTTCTGGAGCAGTGGGAGAGCATCCTCGCCGAAAAGGGCGTGGCCAAGGTCGAGATCCCGGAATCCGAACTGGAAGCGTTCCGCGCCCAGGCCGCCGATCCGATCCGCACGCAGTGGATTGCTGACATGGAGGCCCAGGGCATCCCGGGTCAGGAGCTGGTCGATCTGGTGCAAAGCACGCTCAAAGACGCGAAAATGACCAACTAAGGGTCACACGGGGCGCCTCAATCGGGCGCCCCTTTTCTTATGACACGCGACGACTTCAACCAATATTGCATGGCCAAGACGCACAGCACGCATGTCGTGCAATGGGGCAATTCGGACGTGTGGAAGATCGGCGGCAAGGTCTATGTGCTTTGCGGCTGGAACGAGGGGCGCGATGCCTTCACCTTCAAGGTCAGCGAGATGATTTACGAGGCGCTGCAGGACCAGCCCGGCTACCAGCCCGCGCCCTATATGGCGTCGCGCGGTATGACGTGGTTGCAAATCCACGAGCCCGACAAGGTGCCGGATGCCGACATCCGGCAGCACATTGACGCGTCCTTTGACCTGGTTGTTGCGAAACTGACGAAAAAGGCGCGGGCCGCGTTGGGACTGGAGGCGGGCTGATGGCGGGTACATCCACGGTACTGGAGGATTCGAGCCTGCTCAGCCGTCTCGACCGCGCGCTGTTGCCGGTTGAGCGATTCACGGCGTTGATCAGCGGGCTTGCCGCGTTCTCACTTATGTTTCTTGCCGCGTACTCGGTGGCTGGGCGGCAGTTGGACAAGACGTTTTTCGCCCCTCTTCTCGACAGCATCGGCCTGATGGACGGCCCGCTTCTGGGCTATGTCGATTACATCGAAGCATTGATGCCGCTCATTGCGATCATGGGCGTGTCTTACGTCCAGCGCGAGGGCGGTCATATCCGCATGGACATTCTGATCGGGTCGCTGAAGGGCAGGGTGCTGTGGTTCTTCGAGCTTGTTTCGATACTGCTGATCCTGTTTCTGATGCTGGCGCTCCTTTGGGGGGCTTGGTCGCATTTCGACCGGTCCTTCGATTGCGCCCGGCCGTTGTGCTCGCGCGACAGTTCGATCGACATCGGCCTGCCGATCTGGCCATCGAAACTGGTGGTGCCCATCGCGTTCGGCGTCTTGTGCCTGCGCCTGATGCTGCAGGCAGCCGCCTATGGCCGCGCCTTCTGGCTGGGGCTGGAGCGGCCCGTCGCCGTGCCGCTGATCCAGTCGGTCGCCGAGCAGGCCCGCGCCGAGGCCGAGCAACTTGAAGGCGTGGGCAAATGACGGATATCGAGATCGGCCTCTGGACCACCGGGGGCATGCTGGTCATGGTCTTCCTTGGCATGCGCGTCGCCTTTGCCGCAGGGCTGGCGGGCTTTGCCGGTTTGGTCTGGCTCAGATGGAACGGGTTCGACTATGATCCCGACCGGTTCTGGAAGGCTTTCGAGGTCAGCGCCAAGATCGCGGGCCAGGTGCCGCATTCCAAGGTTTCAGCGCAGGCGCTCAGCCTGATCCCGACCTTCATCCTGATCGGCTATCTGGCCTATCACGCGCGGCTGACGACCGCGCTCTTCGAAGCCGCCAAACGCTGGATCGCCTGGGTGCCGGGCGGCCTTGCCGTCTCGACCGTCTTTGCCACGGCGGGCTTTGCCGCCGTCTCGGGCGCATCGGTTGCCACGGCCGCCGTTTTTGCGCGGATCGCGATCCCCGAAATGCTGAAATCGGGCTACAACAAGCAGTTCGCGGCCGGTGTTGTCGCAGCGGGTGGCACGCTTGCCTCGCTGATCCCGCCGTCGGCGATCCTGGTGATCTATGCGATTATCGTCGAACAGGACGTGGGCAAGCTGTTGCTGGCGGGCTTCATTCCCGGTGCGTTTTCGGCGCTGGTCTATGCCACGCTGATCGTCACTATCGCGGTTGTGTTCAAGTCGGTCGGCCCACCGGTCAGCGGGTTCACCTGGAAGGAACGGCTGGTCAGCCTGCCGCCCGCGCTCCCCATCGTGGCGGTTGTCGTGATCATCATCTTCTTTGTCTACAACCCCTTCGGCGATGCCTGGGGCACGCCGACCGAAGGTGGCGCCGTGGGGGCCTTCATCGTCTTTCTTATGGCGCTTTATCAGGGCATGCGGCTGAAACAGCTGAAGGACGCACTGATTGAGACCGCCAAGCTGACGGTGATGATCTTTTCGATCATCTGGGGTGTGCTGATCTATGTTCGTTTCCTCGGCTTCGCCGACCTGCCGGGTGCCTTTGCCGACTGGATTACGTCGCTGGAGATGTCGCCGATGCTGATCCTGATCTGCATCCTTCTGGCCTATGCCGTTTTGGGGATGTTCATGGATGCGATCGGAATGCTCCTGTTGACGCTGCCGGTGGTCTATCCGGCCGTCATGGCGCTGAACGGGGGCGAAAACGTCGCCGCCGCCGACAGCGCCTTTGGCATGTCGGGGCCGATGTGCGCGATCTGGTTCGGGATACTGGTGGTCAAGATGGCGGAGTTTTGTCTGATCACGCCGCCCATCGGACTGAATTGTTTCGTGGTGGCGGGCGTACGCGAGGATCTCAGCGTGCAGGACGTGTTCCGGGGTGTGATGCCGTTCTTTATCGCCGACGGGTTGACCATCGCACTTCTGGTGACGTTTCCGGCAATTGTCCTCTGGTTGCCGAGTTTGGCTTGAGCGGTTTCGCCGCGCTTCGCGCGTCGATCCGCCGGGGGGACGCTGTCCCCCCGGGACCCCCCCTGAGGTATTTTCGGGCCAATGATAGACAGAGGGTCGGTCCTGCGGGCTTTCGGGCTCGTTTGCCCTTGCGTCCCTGCCGCCTTTTGCTATGACAGCCGCTGATTTTCCGGACACGTGCCCCAAAGAGGACAACCATGCAGGTCACTGAAACCCTGAACGACGGGCTGAAGCGCGGATACAAGCTGGTCGTCACCGCTGACGAGCTTGATGCGAAAGTAAACGAAAAGCTGGCCGAAGCGGCGCCCGAGATCGAAATGAAGGGCTTCCGCAAGGGCAAGGTGCCAATGGCGCTTTTGAAGAAGCAGTTCGGTGAGCGTTTGCTGGGTGAAGCGATGCAGGAAAGCGTCGATGGCGCGATGGCAAAGCATCTGGAAGACAGCGGCGACCGGCCCGCGATGCAGCCCAAGCTCGAGATGACAAACGAGGAGTGGAAGCCGGGCCAGGACGTCGAAGTTGCCCTGTCCTACGAGGCGCTGCCCGACATTCCCGAAGTGGACTTCGCATCGATCAAGCTGGAGAAGCTGGTGGTCGAGGCCGATGATGCGGCGATTGACGAGGCGCTGGGCAATCTGGCCGAGAACGCGCAGAACTTCGAAGACCGCAAGAAAGGGTCCAAGGCCAAGGACGGCGATCAGGTGGTGATCGATTTTGTCGGCAAGGTCGATGGCGAAGCCTTTGACGGTGGCACCGCAGAAGACTTCCCGCTGGTCCTCGGCTCGAACCAGTTCATCCCCGGCTTCGAGGATCAGCTTGTCGGTGTCAAGGCGGAGGAGGAGAAGGCCGTCGAGGTGACCTTCCCCGAAGAATACGGCAATGCGGATCTGGCCGGCAAGCCTGCGGTTTTCGACGTCACGGTCAAGGCCGTGAAGGCGCCCAAGCCTGCCGAGATCGACGATGAGTTGGCGAAGAAGTTCGGCGCTGACGACCTTGAAGCGCTGAAGGGCCAGATTTCCGAACGACTGGGTGCGGAATACGAAGGTGCGTCCCGCGCCGTGATGAAACGCGGGCTTCTCGATGAACTCGACAAGGCGGTCAGCTTCGATTTGCCGCCCTCGCTCGTCGAGGCCGAAGCGGGTCAGATCGCGCATCAGCTCTGGCACGAGGAAAACCCGGACGCCGAGGGCCACGATCACCCCGAAATCGAGCCGACCGAGGAGCATACAAAACTGGCCGAGCGCCGCGTGCGTCTTGGCCTTCTGCTCGCCGAACTGGGTCAGCAGGCGAAGATCGAAGTGTCAGATGCCGAGATGACGCAGGCGGTGATGAACCAGGCGCGCCAGTACCCCGGTCAGGAGCGCCAATTCTTCGAATTCGTGCAGCAGAACCCAGGCATGCGCCAGCAAATCCAGGCGCCGATTTTCGAAGACAAGGTCGTCGACCATATCTTTGGCCAGGCCGAGGTTAGCGAGAAAAAGGCGACCAAGACCGATCTTGAAAAAGCGGTCGAGGCACTGGACGACGCATAACTGTCGCGAGACATTCCCGTTTGAAAGGCCGTCCGTTCGGGCGGCCTTTTGCGTTACGAGAGCGCGGGCAGGGCGAAGCCTTCGAGGGCCGTCTGATGCGAACCCCACCCTCAAGCTTGGGCCGTGCATGGTCGATGAGTTTCTCGACCGTTCCCAGTGCCTGCATCGCATCCCGCATGGCTGCGACCAGGGCTTGCCGGTCGGGCGAGATTTGATAGCCGCGTGTTGTCTTGTCGAAAAGGCGCATGGCGGTGCGGGTTTCAAAATCGGCGGTACGACGCAGGACAGTTGCGGGGTTCACCGATAGGGCGCTGGCGGCCGCAGCGACCGAGCCATGTTCGACAATGGCCAGAATGATCGCGAGATCGTCCCAATGAATCTGTGCGTTTTTCGGCAGAACGCTCGCAATATTGCGGGGTGTCATTTGAGGTGACAGTCGCTAGGCTCGGTGCAGGACCCCATCACATAGACAGGAGACTCCTGATGACCCGTTTCCCTCTCGTACTTGGTCTGGCTTGCGGGCTTGCTGCCGCAGGCACCGCCTTTGCTGGCGGCCACAACGGAAACCCGGCGGTGACGGCGCGCAATGCGCATATGCAGCTTTACAGCTTCAACCTCGGGACGCTTGGCGCAATGGCCAAGGGCGAGATCGAATATGATGCCGAGGCCGCGGCGGCGGCTGCCGGTAACATCGCGGCGCTGGCCGCGCTGAACCAGCGGGCCTATTGGGTGCCGGGCACGTCGTCCGACGACCTTCCGGAGGAAAGCCGTGCCTTGCCCGCGATCTGGGAAGAAGGATCGACCGCTGGCCAGATCGGCGCCACGTTCGCCGAAGCTGCCGCTGCGCTCGCCGCGGTTGCAGGCGACGGTAAGGAGGCGATGCAGGGGGCAATGGGTGCGGTCGGCAAAGGCTGCGGCGATTGTCACAAGGCGTATCGCAAGCCGAACAACTGACTGCAGGTTATGCTGCGTCTTCTTGTCGTCCTGGCCGGGATCGGCCTTGCGGTATTGGCCGCAGGGCTCTGGCTGACGCGACCGGTCACTGTTGCCCCGACCGAGTTTGCCGGGCTTACCGGCGATGCGGCGCGTGGCGAAACCGTCTATTGGGCCGCGGGCTGTGCATCGTGCCATGCCGAACCGGAAAGCGACGACAAGCTGCTTTTGGCCGGGGGGCATCGTCTGGTCAGCCCGTTCGGGACGTTCGTTGCCCCCAATATCTCGTCCGATGCGGCCGAGGGTATCGGCGGCTGGACCCTCGTCGATTTCGCCAGCGCGGTGCGGCACGGCACTTCGCCGCGCGGCCAGCATTATTATCCGGCCTTTCCCTATGCCAGCTATGCGCAGATGACGAGCGGTGATCTGACCGACCTCTGGGCCTTCATGCAGACTTTGCCGCCGTCGACCCGCGCCAGTGAACCCCACGAGCTTGGGTTTCCCTTCAATCTGCGCGTCAGCCTTGGCATCTGGAAGGCGCTCTATGGCACAACCGGTTGGGTGCAGCCCGCCGACACACCCGAGCTGGAGCGGGGACGCTACCTCGTCGAAGCGCTGGCCCATTGCGGCGAATGCCACACGCCGCGCACTGCACTTGGCGGCCTCGACACCAGCCAGTGGATGGCGGGCGCGCCGAACCCGTCGGGCGAGGGGCGCATTCCGGGTCTGACGCCCGATCAACTGGACTGGAGCGCCGTCGACATCGCCTATTACCTCGAAAGCGGCTTCTCGCCGGATTTCGACAGCGCAGGCGGCACGATGGCGTCGGTCGTGGAAAACATGGCGCGCCTCAGCGCGGCGGATCGCGCGGCGATTGCGGCTTACGTCAAGGCGTTGGGCGGGTAAGACAACTGCGCGATTCGTTCCAGACCAGCCCGGATCTCGGCGCGCCGATTGTTGCCAAACCTTCGACAATGAACCCCGCGGAACTGGATTACGCGCCTGCTTTTGACAGATTTTCGCCATATTTGGGCGAGATTTGGACGATTTCGGCCACATTTGCTATCACAGTGACTGAAAGCCAAGTTCCTGTCGCGAGTGAATCCGATGTTCAATTTCCAGTCCGACCATTTCGATCAGACCCGGTTGCGGGAGATTCTGTCAAAGATGACAGATGACGAACTGGCCGCGCTGGAAGACGATCTCGACTTCTGCAACTTCACAGGTGTTCCGTCGATCCGGGTGCTGCGGGTTCTGAAGGAACTGACGGTTCTCGATCAAGGCTGGCGCCGGATGCTGGACCGCGAGGCGTCGCCGGCGCTGCCGAGCGCATTCTAGGTCAGAGGCGTTCCGGCAAACGCCGACACTGTCACACCTTCTGATTCAAGACCGGCCCGCACGGCGCGCGCCAGGGCCACCGCTTCAGCACTGTCACCATGGACGCAGATCGTGTCGATGCGGGTCTCAAGCCGTTCGCCGGTGCCAGTCAGGATCGCCCCCGCCTGGACCATTTCCACCATATTGCGCGCGGCCTCATCCCCGTCATGGATCATCGCGCCGGGCTGGCGCCGGTCGACCAGCGTGCCATCGGCGTTATAGGCGCGATCGGCAAAGATCTCGCCGGCCCAGCGACAGCCGAGATCGCGGGCGACCCGCTCCATCTCGGTTGCGGCGAGCCCCATGATGATGATGTCGGGGGCCACTTCCAACGCCGCCTCATAGCAGGCGCGCGCCATGTCGTAGTCGGTACAGGCCATGTTCGAAAGCGCGCCGTGGAGCTTGAGGTGCCGCACTTCGCCACCCGCAGCGCGCGCCATCGCTTGGGCGGCGCCCACCTGATAGCGCACCATGTTGGCGAGTGTCGGGTGTGGCACCTGCATGCGCCGCCGCCCAAAGCCCTGCAGGTCGGGAAAGCCGGGATGCGCGCCGATGCCAACATCGTTTTCAACGGCAAGCCGCATGGTCGTCGCCATCGTATCGGCATCGCCGGCATGAAACCCGCAGGCGATGTTGGCCGAGGTTACGGTCTGCAACAAAGCGGCATCGTCGCCCATGGGCCACGGGCCGAACGCCTCGCCCATATCGGAGTTAAGATCAACGGTTAGGGTCATGAGCCGGTTGTGCCGGGTGGCGGCGCGCTCTGCAACCCGGAATGGCAGGGGCCGACCTTGCGGCAACACTGCGCGCTGTCTTGCCACCAAGGCGCTTTCCGCGCGCGCCGCGATGTTCTAGCGTGAAAGGCGTCGCGACCGGGACAGCCGCGATCGGAGGCGGACCAAACCGGGCAGGGTCCAGGCCACCCCGTGTGTACCCATGCCCTGACCGGTGTCCTCGATGGATGCGCCCCGCCAGAACCCGCTCAGACAGTTGCCAGACACGCTCAGGTCGTCATGTGTCGACGCCTGGGTATCGGTGCGCACCAAGGGGCCGGGCAAAATACAGTTCTGGTTTATTGCATTGCTGATCGGTATCGCGGCGGGCGGTGCGGCGGTGCTGTTCCGGCTCGGAATTAACTTGTTGCAGGAAACGCTTTACGGCACCGACAACGTGCGGCTCTTGCATTCCTTTGCCGAAACGCTGCCCTGGTATTCGATCCTGCTGATCCCGGTCTTCGGCGGGCTGGTGGTGGGCATGATCCTCGACCGGTTCACCGCAGACGGGCGCGCCAAGTCCGTCGCCGAGGTGATCGAGGGCGCGGCGCTGCACAACGGACGGGTCGAGACGAAGGAGGGGTTTGCTTCGGCGCTGGCCTCGATGATCACCCTCGGTACGGGCGGCTCCAGCGGGCGGGAAGGGCCGGTCGTGCACCTCGCCGCCGTCCTATCGTCGATTGTGTCGAACAAGATGAAGGCCGACGGGATCACCGGGCGTGACCTGCTGGGCTGTGCTGTTGCCGCTGCCGTCTCGGCTTCTTTCAACGCGCCGATTGCGGGGGCGATCTTCGCACTTGAGGTGATCCTGCGCCACTTCGCCGTCCACGCCTTTGCACCTATCGCCATCGCGTCGGTCGCGGGGACGGTCATCAACCGGCTGGTCTTCGGCGACCTGACCGAGTTCTCGCTGCAGGAAGAGGGCGCGCTGGCCTTCTATGTTGAACTCCCCGCCTTCCTGTTGCTCGGCATCCTGTCGGGGCTGGTCGCCGCCGCGCTGATCCGCTCGGTCTTCTTTGTCGAAGACCTCGGCACCAGCATCCAGGAACGCCTGCGCATGCCGCGCTTCCTGCGCCCCGCCGCCGCAGGTCTGCTGCTGGGCCTGATCGCATTGGGTTATCCGCATATCATCGGCGTCGGTTACGAGACGACGAGTGCAGCGCTTACCGGTCAGCTGCTCTGGCACGAGGCGGTGGTGTTCTGCGTCATCAAGGTCATCGCGGTCGCCATCACCATGGGCGGGCGCATGGGCGGCGGCATCTTCTCGCCCTCCCTGATGATCGGCGCGCTGCTCGGGCTGGCCTTCGGGCTGACAGCAACCTCGATCTTTCCGAACGTGTCTGGGTCTGAAACGCTTTATGCACTGGCGGGCATGGGCGCGGTCGCGGCTGCCGTTCTGGGCGCGCCCATCAGCACCACGCTGATCGTATTCGAGCTGACGGGCGACTGGCAGACCGGGCTAGCCGTGCTGGTGGCGGTGTCGTTGTCGACGGCGCTGACCTCGCGGTTGGTCGACCGGTCGTTCTTCCTGACGCAGTTGGAGCGCCGCAACATTCACCTGGCCAAAGGCCCGCAGGCCTATCTGCTGTCGCTGTTCCGCGTGGCCAACGTGATGCGCAAACCAGACGCGGCGGATGCAGCGGATGACGACGCGCTCTGGGCCGCCATCGAAGACGGCACCTGGGTCGACCCGAATGCGACGCTGGAAACAGCCCTGCCACTCTTTGACAAGACGACGCGTCCCTTCCTTCCGGTCGTGACCATCGGGGACGAGGGCGAGGCGCCGCAAATCCATGGCGCGTTGTTCCACGTCGACGCGCTTCGCGCCTATAACCGCGCGCTCGCGGCGACGGCGGAAGAGGAGCATGGCTAGCGCCGACGGGGGGGTGACATCCGAAGCGCGAACCGGCGTCACGGTGTGATCAGCGTAACATGAGGCATTCCGCCAATGCGGCCCACGTCTTCTTCGTAGATCTCGGTGAGCATTTCAATGGTCTCGCCGGTCCAGCCGGGCAGGTCGATTTCCTCCTCAACCTTCTCCTCGATCACATGCGCCTCAAGAAACGCAGCAACCGCGCGGCGGCGCTTGTACTGGTCGGAAACGCCGCGGCTGGCCAGAAACTCTTGTAACCGTTCAAAGCCATCCTCGGTCATAATGGTTTCCAGCATGTCAAACTCGCCCTCAAGCTCGGTGAACGGGTCATGCCCTGTCACTTCGCGGATGATCTCGGACCAGATGAACGGGGTGTCCTCATGACACCAGACGTAGATCTCGGCGCCGGGGTTCGCCGCACTGATGTCGGCGACCACGTCCGACCAGAGAAGAGAGTCGAGTATGATCTCGTCGGGCAGGGACGCGTCGCCGGACAAGGTGCGCGCCATTTCGGGCAAAAAGCTGGCCGGGTTGCGGATGCCCAGCGCAAAACTCGCCTGGTGATGCGGCAGACACGCTGCCAGCCAGGCCGACTTTTCAGCCTTGGGGTAAAGCCCGTCGGTGTCGATCGCCATCGCGGCACGGCAGAGAAAGCTTTCACTCGACAGGATGATGCGTTCTGCCGTCACGTCATCGCGGATCGCGTCCAGGATCAGACCCTCGGTTTCGGCATCCGCCGTGTCGCCGCGCAGCCGCGTCGAGGTCTGGCCCAACAGCTCGCGATACCGGGCGGGACCGGGGACACCGATGCCTTCCGATGCAAGGCGCGCCCGGTTTCGCAAGATCGACCGGATCAGTAAACCGCCATCGGTCGCGTGTGCGCCAAGATGAAAAACGACCTGCATTGCTCTCCGTCCCGCCGATCCTTTCGAGGTCGACGTTGCGCCCGAGACTAGTCGGCCTCTGCGTTGACGAAAACCCTCGGGCGCAGGAAACAAGCTGCTTGTGCGACAGTCCGGCGATTGTTATGGAAACGGTCGTGCCCCTATAGCTCAGCTGGTAGAGCAACTGATTTGTAATCAGTAGGTCCGCGGTTCG
>JBCCWG010000098.1:0-11202 GCA_039193985.1 Pseudomonadota bacterium
ATCAAGAGAAGATCGTCAAGCGCAAGAAAGACCGATAGAGCCGAAACCGAAACGCAAATCGACCGGACAGTGGGGACGACAATCGCCGTCGCCCCGGCAACCGCGGCAGTTGCAAACAAACTCGAAATCCCGAGATAGGAAAACAAGCCCGCATAGGACGGGATATCAAACTCGGCAGCGGGGTCTCTGAACAGTTCCGTGTCCGGGATACCAAGTCTGTCCGCGACGAGCTTTCCTGCAACCGCAAGCGCCAATGCCATGAGTACGGCCAGCAGTGTCCAGCCAAAGGCTGGTCGCGATACCTGATCGGTGAAAACTCTGTAAGCAGGCGTCCAAATCATCACAGATTTGTAACAGACCTGAGGCAATCTCGGGAAAACAGGGATGTTCCCCTGGCGAGCAAATTGGCAATTTTGCAACGATTTCACGTCTATGCGGGGCTAAGTGCCTAATTCGACCCGCATCCGTCAAACCCAGTAGGTGGTATCGGGAAAAACTGAGTTTCAACAGTCCGACCTGCAATCATGTATTGTTCATTAAATGGAAACGGTGTTGTCAAATGGTTGTCCGCTCACCTAGTCGAACTTCGCTGAGGGTGCCAGAACCGTGGCTTCGCCTTTCAGCACCGGCTTGCTGTCCACCACACACTCGGTCTTCAACTGCACGCGACGCTTGGCATAGTCGATCTCGAGTACCGTAACTTCCGCCGTCACCAGATCGCCGGGGCGGACGGGGGCAAGGAATTTGAGCGACTGACCGAGATAGACCGTGCCGTGGCCCGGAAGCTGTTCGCCGATCACCGCCGAAATCAGACCGGCCGTCAACATGCCGTGGGCGATGCGTCCCTCGAAGATGGTGTCCATCGCGTACTCATCATCCAGATGGACCGGGTTGTGGTCGGTCGAGACCTGGGCAAAAAGCTCGATGTCGAGGTCGGTGATTTCTTTGGTGAGCGACCGCATCATGCCCACTTCCAGATCCTCGATGACAATTGTGCCTCGGGGTTGATTGTCCAGCATCGCATCGCCCTCGCAACTTTCGGAAAACATACTTTGAAAACGTGAAATTTTATTACTGTCCCAAATACAGTTTGCCAAGCCCTTTCCTTGCAACCGCAACGGATTGTTTCCGGGTTGCCGTCTGGCTCCCCCTGCATGAACGATTAAGATCGCTTCGCTGACAAACGGTGGGGGCCGAGGATGCGAAAACGGTTTTGGGACATGCTGCTTGGCACCGAAGATGCGGTGCCGGGGGACTACGTGCTGGCGCTTGTCGGCGTCATCGGTCTGATGATTGCCGTGCTTGTCGGTGTTCTCGCCTAAACCGAATACATCCCGTCATAGATCGGCTCCAGCGTCTCGTGATCGAAGAGGCTGGAAACTGACGTACCGTGCCAGATATTCATGATGGCTTGCGCGAACATGGGCGCGGTCGGCACGATCCGGATGTTGCCCGCACCCTTCGTGGCATCTGTCGCCTCGATCGTATCGGTGATCACAAGGCTTTTCATTGCCGACGCGGTCACCCGTTCAATGGCGGGCCCGGACAGCACACCGTGGCTGATATAGGCGTGCACCTCACTTGCACCTTCCTCCATCAAGGTTTCGGCACCTTTGCAAAGCGTGCCCGCGGTGTCAACGATGTCATCAACCACGATGCAGACACGGTCCTTCACATCGCCGATCACGGTCATCTCGGCAATCTCCCCCGGCTTCTCGCGCCGCTTGTCGACGATGGAAAGCGGCGCACCGATCCGCTGGGCCAGTTCGCGGGCACGGGCCACGCCGCCCACGTCAGGCGAGACGACGGTGACCTGGTCGAGCCGGTCCTTGAACGCGTGTTTGACGTCGAGCGCAAAGATCGGTGCGGCATAGAGGTTGTCGACGGGGATGTCGAAGAACCCCTGGATCTGTGCGGCATGCAAATCCATCGTCAGCACCCGTTCGATGCCCGCACTAACCATCATGTTGGCCACCAGCTTGGCGGTGATCGGGGTGCGCGCCTTGGTGCGCCGGTCCTGACGGGCATAGCCGAAATAGGGGATCACGGCGGTGATCCGCGACGCCGATGACCGGCGGAGCGCATCCGACATGATCAGAAGCTCCATCAGGTTGTCATTGGCGGGGTTCGAGGTCGACTGCAGGATGAACATATCCTCGCCCCGCACATTCTCGAACACCTCGACGAAAATCTCGCCATCGTTGAACCGTTCGACCCGGGCATCGACCAGCCCGACACTGACGCCCCGGTGCATCGACATGCGGCGGGCGACGGCGGTGGCCAGCCCCTTGTTCCCGTTTCCGGAGATGATCTTCGGTTCCTGAAGCTGAGGCATCGGCAGCACTGTCCTTTGGGTCCGTCTCGCGTAACGGATTCGTAACGTTGACACCGCTTAACACGGGCATAGGGTCAGGCAAACACGACATCCCCCGGGAGAGCAGCCAAAATGGCGCATATCGACTATTACCTCGCGACGATTTCGCCCAATTGTTACCTTGCCGGGACACGACCGCAGGAAGTTGCCGACAAGCATGGCGCGACGATCACCTATAAGCCGCTCGACATCATGACGCTCTTTTCCCGTACCGGCGGCGTGCCGCCCGGCCAGCGCCACCCGTCGCGTCAGGAATATCGGCTGATGGAGATGGGGCGCGCGGCCAAGTTGACCGGATTGCCGCTGAACCTGAAACCGGCGCATTGGCCGACGAACCCAGCGCCGTCTTCTTACGCCCTGATTGCGGCACAAAAGGCCGGTGGCGGCGATGTGGCCGGTCTGGTCTTTGCCCTGACCCGCGCCTGTTGGGCCGAGGAGAAGGACATCGCCGACGACGCCGTCATCAAGGGATGCCTTGAGACGACCGGTTTCGATCCGTCGCTGGCAGATAGCGGCTTGTTGGCCGGGGCCGAAGTCTATGAAGCGAACCTGGAAGACGCGGTAAACGCCGGTGCATTCGGTGCGCCGTTCTTCATCACCGATGATGGGGCGCGGTTCTGGGGGCAGGACCGGATCGATCAGTTAGACATGCATCTGGGAGGGCAGCTCTAGGGATGGCCGTCAAGCAACCTCTTGCCTTGATCCACTGCATGCTGGGGCGTGCTGCGAACTGGCGGCCGTTCCTGAACGCGCTGGAACGCCCGGTCTCGCCGTTGCTGATCGAGTTGCCGGGGCACGGGCTCGCGGAAGCCTATGACACCACGCGCGACTATGCCGACCAGGCGGTGGAACTGGCGCTGGATGAAATGCCCTCGGACCCGGTACCGCTGATCGGGCATTCTTTCGGCGCTGTGCTGGCGCTTCGGATTGCGGTCGAGCGGCCCTATCGTGTCTCGTCGTTGGTGCTGGTTGAGCCGCCTTTTTTCGCCGCCGTCAAAGGGCATTGGCCGTACGAACGGGTCGAGCGGGACCTTGCCTCGTTCACCAAGAAGATGGCGGCGGCCGAGCATGCAACAGCGGCGAAGGAGTTTCATAAGGTCTGGGGCGACGGCACACCCTGGAACGATCTCTCGCCCGACGACCGGGCCTATATGGTCGACCGCGTGCCGCTGGTCCCGGCGGGCAATTCATTGCTCTATGACGACCGGCGCGGGCTTTTGGGGCCGGAGCGGCTGGAAGAATTGGACATGCCGGTGACTTTTGTGGATGGCGGTGACACGCACGCTGCGATCCCCGAGATCATCAGCGCCATTGGCGACCGCATTCCCGATGCCGAATGGGTCACCGTGCCGGAAGCGGGCCATATGTTGCCGCTCACACATCCCAATCGACTGGTCGAGGCGATTGGCGACCGCCTGTTCGTCGAGCCGCCGCAACTGGACTGATCTGATTGCGCGCCTGCGGCGCATGTTTTTGGGTTTGTTGGGGCGCTGCCCCAAACCCCGGAGTATTTGGCCCAAGAAGAAAGCGCCGGGTTTAACCGAGGGCTGCGATGATCCCACCGAAATCCGATGCCTTGAGCGAGGCCCCCCCGACCAGTGCACCGTCCACGTGGGGGACTGCGAAAATCTCGGTCGCGTTGGCGGGTTTTACAGAGCCGCCATAGAGGAGGCGCATGGCGTCGGCCTCGGCGCCGAACCGGGTTGTGAGGCGGGCGCGGATGTCGGCGTGGACCGCGCCGATCTCGTCCAATGTTGGCACCTTGCCGGTGCCGATGGCCCAGACGGGTTCGTATGCAATGACCGTGTTCGCCGCAGTCGCGCCGTCGGGGACCGACCCGGCAAGCTGGGTCCCGACCACCTCGATCGTGCGCCCTGCTTCGCGTTCCTCAAGCGTCTCGCCCACACAGACGATTGCGGTCAGCCCGGCGCGCCAGGCGGCTTCGGCTTTGGCGGCGACTTTGGCGTCATCCTCACCATGGTCGGCGCGGCGTTCGGAGTGGCCGACGATGATGTAAGCGCCGCCCGCATCCGCCACCATCTCGGCCGAGACATCGCCGGTATGCGCACCACTGGCCTTGGCGTGGCAATCTTGCGCGCCGGTCTGGATCACGGTGCCGCTTGCCCTGTCAGACAGGCGCGAGAGCAGGGTTGCCGGTGGGCATATCAGCACTTCGCAGGCCGGCGACCGATGCGCCGCAGCCAGCGCATCGATCTCGGACAGGGCCTCGGCCAGTCCGTTCATCTTCCAGTTTCCAGCGGCGAGTTTCTTCATGTCGGGTCTCCCATTCGGTCCCGGCATGCCGTGAAGATGTCGCGAAGGTCAAGGGCGCATGTTAGCCGTTGGCGTCGCGCTCGGCGGCCAGTTCGGAGACATCTTTGAAATTGATCGATTCCCCGCAGCCGCAGGCATCGGCTACGTTCGGGTTGCGGAACTTGAACCCGCTTTCCAGAAGCGAGGTTTCGTAATCGATCTCGGTCCCGAAAAGGAACATCTGCGCCATCGGGGCGATCATCACCCGCGCGCCGTCCTGTTCGACCACTTCGTCATGCGGATCGATCTCGGTCGCATAGTCCATGGTGTATTCCATGCCTGCACAGCCGCCCTTCTTGATGCCGATGCGCAGGCCCTGATGGCCGTCTTTCTCCATCAGGCGGGCGATGTGCTTGACCGCGGCGGGGGTGATTGTGACGGGTGATTTTCCGGGCACACCGAACATCACATGAACCCCAGTTCCAGCCGCGCTTCGTCGGACATCATTTCCATGCCCCAGGGCGGTTCCCACGTCAGTTCGACATCGACCTGTTTGACACCAGGCAAAGGTTCGACGGCGTCTGCGACCCACCCGGGCATTTCGCCCGCAACCGGGCAGCCAGGTGCAGTCAGCGTCATGATGACACTGACGGCGCCGTCTTCGGTGATGTCGATTGTGTAGATCAGGCCCAGATCAAAGATATTGACCGGGATCTCCGGATCGTAAACGGACCGGCACGCCTCGACAATCGCCTCGTGCAACGGGTGCTCCGTTGACGACGGTTTGATCAGCGGTGTGCCTTCGAGTTGTTCGGTTGGTTCCACGGTCATATCGGGCCTCTGGAATATTCGACCATTTATATAGGGTTTGAGAAGCGCGGCGTAAAGGCGGGTCGTAAAGGCGTTTCGGCGCATGTTGCGGCTTTGGTGCGCGGGCAGTAAGGGAGGCGGATGGCAGAACGGTTCAGTTACACGCTTAAAGCCACCGACGGCACCGCACGCGCAGGCGTCATCCACACACACCGCGGTGACATCCGCACGCCTGCTTTCATGCCGGTGGGGACGGCGGCTACTGTGAAGGCCATGTTGCCCGAAAGCGTGGCCGCGACGGGGGCGGACATCCTTCTTGGCAACACGTATCACCTCATGCTGCGCCCGACGGCGGAGCGGATTGCGAGGCTCGGCGGGCTCCATCGTTTCATGAACTGGTCGAAGCCGATCCTGACCGATTCCGGAGGGTTTCAGGTGATGAGCCTTGCCGGGTTGCGCAAACTGACCGAGGAGGGGGTGCGGTTTGCCTCCCACATCGACGGCTCAAAGCACATGCTGACGCCGGAACGCTCGATGGAGATACAGCGTCTTTTGGGCAGCGATATCGTGATGTGTTTTGACGAGTGCCCCGCGCTCCCCGCCGACCGCAAACGGATCGAGGAGAGCATGCAGCTTTCCATGCGTTGGGCCGCCCGCTCGCGCGAGGCGTTTGGCGACCGGCCGGGGCACGCCCTGTTCGGCATTCAGCAGGGGGGGCTGGAGACGGACCTGCGCGCCGAGAGCGCCGAAAAGCTCATCGACATCGGCTTTGATGGCTACGCCGTGGGCGGTCTGGCAGTGGGCGAGGGGCAAGAGGCGATGTTTGGTGTGCTCGACACGGCGCCGGACATGTTTCCCGCAGACAAGCCGAGGTATCTGATGGGGGTCGGCAAACCCGATGATATCGTGGGCGCGGTCAAACGCGGCATCGATATGATGGATTGCGTTCTTCCTTCGCGCTCGGGGCGAACCGGGCAGGCGTTTACGCGGCGCGGTGTCGTGAACATCAAGAATGCGCGCCATGCGGACGATCCGCGGCCCCTGGATGAAGACTGTTCCTGTCCCGCTTGCGCGCATTACAGCCGGGCCTATCTGCACCACGTGTTCCGCGCTGGTGAGATGATCTCGGGTATGCTGCTGACCTGGCACAACCTGCACTACTATCAGCAGTTGATGAGCGAGATGCGTGAGGCGATCCGCGAAGGCCGCTTTGCTGCATTCGAGGCCGCCTTTCATGCCGCCCGCGCCGAGGGCGATATTGAACCCGTGTGAGCACAGGCTCAGCCGAGGAAGACAAAGCTCAACTTATTGCCATCAAGATCGCGCACGTAAGCCCCGAAGAAGTCAGGGCCATAGAGGGGGCGGGGGCCGGGGTCACCTTCGTTCGCCCCACCGTTGGCAAGGGCCGTGCGGTGAGCGGCCTCGACCTCGGCTTTGTTTGCGCATTCAAGGCCGACCATGTTGCCATTCCCCGGCGTGGCGGTTTCTTCGTTGTGCGGGGTCGCGACCCAAACGCGCCCGCCGCCGCGCAACTGGTAGCAGAACGCGTGCGGCATGTATTCGGCAATGAGGGTGCCGCCAATCTCGGGCAGGACGGCATCGTAGAACCCCCGTGCCCTGGCGACGTCATTTGACCCCAACATCACATAGTTCAGCGACATATTCCGATCCCTTCGTGGCCCGTCTCTATGGGGTTTTCTGATCCGCGACGGGCGGCGGCACCGGGTCTAAGCCGGACCCGCCCCATGGATTGCATCTCGCCAATCGGCGGAGGGTCAGCCACAGGCCGCGAACAGGGCCATGGGTTTCCAGGGCCTCAATCGCATAGGCAGAACAACTTGGCTGGAACCGGCAAGAATGACCGATCCACGGCGACAGGATCAACCTGTAGGCCCGGATTGGCAGGATCAACAGCCATGTAACGCTTGCTCTCATCCGCGCAGGTTTTTCCCTGGTTTTGCCGCTGTACCACCTTGTTATAATGTAACGCGCCATAAGGGTCGACCCGCAGACGCGATGTCAGTCGCGGCCAGTTAGGCGCGCGCGAGGGGTGTTGCCATCATCAAGCGGGCCATTTCATCCAGATCGGTGGCGGTGACCGGGTACGCGGCGTTCTGGGCCATACCGATGTTGGCCGTGTTCTTCATCTCGGTCGCCAGGGTTTCGGGTGTCACTCCGGCGCACTCGGCTGGCAGTTCGGGGGTGATCCCGCATGCCCGCATCAATCCGGACAGCGCGATGGGCAGGGCCTTTGGGCTGGCGTCACCGCCCATGGCCTGTGCGGCGCTGGCATAGTTCACTCCACCCTCGTCTCGCGCGACCAGCCAGGGCAGAGCGGCTTCCAAAGCAAGCCCGGTGGCCAGCCCATGGTGAACGCGGACCAGCGAGCCGAGCGCGTGGCTGATGTTGTGGCCCATATGTGTGTTGCAATTGTGCAGTGCGAGCCCGGCGACCGTGCTGGCCCAGAGAACGCGACCGCGGGCCTCCCGGTCCGCACCATCGGCGACCGCGCGCGGTAAGGCGTCAGTCAGGATACGCAGCGCCTCGAGCCCATAGAGCTGGCCTGCCGGGCTGGTGTTGCGCGACGTCGACCCCTCAAGCGCATGCGCCACGGCGTCGATCCCGGTCCAGGCGGTCAGGTGGGGCGGCAGGCTGAGCGTCAGGTCCGGGTCGAGGACCGCCTGTGCGAACATCAGCTCTTCGCCCCAGAACCAGATTTTTGAACCGTCCGCCTTTGAGATTACCGAGGTCCGCGTGACCTCCGACCCGGTGCCTGCCGTGGTCGGAATGGCAATCGCAGGCAGGCCGTTTGCAGGCAGCCGCTCTGCGGCAAGCGCGAAATCCTCGGCCGGTTGGCCGGACGGAGCAATCGCCGCCACCAGTTTTGCGGCATCCATCGACGCGCCGCCACCCAGCCCGACGATTACCCGCGCGCCCGTCTCGCGCGCCCGCGCGCTCAGTGCGTCGACCGACGCTTCCTTCGGCTCGCCGGACACTTCGGCGGCGATATCGCACGCGACATTGCTTGCGGTCAGGTCTGCCGCCAACCGGTCCGTCACACCAAGCTCGGCCAGGATCGCGTCGGCGATGACCAACACCGGTCCGCCCCCCAGTGACGCGACAATCCGGGGTGCTTTTGAGATCCGCCCTGCGCCGAATGCTATCGGCGGCACGCGCCCCATGTTGAATGTGCGCATAACTGTTCGTTCCTCGTCCTTTTGACCGCAGTTTGCGCTGAATCTCGGGGCTTTGAGCCGCAAAACGCGACAAACTTGCGCCCAAACCGACCTTTATCGAGGCCTGACTGCCGGTGCTACTTTGTCCCGCACGCCGTCTTGTTTCACGTTTACTGTTGTTTTACCCACGCGCAACAAGCACTACCAAGGGAAGACGGGAAAGATGTCCGAGCGCAATTTCGAACCGATGACCAAGGCCGAGGTTGTGGCCGCGCAGCGCGCCTGGGCCAAATGCGTGACCGAACAGGATGTCGAGGGATTGCTGGAGTTGTATGACTTTGGCGATCCGGACGAACCGCTCCTTTTCAAACCCACATTGGCCGACGTGATCCGGCTCGACCGGGCGGGCGCGCGCGCGTATTTCGTGGGTGGTGACCCGGACTATCCGCAGGACAGCGGGTTTCTCAAGCGCGGTTGGAAAACGGTCGAGTTTCAGAGCGCGGTAGGCCCGATCCTGAAAGCGGGCGGGCTTGGGTACAAGGACATGGGGCACTACACCTTTGTCGATGGCGACGGCAACGCGACGCGCGCGGATTACACCTTTGCCTATCACAAGCTGGATGGGCGCGTGCTGATCTCGCTGCACCATTCATCGCTGACATGGTTCCCGCCCGTCGAAGGCTAGCCCTTCTCGGCTGCCTTTACGGCGTCCCAGAGCGCGTCCATTTCTTCGAGCGTTGAGTTCGCCGGGCTGGAGCCGGACGCGGCCAGCCGATCCTCGATAGCGGCAAAGCGGCGCTCGACCTTGGCGTTGGTGCGGCGGAGCGCGGCTTCGGGGTCGATGCCCCAGTGGCGGGCCAGATTGACGAGCACGAAGAGAAGGTCGCCGAACTCCGCTTCGGTCTCATCGCTGTTACCGGCCGCGCGCGCCTCCTGCAACTCGGCGATCTCTTCTGTGATCTTGTCGAGCACCGGGCCTTCTGCGCCCCAGTCAAAGCCGACGCGGGCGAGACGCTTTTGCAGCTTGAGCGCACGGAGAAGCGCGGGCAGGCCGAGGGCGACGCCGTCGAGCGTGCGCACCTCTCCCTTTCGCGCACGTTCAGCGGCCTTTGCGGCCTCCCAGTCGCGGGTCTGTTGATCGGCGCTTTTCTGGTTGCTGTCCGTCCCGAAGACATGCGGATGGCGGTCGATCATCTTGGCGGTAACCTCGCGCGTGACACTCTCGGTGTCGAAGTGGCCCGCTTCATCGGCGATTTGGCCGTGATAAATCACCTGCAGCAGCAAATCCCCCAGCTCGCCCTTCAACTCGCCCCACGCCTCACGCTCAATGGCATCGGCGACCTCATAGGCTTCCTCAATGGTATAGGGCGCTATGGTCGCAAAGGTCTGCTCAACGTCCCAGGGGCAGCCGGTTTCGGGGTCGCGCAGACGGCGCATCACTTCGATCAGGCGGGGCCAGCCGTCGGGCACATCGTAAATCGGGTCGGGCATGGCGGGCGCTCCTTGGCATGGGCCGGCTTGGGGCGTAGGTTCCACGCCAGCACAAACTTGTCCACTGAAAGCGGGGCGGCATGGCGCTGGAAGATGCAAAACACGAGGTAGACCGGGCGATCTCGGGGCTGACCACCGGGTTGGCCTATGAGAACCCGTTCGCCGGGGTGCCGTCGTTCCTGCGCCGTCCGCTGACCAAGGAGCTGACCGGCGTCGATCTGGCCGTGACCGGCGTGCCCTTCGACCAGGCGGTCACACACCGCCCGGGTGCCCGATTTGGGCCGCGCGCCTTGCGTGAGGCGTCGACGCTGATGGCGGGCGATGTGCCCTATGGCTGGGGATATTCCCCGCTCGACCGGTTCCGGGTCGCAGATTCGGGCGACATGGCGTTCGACTATGCCGCCATGGCCGACGTGCCTGGGGTGATTGAAGCCCATGTGGCGAAAGTGTTGAACGCGGGGGCGGCCTCTCTGGTGCTGGGCGGCGATCATTCGATCACCCTGCCGATCCTGCGCGCCCACGCGGCGCAACACGGGGCGTTGGCGCTGATCCAGTTCGATGCCCATCCCGACACCTGGACCGATGATGACGCCGCACGCGTCGACCACGGCACCTTCGTCTACAAGGCCATGCAGGAGGGGATCATCGACCCTGCGCGGTCCGTCCAGATCGGCACGCGGGTCGAGGTTGAGGACGAAGTCCCGAACAGGATCACTCGGATCGATGCGCGGGCTGTGCATACTGGCACCGACGTGGCGGGTGAGGTGAGACGTATCGTAGGCGATGCGCCGGTGTACCTGAGCTTCGACATAGATGCCCTCGATCCGGCCTTTGCGCCCGGCACCGGCACACCGGTCTGGGGCGGGCTGAGTACGGCGCAGGCGGGCCTGATCCTACGCGCTCTGGCAGGGATCAACCTGGTCGGAGCCGACGTGGTTGAAGTGGCCCCGGCGTACGACCATGCGGGCGTCACCGCTTTGGCGGGCGCACATGTGGCCTATGACCTCATTGCGCTATGGGGCTGGAACCGCCGCTAACCGCGCCTACCTTTGGTCAATTCAAAGGCAGATGCATATGAAGAACTTACTTTACTTGCTC
>JBCCWG010000099.1:0-10925 GCA_039193985.1 Pseudomonadota bacterium
CACTGAGGCGCTTGGCGAGGTCACGCTGCTCTACTTCGAACCCAAGGGCGAGGCAGACCCGATCATCGGCAAGCTGCAGGGCATTCACAAGGACCTCCGCGGCCAGGAAGTGCGGCTGACGGCGGACCCGTCAAAGGTCCACGTGTTCCACAACACCCAGTCGTTGCTTTATCGCGATCAGCCGATCAAGGAGATCGCGACGAAGACGCACTGATCCTGCGCGTTCCTGCCACGATGTAACGGGGGCGATGTTCTGTCATGTTCGCCGCATGGCCGGACGTCCCCCGATTGTCCCACCCAGCCCAGTGCCCCGTTTTCGCCGAGTACCGCCTGCGGTGTTCCCGTCCCTTCTGGGGCTGCTTGGATTGGTCGCGGCCTGGTACCGCGCGGCCGATGTCTTCGGCGTTCCGACTGCGCTGATCGATGTTGCGGCGGGAATGGTTTCACCGCTTTTTGTCTTCTTCCTGATACTTTACGGCGTGAAGCTTGCTCATCGTCCCGGTGTAATCATCGAAGACGCGAGCATTCTGCCGGGGCGAACGGGGGTGGCCGCACTGGCGCTTGGCTGCATGGTCCTTTCCTCCCTGCTTGCCGATCGGTTTGCGACTTTCGCGACGGTCTTGTTGATCGCCGGGGTTCTGATACTCAGCACCCTGGCGGTGTGGGTCTTTCTACGGCGGATACGCGGCACCGACACAGCAGGGCCGATCACCCCGGCGATGCATCTGGTCTTCGTGGGCTTCGTTCTGGTCCCCACCGCCGCGACCCCGTTGACTCTGATGGCGCCCGCGATGCCCTGGCTGCTGCTTTACTGCACGCTCGCCGCTGGGCTTATCATTGTGCCCACGATTGGCGCGTTGCTGCGGGCCGAGGGTGCACCGCCACTGCGCCCGCTGCATGCGATCCAGCTTGCACCGCCCGCGTTTATCGCAACGGGCCTGTTCCTGACAGGGTTCGACGTTCTGGGCGCACTCGCATTGGTTTGGTCCGTAGCCACCGGTGGGCTGCTTCTTCTGCGGCTGGCATGGATGATGGAAGGCGGCTTCAGCCCGATGTGGGCGGCCTTCACCTTTCCCGTCACTGCGATAGCAGGTGCCCTTCTGCTGGGGGGTGAATCACTTGGGATGCGGGGCCTCAGTGTCGGGGGTGGCGTTGTTCTGATCCTTGCGACGCTCTATATCCCCGTGATTGTTGTGCGGGTTCTCAAACTCTGGATGTCCGGCACGTTGGCAATCAAGACCAACACAGCCACCGCCTAGAGCGAAACCGGTTTTATCTGAAAAGGGCGACATCACTCAACGCGTTGAAATCTTTGTTTTCAGGCAGCTTTGAGTGATTCAGATTTACCGATTTCTGCTCTAGCGTCTGGCGTCGAAGATGAACCCCAGAAAGTTGAGCGTGATCTGCGCCGCAAGGATGGCTGTCGAGCCTGTCGGGTCATAGTCCGGCGCCACTTCGACCAGATCGAATCCCACCACCTCGTGATGGCGCGCGACCTGTTGCAGCAGTTCGAGAACCTCGTAGTAAAGAAACCCGCCGTGGCTCGGGGTGCCGGTGCCCGGCGCGATGGAGGGGCAGAAGGCGTCGATGTCGAGCGTGACATAGACGCGCGCGCCTTTGGGGAGGCGTCCCGCGACGCCCTCTGGCCCGAGGGCGCGCGCCTGGCGGACGCTCAGGATATCGGACCCCATCTTCCGCGCGTCCTCGTAGCCTTCCTTCGCAGTGGACGAGACATTGCGGATGCCCACCTGCGTCAGGCCGGTGACAAACGGCTGTTCGGCCGCGCGGCGCATCGGGTTGCCATGCCCGTGCCGCACGCCGTGGCGTTCATCGACGAAATCAAGATGCGCGTCGATCTGCAGGATATGAAACGGTTTTTGATCGTCGTAAGCCCGAATGCAGGGAATGTTGACCGAATGGTCGCCGCCGATGACCACGGGCAGTGCCCTTGCCTTGAGAATCGCGCGCACACCGGTCTCGATATTGGCGTGGCTCGCCTCGGTATTGGTGTGGACGATGTCGGCATCGCCGATATCCACGATGCGCACATCGCCTGACAGGTAGGTGCGGTCATCCTCGTGGTCGTACGCGCCCGCATGCCCGAAGGAGAACAGCGTCGAGGCCTCGCGCACCCCCCGCGGCCCGAACCGCGCGCCGGCGCGCCACTGCGTGCCCGCATCGAACGGCGCGCCGAGGACGCACACTTCAGCGTCGATTGCACTCCAGTCGGTGACCAGGGGGCGCTTGCCAAAGGTGGCCACGCCGACGAAGGGCAGATCGAGACGACCGGTGTCGTAGGTATTTGTCATGGGGCGGAGTAGGGCGGAACTCCGCCTTTTGTTCAAGAGCGAAGCACACCCTCATCATTGGCCCCGAAATACCTCGGAGGGGTCCGGGGAGGCAGCGCCTCCCCGGTCGGTCGGCGCAGCAAAGCTGCGACGAAACCGAAATATTGGGGTTTCGGTTCGCGCCAACACATGCGATAGGGGGGCGTCAAACGAACCCCTCCCAAGGAGTACCCCCATGGAGATTCGTGAGGCGCTCACGTTCGATGATGTATTGCTGGTTCCCGGAGCCTCGAAGGTGCTGCCCGCCGGTGCCGACACCCGCACCAAGGTCACCCGCGACATCGCGATGAACATCCCGCTGCTCTCAAGCGCGATGGACACGGTGACCGAAGCGAAGATGGCAATCACGATGGCGCAGGCGGGCGGGCTTGGGGTGATCCACCGCAATCTCGACATTGCCGAACAGGCGCGGCAGGTGCGACAGGTGAAGCGCTTTATCAGCGGCATCGTCTATAACCCGATCACGCTGACCCCCGATCAGACGCTGGCCGACGCCAAGGCGCTGCAGGCGCGCTACAACGTGACCGGTTTCCCGGTCGTGGACGATTCGGGTCGCGTGCTGGGGATTGTTACCAATCGCGACATGCGCTTTGCCGAGGATGACGCGACGCCGGTGCGCGTGATGATGACATCGAACGACCTTGCGGTGCTGACCGAACCCGCCGATCTCGACGAAGCGCGCAGCCTGATGAAGGCGCGGCGGATCGAAAAACTGCTGGTCACCGACGGGCAGGGCAAGCTGACGGGGCTGTTGACACTGAAGGACAGTGAACAGGCGGTCTTGAACCCCATGGCCTGCAAGGATCATCTGGGGCGGCTGCGGGTCGCGGCGGCCACCACGGTCGGCGATGCGGGGTTCGAACGGTCGGGCGAACTGGTCGATGCGGGCGTCGATATCATCGTGATCGACACCGCGCATGGGCATTCCGAAGGGGTGGCCGAGGCGGTCAAACGCGCCAAGACCCTGTCCAACGAAGTGCAGATCATCGCGGGCAATGTCGCCACCGGAGAAGCCACCAAGGCCTTGATTCAAGCGGGTGCAGATGCGGTGAAGGTCGGGATCGGCCCCGGTTCGATCTGCACCACGCGCATGGTGGCGGGTGTGGGAGTGCCGCAACTGACCGCAATCATGGATTGCGCCGCAGCGGCGGGCGAAGTGCCGGTGATCGCCGATGGCGGGATCAAGTTTTCCGGCGATTTCGCCAAGGCCATCGCAGCGGGTGCGTCCTGCGCCATGGTGGGCTCGATGATTGCAGGCACGGACGAGAGCCCCGGTGAGGTGATCCTCTACCAGGGCCGGTCCTTCAAATCCTATCGTGGCATGGGCTCGCTCGGTGCGATGGCACGCGGCAGTGCGGACCGGTATTTCCAGAAAGACGCCGCCGGCGACAAGCTTGTGCCGGAAGGGATCGAGGGGCAGGTGCCCTACAAAGGATCGGCCGGTGCAGTGATACATCAACTTATCGGGGGTTTGCGTGCCGCGATGGGTTACACAGGTTGCGAAACGGTCGAAAAAATGCGACAAAATTGCCAGTTCGTGCGGATTACCGGTGCGGGTCTGAAGGAAAGTCATGTGCATGACGTTCAGATCACGCGGGAAAGCCCCAATTACCGTCTCGGCGGGTAACGCACGCGTTGTTTTGTCGGCTTCCGGCTGGGAAGTCATAAGTGGTAAAGCGAAAGTGTCTGGTTGGGGGCCGGACAGATCGCACAGGTGACGAGGAAGCTCCGGGCGTGCCAAAGGAGATATTCGAGCTCGACAATGACGACCGTTGGCAGGCGCGCCTTGATGAGGCGCGGGCCCGCCGCGAAATTGCCTTGCGCGAAAAAGCTGCTGGGAAAGCGCAAAAGCCCCGTCCGAAACCCTGGGAAATCGAAGGCGCCGGCGTCGAGAAGCCGCGGGACATCGAACCGATCATTCAGGAGCGGGGCGACGACAAGTTCGACTTTGCCGACCGCTTGGAGACCATTCGTGAGCCCAAGCCCGAGGATACCGATGACGCGGCTGCTCCCGTACCCACACCAACACCAACTCCAACTCCAGCTGCTGTTTCCAAGCCGACGGCAGTGCCTTCGCCTGCGCGACCAACGGTGACCGAGGCCCGACCCAAGCACAGCCCTCTCAGCCCTGTCGAAGCATCCTCCAAAGGCCTGACGACCAACCAACGCGCGCCCGCACCCGAGGCGCGGGCCCGGCCACAGCCGTCGCTCGTTTTGCCCGGTGCACCGGATGTTGCGGAATTGGCGGCGCGCTATGCGGCCACGTTGGACACGGCGGCACCCTACTTTGACGACGACGCCTCCGAGCCAAAACAGAAGACCGCCGAACTGGTGACCCTGCCGACGGCGACGCGTTCTGTCGAAACACCGGAGCCCGAGCCGGAACAACCCGCGGTGCAGGCTGACCGGCGGCGTGGCATCCGCCCACTTGGCATGGCCTTGGGGCTGGTGGCGTTCGCCTTGTTGCCTCTGACAACCGAGGCGCCGCCGCTTGAGACCGGACCTGGCATGCCGCAGGTCGACATGTTGCGGGTCCAGCCTGCGCTTGGCGTGACATGGTCGCTGTCCGAGCGGCCCCGACGGACACGATCGGGCGAATGGGTGCCGAGAGCCATGCCGGTGCCCCTTGCGGCCGTGCCAGACTTGTTGCCGTCGGCGGGCGTTGGCAGTTCCGTTGTCCGACCGCCCGCGCCTGCATCGGGGCGTCCGGCAGCGGTCGATTGGACTGGCCTGGCGCTGGTCTCGAGACTTGACGCGCCGGTTATCGGAACCCCGGCAGCGGGCGACAGCGTACCGGTTGTCGCGGACGCGCCGGCCCCTGAGCAGGTTTTGATCCTGAACGCAACGAATGGCGTTTCGGCCCCGCCGAGACCCGCAAGCCTGGGCCAAGGCGCGGCAGTTGAGCCCACGCCGCCGCCCTCTGCCGTTCGCACCGAGACCGCATCGGTCGGTGTGGTCGAAACGGCACCGCTGCGCGTCACCCTACTTGTGCCTCCGCGCGCCGACCGGTCCCTGGTCGACACGATTGCGGCTGGCGTGCAGGACAATGGACACGAACTGGTTCGAACCAAGGACGTCGACTTCAGCATCAACGCGCGCAATGTGCGCTACTTTCACGAGGCCGACCGGGCGTCCGCTGCGCGCATGGCGGAACGGTTTGACGCCGAGCTTCGGGATTTCACATGGTTCCAACCGCGCCCCCTTGCAGGCACGGTTGAGCTTTGGCTGGCCGGTCGCGGTGCTCCCGGCGCGTCCAGTGTTCAGGCAGAGTCGCCCCGGGGATCGGGACCCGACGATCAGAGTGCGCTTCTGAACCGGGTTTTCGACCGGCTTGGACTGGGAACCGATCTGCCCGAGGCTTCGCCGGCTGCAGGGGCTGCCGCGCCGGTGCCTGAAGGGACAGGAAACTGACCCGGACCTTGGGGGCGGGGCATGCAGCCTGACGCGCATGTCGCCGCAGCGATCGACATTCTGGATGACATTCTCGACGGCGCCGTGGCTGAACAGTGCCTGACGCGATGGGCGCGCGCGCATCGGTTTGCCGGATCGAGCGACCGTGCCGCCATCCGCGATATCGTATTTGACGCGCTCAGACGACGGCGGAGCTATGCCTGGCTCGGCGGTGCGGAGAGCGGACGGGGCCTGATGATCGGGGCGCTGCGCGCCTCGGGCGTGGAGCCCGACACTGTTTTTCATGGTGACGGATACGCGCCGGGCCCGCTGACGGAGGATGAACGTACGGCGCGCGTGCCGTCGAATGCGGCGCCCGAGCCTGTGCGCCTTGATGTTCCCGATTGGATTTTGAGCCAGGTGCGCCAAGCCTATGGCGACAGGACCGAAGGTATCCTGTCTGCGCTGCGCGACCGCGCACCGGTCTTTCTGCGGGTCAACCTGGCCAGGTCCACGCGGGCGGACGCGATAACGGCGCTGGCCAAGGAAGACATCGCGGCGGTTCCGCATGAACTGGCCGAAACCGCGCTTGAGGTGACGGGCAATGCCCGCCGGCTGCGCAACTCCCGCGCCTTTACCGACGGGCTGGTCGAAGTGCAGGACGGCGCCTCGCAAGCTGTCGTCGCTGCGTGCCTGCCGTTCGTGGAGGGTGGTCGCGTTCTGGACTACTGTGCCGGGGGCGGGGGCAAGGCCCTGGCCTTTGCGGCCGCTGGTGTGGCCGACGTGACCGCCCATGACGCAGCGCCCAAGCGTATGAAAGACATTGCGCCGCGCGCCGAACGGGCCGGAACGCCGGTGCGGACGGTGATCGCAGTCAAGGGTGTCTATGACCTCGTTCTCTGCGATGCGCCCTGTTCGGGCAGTGGCGCCTGGCGTCGGCAGCCGGATGCAAAGTGGACGTTGGATGCTGCGCAGCTTGGCGCGCTGACCGGTCTGCAGGACGGTATCCTCGACGCAGCGCAGCACCACGTCGCCCCGGGGGGGACGCTGGCTTATGCGACCTGCTCGCTCCTGTCAGTCGAGAACGGCGTGCGGATCGAGGCTTTCCTCGCGCGGAACCTGAATTGGCAGGTCGTTGATCAGCGGCAATGGACACCGCTTGAGGGAGGCGACGGGTTCTTTCTGGCCATCTTGCAAAGAAGTTAACCTGTGTCCCGATAGGATTCAGACTTCGTTAACCTTTTGTCTTCTACCTCTCGGTAAAACCAAGGGGAGTGTGCTTTGGCTTCGCGCCGGCCAACGATGCTGGGGGACGGTTTCCGATTGCGGGCAAGCGAGCGGGGGTTCTTGTTGTTAGGCCTTGGTCTTGCTGCATTTGTCGCCGCGCTGACCGTGTCTTCCGAACCGTGGAAGCCGGTTCTATTTGGGACATCTGCCGGATTTCTTGCGCTTCTTCTCTTGCCAGCGGGCAAGGACCTGCTCTTGACCCTGCGCCGAAGCCGCGTTTCGCCCCAAGCCCGCGCTGCGCTTGAACGTGTGTCGGGGATCGGTCTTTTGACAGATATGGACGGTCGTGTGTTGGCGGCAAATCCACAAGCCAGTGCTGCGGATTTGGTCGGAGGATGTGTCACACAGGCGCTGTCGGACATCTGCGTTGACCCGGAAACAGTTGTGTCGCGCCTCAGATCACAGCTGAGGCAAAGCCGCATTGCGGAGGAGCGTTTTGGCAGCGCTGAGCACGCAAACCGTGTGTCGGTCACCGCCCTGTCGCCGCATACGCTGCTCTGGGCGATTTCTGCGCGCATCACGGACCCGGCGCTTGCGACTTTGGTAATCAAACAGGGTGTTGCCCTGCCGAACGGGCCTGCCAAAGCCCTGCTGGGGCGCGGCCCGAGCCCGCTGGAAGACATCGTGCCCGATCTGCCCCTTAGGCAAGGCGGACTGCACCAGTTGCGGCGCGCGGACGGAACCGAACGCCAGGCGCGCCTGATCGATATGGGCGGCACTGGCGATGGTCGCGAGATCGCCATCCTGTCCGCCGATGCACTTTTGCCGCCAACATCCGGCGAACCGAGTGCCCTCGCCGTGCCCGATCTTTTGAGCGTTTTGCCGGTGCCGATGCTTAAGGTGAATGAAAAGGGCCACCTGCTTGAGGTCAACCGCGAAGCGCGCGCGATCCTCGCCATTGGCGAGGGGGCGCTGCCGCCGCTTTTTGAACTTGTCGAAGGGATGGGGCGCCCGATTGCCGACTGGCTTTCGGATGCCGCGATCGGGCGGGGTCTTCTCAAGCCCGAGATCGTGCGCGCGGTCGTTCCGGGTCAGGAACTGTTCCTGCAAATCACCCTTGGGCGCAGTATCGAGAACGGCCAGACCGTTCTGGTGGGGATCCTGAATGACGCCACCGAGTTGAAGACGCTCGAGGCGCAATTCGTCCAAAGTCAGAAGATGCAGGCAATCGGCCAGCTTGCCGGCGGTGTCGCGCATGATTTCAACAACCTGCTGACCGCGATCAGCGGGCATTGCGACCTGCTGCTGCTGCGCCATGAGACCAGCGATCCGGAATATGCCGACCTGATCCAGATCTCGCAGAACGCCAACCGCGCCGCCAGCCTTGTGGGTCAACTGCTGGCCTTCTCGCGCAAGCAGAATCTCAAACCGCAAGCGCTGGATCTGCGCGACACGATGGCCGATCTCGCGCATCTTCTGAACCGGTTGATCGGCGAGAGGGTGCAGCTCGAGGTCACGCACGCCCCCGGCCCCCAGATGATCCGGGCGGACCGACGCCAGCTTGAGCAGGTCATCGTCAACCTTGTGGTCAATGCCCGCGACGCCATGCCCGAAGGCGGCAAGATCGAGGTCGTGACCCGCACCGAACACTTGAGCGAAGCGGTGTCGCAGGATCGTGCGCGGCTTGGACCCGGCGAGTATGTCGTCATCGAGGTCCGCGATACCGGCTGCGGCATTCCGCCCGAAGCGCTGTCGAAGATTTTCGAACCGTTCTTTTCAACCAAGAAAACGGGCGAGGGAACGGGCCTTGGTCTTTCGACCGCCTATGGCATCGTCAAGCAAACCGGGGGCTTTATCTTTGTGGAAAGCAAGGTCCTGGAAGGAACGGCGTTCACGCTCTATTTCCCGGCGATCACGATGCGCGAGGAACCGCAACAGGTCGTCGAGCGGCCGAAATCCGCATCACCGCCCAAACAAAGCGACGCCACGATTCTGCTGGTCGAGGATGAAGCGCCGGTGCGGGCCTTTGCTTGTCGCGCGTTGCGGTTGCGCGGCTATACGGTCATCGAAGCCGCAGACGCGGAAGACGCGCTGTCGATCCTGGAAGACCGGGCGCTCAGGATCGATCTCTTTGTGACTGACGTGATCATGCCCGGAATGGACGGGCCGACCTGGGTCAGAAAGGCGTTGAAAGATCGCCCCGACACCAGCGTTGTCTTCGTGTCCGGCTATGCCGAAGAGGGACGGGCCGAAAAGCAGGCGCGCATCCCCAATTCGATCTTCCTGCCAAAGCCGTTCTCGCTGCACCAGTTGACGACCGTGGTCCATGACCAGTTGCTGGCGGCAGAGGGGGAAACGCTGCACTGAACTTTCGTCTCTTGCGGCGTTCTGTCTGGCGGTAACGCTCTGTTAACCTCGGATGTTCATAGAATTCGAAACAAATCCGTTGCAATGTTCTCTCTTTAGTCCCATACACGGCAGAAAGAACAAGAAGCGAACACCAGGCGACATTGCTGCTATGCGGCAGCTGTGGAATAAGGAGCAGAGATAATGGGCGCGGCAGAAATTCTGAACATGACTTCCAAGGCAGGAACCGAAAAACAAAAGGCGCTGGATTCGGCGCTGGCCCAGATCGAGCGGCAGTTCGGCAAGGGCTCGATCATGAAGCTGGGGGGCGAGAATGTCATCCCCGAGATCGAGGCGACTTCGACAGGATCATTGGGGCTCGACATCGCCCTTGGCATCGGTGGGCTGCCCAAGGGCCGCATCATCGAGATTTACGGGCCGGAATCGTCGGGCAAGACCACGCTGACGCTGCATGCCGTTGCGGAAGAGCAGAAAAAGGGCGGTGTCTGTGCGTTTGTCGACGCCGAACATGCGCTCGACCCGATGTATGCCAAAAAGCTGGGCGTGAACCTGGACGAGTTGCTGATTTCACAGCCCGACACGGGCGAACAGGCGCTGGAGATCACAGACACGCTGGTGCGCTCGGGCGCGGTCAACCTGGTCGTGGTCGATTCGGTTGCGGCGCTGACGCCGAAGTCCGAACTGGAAGGCGACATGGGCGATTCGTCTGTCGGCGTGCATGCGCGGCTGATGAGCCAGGCGATGCGCAAACTGACCGGATCGATCGCACGGTCGAACTGCATGGTGATCTTCATCAACCAGATCCGGATGAAGATTGGCGTGATGTTCGGCTCGCCCGAAACGACGACGGGCGGCAATGCGCTCAAGTTCTATTCTTCCGTGCGCCTCGACATCCGCCGCATCGGCGCGATCAAGGACCGGGACGAGGTTGTGGGCAACGCCACCCGTGTGAAAGTCGTGAAAAACAAGGTGGCCCCGCCCTTCAAGCAGGTGGAATTCGACATCATGTATGGCGAAGGAATCTCGAAGATGGGCGAGTTGATCGACCTCGGCGTCAAGGCCGGTGTGGTCGAGAAATCGGGCGCCTGGTTCAGCTATGGCGATGAGCGGATCGGGCAGGGGCGCGAGAATGCCAAGACCTTTCTGCGCGAGAACCCGGACATGGCGCATGAGATCGAAGACAAGATCCGTGCCGCACATGGGCTGGAATTCGAGGGCGAGGATTTCGAGGACGCAGACGAGGATGACCTCGTCGAAGAATAATTGCGCCGCCTTTGGCGTCGCGTTGGAGAGGGGGCGCTGCCCCCTCTTGCTCTTTCAGAGCAATTCACCCCCGGAGTATTTGGCCCAAGAAGAAAGGGTCCCTGTCCCCAGAGGTGCTGGCATGTTCCGGCCTGTTTGCGCAACGTCCGTTGGCGCGCTTGTCTTTCTTCTTGGTCTTTCGGGCATTGCTCGCAATGCCCTTTCGACAGGTGACTGCTAGCAGTCACCGAGAGAAATACTCTGGGGGAGCGCCGCAGGCGCGGGGGCAACGCCCCCAAACACGCTAGCCCTTGAGCGCTAAGGGCGAACGGAGTATCCCGCAAACTCCAG
>JBCCWG010000100.1:0-10852 GCA_039193985.1 Pseudomonadota bacterium
CGATCTACGACATCGCCCAAAAGGCGGGCGCCTCGCCTTCGGCGGTCTCGGCGGCTTTGAACGGCAAGGGGCAGCAACGGCGGCTGAAACAGGAAACCGTCGAACGCATCCGGCGCGTCGCCGAGGAGGTGGGCTATACCACCAACCTGCAAGCGCGGGGCCTGCGCAAGGCCGAATCCGGCTTGGCGGGCATGGTGCTGCCTGAACACGAGAACCGGTTCTTCGCGGAACTCAGCCAGAAGTTTGCACAGGAGGCACATGCCCGCGGCCTCTGCCCCGCCATCGTCCACGCAGGGCGCGATCCGCAGGACCAGCGCGCTTCGGTTGAAAGTCTGATCGCGTTTTCCGTCGACCGGCTGATCGTCGCCGGTGCCACGGACCCGAGCGAGCTTGCCCGCATTTGCCGTCAGGCCCGCGTGCCGCATGTCTTCGTCGACCACCCGTGTGACGAAGCACCTTCGGTGGTGACCGACAACGCCAGCGGCGCGGCGGAACTGACCGGCACCCTGCTCGACGCTATGGCGCGGCCACGCGAAGACGACCCGACCACCTGGCTCTATTTCCTTGGTGGCGAACGTCAGCTTCCCGCCTCAGCCGAGCGTATCCTGGGGTTTCGCCAGACGGCTCAGGCCGCGAACGCCCTCTACGATGAAAGCCAACTGCTCGCCTGCGGATATGCGCGCGACAATGCCGAACAGGCGCTGGCGGGCCTCTACGAAAGGCTCGGGCGTTTGCCTGCCGGGCTCTTCGTGAACTCAATCGGTTGTTTCGAGGGCGTGCTCAGTTTCCTCACCCGCCTCCCCGAAAGCGCGCTCAGCGAAACCACATTCGGCTGCTACGACTACGATCCCTATGCCGCCTTCCTGCGCTTCCCGCTGCGCATGATCCGCCAGCGCCCCGACCTGATGGTGGAGGAGGCGTTCCACCAACTGGACGCAGGCACGTCTGGGGCAAAGCTGATCCACGTTGCGCCCGAACTGGTGTGACGCGCAGGCCCGCGGTTCAAGCTTCGTCCGACCAAGGCACAAGCGGCGCGCCATTCCACCCGATATGAGGCACAGAAGACAATGGCGCAAATGGCATTGCATCGCCGCCAACCCGCGTCTCGCCGCCAAACGCGACGACAAGGTCAGCCCCGTCCGGAGCAGCCGCATGCAGCACCATGTTTTCCGCGTCGAAGATAGGGCGATGCGCACGCAACCTCGCGTCGAACGTCTGCGGCGTTTCCCCTGGCTCGGCGACAGCGACAATCCATGCCGCCTGCAATGTGTGCGCCCGCCAAATCGACCCCTGATACGCGCCATCGACCCCTTCCAGCGATGCGCTGCACCAAATGGCGACCGTGCCGCCGCCTGCCCGGAACACCAACCATTCGGCCACACGCTCCGGCACGTCAAACGCGCCTTTCGGCGCAAAAAGCTGTGTGAAGCCGATATCCGTCCACGGGCGGTCGATGTCATAGAGCAGCGCAGCGATCGAGCCATGCTGGGCGACATGCGGCACGACATGGTTGCCCGCCAAAAGCGAGGGGCGCCGGTCGCCCCAGACCTTCAATTCGCCAGGGTGATTGATCCAAAGCCTTGCCATCGGATGTGCAGACGCCTGCACGTCGATCACGTTGGCCTGATGGCCCTTCTCACCAGCCTGACCCGTCATCGCGGTCGAAAGTTGCATGTCTGCGGATTTCCAGAGGCTCAGCTTGCCGGCATGATCCAATCCTTGCGTATAGCGCGCTTCGAGATGCGCGCCCTGCCCCGGTCGCCAAAACCTGTCGAGGTGATCCGGGACCTCATAGTCCGACAGACAAAACAAGGCAGCCGCCCTGTCGTGACCCGGCGCGAACGATGTGCCAAAGGCTACGGCCGCCACCGCACCCAGCTCGGTCGCCGGTCCGGCCAGCAGCTCCTTCTCATAGCATCGCCCCTGGCTTCCGGCCGGGACGCGCCCACTGGTGTGCAGAGCCACCATCAGAAAGATGCGGTCCAGCAGCTCCGCCGCCCGCTCCCGAAAGTCCGGCGCCATATCGTGGAGCGTGAACAGCCCCAGCATGTCGATGGGATAGTAAGCGGCCGAGTTCCATTCGCACAGCCCGTGCTCGGCAATCGAGGCGAACCATCGGTCGAGGCGCGCCGCCGCGTCATCGGCCCGCGCACGCCCACTCAACCCGCTGTTGGTAAAGACGTCATCGGGAAAGAGCCGCCCCGCGATCAGTTGCGCGGTGTGAAAGCACAGCACGTGGTTTTCCGACCAGAACCACATGACATCGTTGCCCGGTTCATCGAGCCAATACCGGTACCCCAGAAAGGCCTCCCGCAAACGGGACTGCAGCTCAGACGACAGCCCGTCGCGGGCGTCGCGCCAAAGCCTCAGGAGCGGCAAAATACTGAAATCGGAACAGTCGTGCCGCTCCTCGATTGTCGTCAGAGTGTCCGAGACGATGGCTGCGACGCGTTCCGGCTTTTCTCCGCGCAGCGCGAGCAGCGCGGCCACAGGCGGTTCGAACCCCGCGTGGCGGGCCATCTCATCTGCGGCCTGCGCCTTGCGCGCCACCAGGGGGCCGACCAGCGGCACGCCCTCTTTCAGGACCGTGGTGCCCAAACTGCGGGTCAGACGCGCGCCCCCCGCTTCGGTGGTCAGGTGCAACGCATTGCACCCCGCGACCGCGTCCTCGGCCATGAAGACAGGCGCGGCCGCTTCTTCGGGACCGATCTCGAACGCGGTGCCGCGCCGCACGTTTGGATCGGGCCGCATCCCCCCGCGCAGAAACAGGTCGGGGCCGTCGACATCTACCGCAACGGCGTGGTCGGGCAAGGACCCGGCGACCATGCGGACCGCTCCAGCTTCGTAAAAGACGGCGTCGGGGTGCAATCCCGCCAGAAGCCGCGCCGCGCCCATGACCTTGGTCGGCGAACACCCCTTGGGCAAGCCCACTTCGACCGGCACACCGCCAACACGCGTGACGGAAAAGAAGTTGGTCGTGTCGCGCTCGTGCAAATCCTCGAGCATAAGCGTCAGGCTCGAGTGCCCGGCAGGTACGGCAAACTCGACCACGGTCTGGGTCCGTGTATTGCGGAGGTAGGGCTCGAATACTGCCACAGCCGCGCCGTTCAGCCAAAGCCGCACCCCGCCACAGGTGCCCAGACGGAACGACACCAAACCGGCGGCGGGCGCGCGCAGGGCGCATTGAAACGCCCGACGGATCAGCGTTGGCCGGTGGCGAAAAGTCGAAAAGTCCAGCTCATCGCCATCTTCCGCAAAGACAACCTGCGGAAACGGCCCCTCAGGACACTCGACGACGCGGTCCGGCAGGTCCGCTTTCAGCGCTTCGCGGCAGGGCAAATCGCCGGTATCGACCCAACCGTTGCGAAACCGGTAATCGACGCGATCCGGCATCGGTCGCGCCCGTCCCGGATACACCGCTTCCTCCGCCGCGGTGGCCGACCACATGCTGATGGCCGCACCCACGCCAAGCTTACGCCACTTGGCGCTGTCAGAACTTTCAGCAGGCTCCTTCATGTCGCTCAGGTTTCCCCCGGGAACACATTGACGTCGCTCGAATCTATGGCCAGAGTTGCGGTAATGCCTGCGGAATAAAAGCAGGAAACATGTTTTTGGGAGGAAACAACCACATGCTTCATTTGCAGAAGAAATCACTGCGCGGCTTGGCACTTGCGACCGTCTCCGGTGGCGCCATGCTCTGCGCGACTGCCGCCGTGTCGGCGGAACTTGACCTGATGATCTCGGATGTCGACGGCAAGGCCGCGATCATCCAGGAACTGGCCGAGCGTTATCAGGCCGCGAACCCGGATGTGAAAATCACGTTCAACCCCGTTGGGTATAACGTGATCCGCGAGCAGCTGCCGATTCAGCTGGAAGCGGGCACCGGGCCCGATCTGGCCTTTGTCACTAACCTCGGCGGTCTGCATACCTATTACGTTGACCTTACACCCCACGTGGATACCGACGCCTGGGAAGCCGCCTATGGCGCGGTCCTGCCCTGGTATCGCGCAGGCAACGAAGGCGGCATTTATGGCTTCCACACAGAAATGACCGTGACCGGGCCTTACGTCAACCTGACCATGTTCGAAGAAGCCGAGGTCGATGTGCCCGCCGCGGGCGCGACCTGGGAAGACTGGGCCGAGGCCACGAAAGCGGTGATGGACGCCACCGGCTCCTACGCGGGCATGGTGATGGACCGTTCGGGCCACCGGATGGCCGGACCCGCCATGTCGTACGGTGCTGCCTACTTCGATGATTCTGGCAAGATGGTCATCGATGACGGGTTCAAGGCCTTCAGCCAGATGATGCTCGACTGGCATGCCGAAGGGCTGATGCCCCCCGACATCTGGCCAGCCGTCTCCGGCTCGAAATACGCCAACGGCAACGAGATGTTCTTCAATCAGGACGTGCCTTTTTATATGTCCGGCTCTTGGAACACCGGCAACGTGCAGAACAATGTCGGAGACGCCTTCGACTGGACTGTCGTGCCCGTGCCTTGTGGCCCCGCAGGCTGCGGTGTGATGCCCGGCGGTGCTGGCCTCGTGGCGTTCAAGTCGGGCGATGCGGCCAAGGAAGAAGCAGCGGCGAACTTCGTGGCCTGGATGGGCTCGGACGAGATTGCGCGCGAATGGTACACGCGCACCTATGCCATCCCCGCCCACGCAACGCTGCAAGCCGAGGGCCTCGACTATGCCGGCGCTGGTGCGAGCCCGGCAGTGGCAGATGGCCTCAACGCCTTCACGGGCATGGCAGCAGCCGCGGCTGAGCAGACGCCCCAGGCCTACGCACTTCAGGGCAATCCGAACAACTTCGTGATCTTCAACGCCACGACGACCTATCTGGCGGCTGCCATGAATGGCGAGCTGTCGCTGGATGAGGCCATCGAGAAGATCAAGGAAGACGTGGACACCAACGCGAACAACTGATCGCGTACGATGTTCCAACCCGGGGGCGTTCGCGCCCTTGGGTCACCTGCGGATAACACCGCTGGACCTGCCCCTGTCCTGAAAGGCGCAACCCCATGTCGCTCGCCGGTTCCAGCCTGATCATCATCCTGCTCTTCTGGGGCGTCGGCGGCACGATCTGGCTGCTCTCGAACCGCAGCTACCGGATCGACCAGATCCCCGACTTCTTCATGGACCTGCTGGGCTTCCCTGTGGAATTGTCGCAGAGCCTGTTCGGCCGCATCGGTGTACCTTACGCCCTCCTGCTCCCCAACATGCTGATTTTCGGGCTCTTCACCTTCGCGCCGATGATCCTGAACTTCTACGTATCCTTCACCACCGGCTCGTCGATCTCGCTCTTCGACCGGGCGTGGGTCGGCATGGACAAGTATTTCGAGATCTTCAACTGCGAGTCGGTCTTCGAACCCCGCACCTGCACCAATGCCGGGTTCAATTTCTGGACGGGCATGTTCAACACGCTGTGGTTCGTGGTCATTCAGGTGCCGATCCTCTGCGTCGTGGCACTCGCCACCGCATTGGTGGTGAACAAGAACATCAAAGGCCGCGGCTTCTGGCGCGCGATGTTCTTCTACCCCGTCATGCTCTCACCCGTCGTGATCGCCAACATTTGGAACTGGGTGCTGCACCGCAAAGGCGTGCTGAACGAAGGCATCGGCGGCACAACCGACGCGATGACCGCGCTCGCAGGCCTCTCAGGGTTCGACATCATCGCCACCGTGCTCTGCGCCGTGCTCCTGATCGTGGTCAGCGAACGCGCACTGCGCTCGGGCGACGAACCGTCCACTGCGTGGACTGCCATCTTCGCGATCTTCCTCGCGCTGATCTTCACATGGGCCAACCCGCTCAGCCTGATGGGCCTCGACGGCAGCTTCTGGCTCGGCTCGCTACTGGCCGCCGTCCTCCTCTGGATCGTGGCCAGCGGTCAGACCTTCGCCCGCATCGCCATCATCGGCGCAGGCATCGTCGCAGCACTCCTCCTCCTCTCGATCCAGTTCGACGCCGTCTTCGACTTCGGCCGCTATCGCCCGACCAACTGGCTGGTCACGCCCAACACCGGCTGGCCATTCTTCTGGCTGGTCTTCGTCTTCACCTGGAGCCACATGGGGTTCTACATGCTGATCCTGCTGGCGGGTCTGCAGGCGATCCCGGGCGACCTCTATGAAGCCGCCAAGATGGACGCGACCAAACCTTTCCGCGCCTTCTGGCGGATCACCCTGCCGCTGGTGATGCCCACGCTGACCGTCGTGATCGTGTTGGCCCTGATCCGCAGCTTCCAGATCTTTGACGAGGTTTACCTGCTTACGGGAGGCGGCCCGGGGCGCGAGACCTTCATGATCGTGCAGAACATCTACGAGGTCGCCTTTACCAGCAACAACCCCGACTATGGTCAGGCGGCGGCAGGTTCGGTCCTGATGGCCATCGTGATCGCGGTCTTCACCTTCGTGCAGCTTTGGCTGACACGGCGCCAGTCGGATTTCTGAGCCATGACCCGCGTCGCCCGCTTCCTCACCCGCACCGCCGGCAACCGAGACACAGCCGATCGGTTCGGCATCGCCGATTTCCTCGCCTATGGCTATCTGGCGGTCGGGGTGCTCATCATCCTTGTCCCGGTCCTGTGGACCTTTTTCAGTTCGATCAAACCCGAGCGCGCCGTCGACAGTTTCGACACGCGTCTGCTGCCCTACTCGCAGATCGAGGCGGACATCCCCGGTGTGGGACCCAAGCAGACCTGGACCTATACCGACGAGGACGGCAACCAAACGGACGTGTTCAAGGCCGGGCCGACCCGACGCATGACCGACATCGCGCCAATCGATGACCCCGACGCGGTGACCCCGGTGCCGCGCGACACGCTGACCCCGAACGAGGAGGTGCGCGTCGCGGCCGAGAACTATCTCGACCCGCTGCTGAAACGGAACGGACAGAACAACTTCCTCTTCGGCACCTACCTTTTCAACTCGGTCTTCGTGACGGTCGCAGCGACCCTGCTGACACTGCTGATCAACGCGATGGCGGCCTTCGCCCTGTCCAAATACAGGTTCACAGGCCGCCTGACCTTCACCATACTGATCATCGCGACCCTGCTGATCCCGACATCGATCATCCTCGTGTCGCTCTTCTTCGTGGTGTGGTCCTTCGGCATGTTCGGCTCGCTCTGGGGCGTCATCATCCCCGCTGCCGCGACACCGACGGGTGTGTTCCTGCTCCGGCAATACATGCTGACGATCCCCGACGAACTGCTGGAAGCGGCCCGCATGGATGCCGCCAGCGAATGGCGCATCTTCTGGCGCATCATCATACCCCTGTCTTTGCCTGCGCTCAGCGTGCTGGCGATCCTGTCGGTGATCTGGCGCTGGAACGATTTCCTCTGGCCGCTGATCGTGCTGATCAGTGACCCCAACCAGCACACCATCCAGCTTGGCCTGACCCAATACGCGGGCGAGTTCGACGTCGACTTCCACTACATCCTTGCGATGACCGTCGTCTCGCTTCTGCCGATCACGCTGGTCTTTGTCTGGCTGCAACGCTTTATCACCACCGGAATTGCCACCACGGGGCTGAAATGACCGACATGACCCACGCCCTGCAACTCAATCAGATCAAGAAGTCCTTCGGGGCGGTCGATGTGATCCATGGCGTCGATCTCGAGATCGAAGATGGTGAGTTCGTCGTCTTCGTCGGCCCCTCGGGCTGCGGCAAGTCCACGCTCTTGCGCCTGATCGCCGGGCTGGACGATCCGACCTCGGGCGACATCTTCCTGCAAGGCAAGCGTGTCAACTCTGTGCCCGCATCCGAGCGTGGGATCAGCATGGTGTTCCAGTCCTACGCGCTCTACCCGCATATGTCGGTGCGCCAGAACCTGTCCTTCGGGCTGGAAAACCACCGGATGCCCAAAGACGAAATCGCGCGCCGTGTTGACGACGCCGCGTCGCTCTTGCAGATCGACCAATTGCTCTCGCGCCGCCCCGGTCAGTTATCAGGCGGTCAGCGTCAAAGGGTCGCCATCGGCCGCGCCATCGTCCGCGAACCGATCCTGTTTCTGTTTGATGAGCCGCTCTCCAACCTCGACGCCGAGCTGCGCCTGCAAATGCGGGTCGAAATCTCGAACCTGCACGCCCAGCTTGGCAACACGATGATCTACGTAACCCACGACCAGATCGAGGCGATGACCATGGCCGACCGCATCGTCGTGCTGAGGGGCGGGCATATCGAACAGGTCGGGCGCCCGCTCGACCTCTACAACAACCCCGCGAACAAGTTCGTGGCAGGATTTATAGGCGCACCGCAGATGAACTTCCTTGGCGGGAGACTTTCGGGCAGCACGCTAACCCTCGACAGCGGCATGACCCGCGACCTGCCGATCACCCACGACAAACCCGAAGCGGTCACCCTGGGCATCCGCCCCGAAGCCATCGACGTGTCGCTCGAAGGGAACGGCGACGGACAGGTTGAGGTGCGGAACTTCGAACAACTCGGCGCGGTGACATACATTTATGCCGCCTTCCCGAATGGCGAGCCTTTGACGGTGCAACTGGCCCGCCAGGTGCCGCTGACACGTGGCCAGAAGGTCGGCGTGACGCTGCCCACCGACAGCTTCCACATCTTCGGCGAGGATGAACGCGCCCTGCCGTTTCCCCGCGCGTGACCCCTGAGAGCGCGGACGCCCTGACCCTTCCCCCTTTGCTCGACCATCCGGGCGAAGCCCTGGCGACAGCGCAGGCGCGATGGCGCGAGGTTTTGGCTGGGACGATCTACGGCCCCCTGCCTCCGCCTCCGGATCGGCTGGAGGTTACGCGCAACGCGCTGCCGGACGAACGGGCCGAGCGCATCGGGATCACCATGGGCGTTGCAGACCGCACCCACACAGTCGATGCCGCCCTCTGGCTGCCTGACGACGCGCATACGCCCTGCCCGCTGATCGCCGGGCTGGACTTCATCGGCCCCGCTGGGATCATGTCGGGCGACGCGTTCCCGCTGGATCCGCAAGCCATCGTCGCCCCACGCCCTGAATACGGCGCACATGATGGCCGCCTGACCTCTGTGGTGCGCGGCACGTCGCACCGCCAATGGCCGGTCGATCTGCTCACCGCGCGGGGCTATGCGGTCTTGGTCAGTTGCTATGGCTCGTGGGTGCCGGATGACTCCGACCGCTGGACCGAGTACGGGCTGGCCCCGCTCCTGCGGGCTGAAGCGACTGACACGCGTGCCATCAGCCTCTGGGCCTGGGCCATATTGCGCCTTCTGGACACCGCCGAGTGTTGCGCCGAAATCGACCCCGACCGACTGATCGTCGCGGGCCACTCGCGCTTGGGCAAAAGCGCGCTCTGGGCGGCTGCAAACGACACCCGCATCAAGTCCGTGTTCGCCGCACATTCCGGCTGTGCGGGCGCGGCCCCTGCCCGCCATCCGGTGGGCGAGACCACGGCAGAGCTGACCGAGAGGTTCCCGCACTGGACCCGGCCTGACTGGTCGAAGACTGCGGACACCACAGACCAGCACGCCCTGATCGCAGCCATCGCCCCGCGCCGCGTCTATCTGGCCGCCGCCGAAGATGATGTCTGGGCCGATCCGCTCGGGTGCTATGCCGCGCTCCGCTCCGCAGCGCCGATGTGGAACAGCGAACAAGACTGGCCCGCAGCGTCAAAGGTCCTCAAAGACCACATGCAGGTTCTACGCCCGAACCTCGGCTACCACCTGCGCCCCGGCGGTCACGACCTCATCCCCTATGACTGGCACGGGTTCCTGCGGTTTCTCGAACACTAGAGCAGAAATCGGTAAATCTGAATCACTCAACGCTGCCTGAAATCAAAGATTTCAACGCGTTGAGTGATCTCGTCCGTTTCAGATAAAACCGATTTCGCTCTAGCCGAGCAGCAAGCTCGGCAAGGTCAGCGAGATCGCAGGCACAAAGGTGATCAGCATCAGCGCAATCAGGATCGCGATATAAAACGGCCAGATCGTCCGAACCGCCTTCTCCATCGGCAGCTTGCCCACGGCGCAACCCACGAACAGGCACGACCCGACCGGCGGTGTGCAAAGCCCAAGGCCAAGGTTCACCAACAGGATCATCCCGAATTGATACGGATCGACCCCAAGGCTGTTCGCCACCGGCAAAAAGATCGGTGTGCAGATCAGGATCAGCGCCGCCATATCCATGATCATGCCCAGCACCAGCAGGGCGAGGTTGATCATCAGCAGGATCAATATCGGGTTCTCGGTCAGGCTGGTCAGCAGGTCGACGGTCTTGTCCGGCACCCGATAGAAGGTCAGCATATAAGCAAACGCCCCGGCGCAGGCGATCAGGATCATCACCATCGAGGTCGTGCGCACGGATTGTACCACCGCGAGGCGGAAGTTTTCCCAGGTGATGCTGCGATAGACCAGCAGCGTCACCAGAAAGGCATAGATGGCCCCGAACGCACCGGATTCAGTCACCGTGAACACGCCCGACAACACACCGCCGACGATGATGACGGCGGTCATCAGCCCCGGGATCGCACCGATGAAGCTGAGGGCCAGCACACTGACGCCCGGAAAGACCTCGGCCTGATAGCCGCGCTTGACGGCCACCAGATACGCCGCTGCGGCGAGACAGACGCACATCAGCAAACCCGGCACGACACCGGCAAGGAACAGTTGTGAGATGGAGATGCCGCCGCCCGCCGCAATCGCATAGATGATCATGTTGTGGCTTGGCGGGATGATGATCCCCGCGATCGAGGACGTGACCGTTACGTTGACCGCGTAATCCGCGTCATACCCCTTTTCCTTCATCACCGGCACCAGGATCGAGCCCAGCGCCGAGATGTCGGCGACGGCCGAGCCCGAGATGCCGCCGAACAGCATCGACGAGAACACGTTTACGATGCCGAGCCCGCCCCGCACCG
>JBCCWG010000101.1:0-10413 GCA_039193985.1 Pseudomonadota bacterium
CCCAATTGACCAGATTGTCGAGGAAGTTGGTCAGATAGGCGGGCCGCTTGTTGCGGAAATCGATGTAATAGGAATGCTCCCACACATCGCAGCCCAAAAGCGCAGTTTGACCGAAGCAAAGCGGGTTCACACCGTTTTCCGTCTTCGTAACGGCCAGCGAGCCGTCGGCGTTTTTGACCAGCCACGCCCAGCCCGAGCCAAACTGACCGGCGCCAGCGGCGGAGAACTGTGACTTGAACTCATCGACCGACCCAAAGCTCTCGTTCAGCGCGGCTTCCAGTTCGCCCGGCATGCCAGCGTCGCCCGGTCCCATCATCTCCCAGAACTGGTTGTGGTTCCAAAGCTGGCTGATGTTGTTGAAAATGCCGTTCTGCGCCACGGCACCCGCGTCATAAGTGCCGACGATGATCTCTTCCATCGACTTGCCGTCCCACTCGGTTCCGGCGATCAGCTTGTTGCCGTTGTCGACATAAGCCTTGTGGTGCAGGTCGTGATGATACTCGAGCGTCTCGGCGCTCATGCCGTTGTCGGCAAGTGCGTCATGGGCATACGGCAGGTCGGGAAGATCGAAAGCCATGGGTGGGGTCCCTCTCAGGTTGGTGTTCCCGCCATACCTGCGGCTGAATGCCCATAGGGTCAAGGAAGGGCGGAAATTTTTTTGAGGGGGCTGGGGCGCGTCAGCTACCCGGCAAGGGGTTCTGGGTCTGCTGGCACCGGCCGCGTGCGGTGAAGTTGTTAGCATAGCCATGCGGCTTGGCGGTCAGAACCACGCGGTTCGAGTCTTTGAGCATCGCCGCGCGGTACGCCATCTTGGTCTGCTGTCCGCGGTTGTTCGTCAGCATCACATCCCATGTCAGCGTGAGCTTCTTGGCCGAGTTTTCGCGAAGATTGGCCGGAATGGGCCTGCCCTTTTCGTTCAGGATGATCCCGTCCACAACGCGCGCGGTGTCTCCATCGACTTCGAAAAACAATTGGTTCGCAAACGCGCCTTCGTTCTTGGTTACTTCACAATACACACGGGTCGGCGCGGCCGAGGCCATCGCGGGAATCAGAATGGCGGCAGCAAAAATGAGATATTTGTTCAGAAACATTGAGTTAGCCTCATGAGATCAAGATGTTAACCATGATACTCCCTTGTGCCACCGCGAGGGTTAACGAAATCATAGCAGCGGACGGACCTGTCACCGATTTGCCGCCTCTAGCGTCGGCTTTTGACAGTTGGTCACGCCACACGCCATAACGCTTCCATGAAGCATGTTGTGATCACCGGGGGCGCCGGCGGCATAGGTGCCGGCGTCGCGCGCATCCTGTCGGACAAAGGCTGGCGCGTCACCGCGACCGGCGTGAGCCAAGCCGAACTCGATGCCTATGATCCGCCTGCCAACGTGGCGACCTGTCGTCTCAATGTCGCAGATCAGACCAGTGTCGACGCGCTCTTCTCCCGCATCGAACATTTGGACGGCCTCGTGAATTGCGCGGGCATTCTGCGCAAGACCGACGAGTTCGACATCGATGTGTTTCAGCAGGTAATCGACATCAACCTGACCGGCACCATGCGCTGCTGCCTGGCGGCTTACCCGCTATTGGCGCAATCCGGCGGTGCCATCGTCAACACCGGCTCGATGTACTCGATCTTTGGCGGCCCGCACGCCCCGGCCTATACCGCGTCGAAGGGTGCCGTGACGCAACTGACCAAATCGCTTGCCGGCAAGTGGGGGCCGGACGGGGTGCGCGTTAACGCAATCACGCCGGGCTGGATCGAGACACCGATGACAGCAGCAATTCGCGGCGACGGGGTGCGCGAGCCGCCGATCCTTGCGCGCACACCACTGGCCCGCTGGGGCCAGCCGGATGAGGTGGGCGCTCTGGTGGCCTGGTTGTTGTCGGAAGAAGCGTCGTTCATCACCGGCGCGGTCTATCCCGTCGATGGCGGGTACTCGGCGATGTGAGGTGACCGAGGTTACTCCCGGCATTGACAGCCATTTCTTTGGGTAAGACTGTCGCGCAAGAAGACTCCGAGCAGGAATTTGCGTCATGTCGAAAACAGTTTTGATAAGTGGCGGCTCCCGCGGGATTGGGGCGGCAACGGCCCGGATCATGGCGTCGCAGGGATGGCAGGTTGCCTTTACCTATCTCAGGGACCAGCACGCAGCCGATACGACAGTCTCGGATATCGCCGAGGGCGGTGGTTCTTCACTGGCTCTTCAAGCGGATACGGCGCGCGAAGCCGATGTGCAGGCAGCCTTTGATGACACAATCCGTCGATTTGGCGCGCTCGATGCGGTCGTTATCAATGCAGGCATCGTGGCACCTGCCGCCAAACTGACCGAGATGTCTCTCGATCGCCTGCGCAGTGTGTTCGACACCAATGTCCTTGGTGCATGCCTCTTTGCGCGTGAGGCGGCGCGGCGGCTTCCCGCACAGATGTCTGCCGACCGGGGCGCGATTGTGTTTCTCTCCTCTGCGGCCGCACGGCTAGGTTCACCGTTCGAGTATGTCGACTACGCCGCCAGCAAGGGCGCCATCGACACACTGACCATTGGCCTATCCAAAGAACTGGCGAGCGATGGCATTCGCGTGAATGCTGTCCGCCCTGGCCTCATCGAAACAGAAATACACGCCAGTGGCGGTCAACCTGACCGCGCCGAACGCCTGGGGCGAACGGTTCCGATGGCGCGCGCTGGCACAGCAGATGAAGTGGCGCAGACGATAGCTTGGTTGTGCAGCGACTTGGCCTCGTATTGCACAGGCGCGATTGTGGATGTGGCCGGCGGGCGCTGACGGCGTTATGAAAAAAGGCACGACATTCCCGTTCAGGTAGCGATAGCCTATGGTCGCACGCCAACCGGAGCCGCACCCCATGCCCCTAGACCCCGACGACCACGACCCGATGACCCCCTACCAACTGCCCTTCCCGAAAGACGCGCAGAATGAAATCGTCGTGCCGCACGCCATCCCCGAAGATGAGCGCATTTGGGTGCCACAGACCGAGACCGTGTCGTTCCGCCCGCTATGCCTCAACCGAAGCCAGGGCTATTGGATGAACCTGCTGCGTGTGCGCCAGTCCGGGGTGCTCTCGCGTCACCGGCACCCGCAGCCTGTGCATGGGTTCGTGCTCAAGGGGCGCTGGCATTACCTCGAACACGACTGGGAAGCGCGCGAGGGATCTTACGTCTTCGAACCACCGGGCGAGACGCATACGCTTGTCGTGCCCGAGGATGTCGACGAGATGATCACCTATTTCCAGGTCAACGGCGTGATGATCTACGTCGATCCCTACGGCAAGGTGCTCGGCTACGAAGATGTCTTCACCAAGATCGACATGTGCCGCAAGCACTATGCCGCGGTCGGGCTGGGCGAGGATTACGTGGACCAGTTCATTCGGTAACGTCTTCCGCTGCGCGCACATGCGCCTACTCCGGCGATGTAACCCGGCCATAGGCGGATTGCGATGCGGATGGCCCCCAAAGCGTTCAATGGTGCTGCGCATATGTGCGTTCTGCTGCCGGAACCCATCGGCTATGTCCGCCAAGGTGGCACAAAAGAGCGCTTTGCGAACCCGAAACCGTCCGCGATCAAAGCGATGATCGACGTCGTGGGTGCGACCCTGCACGAGGACCCGCTCGAACCAGTCTTTGAGGGCTGAGGGCGGCGCGAACCACCAGAGCGGGAAGTGAAAGAGTTTCAGTCCGCGGCTTCGAGTTTCTCGACCTCGGCCTGCACATCTGCCGGAAGACTGTCCGCGACCGAGGCCTGCTCTTGCGCTTTGAACACATCGAACGGATCGCCGGGCTCGGCGTAATGGGCCGCGCGCTCAACCGGGTCGAAATCGCTCAGGTCGGAACGCAGCACGCGATGGCCCTTTGCCACGGCTGCGCGGGCCGTCGCCTCGGCCCATTGGCCGCAGAAAGATCGCGGGGGTGAGAACAACCCGCGTCGTCGTTACTGCCGCGTCCCCGTTTCGCGCGTCTTGCGCTTCATCTTTTCAAAAGTACGCATGGCCCTACGGTCTCCAAGCGCGCAGCGCTATGGCAAATAGCCGACCTCGCCGCCGGGCGTGGCCGCATGCCTGAGAATGCCGAAGACATACGCCGCGACCGAGCGGAAGCAGATCAGTTCGGCTTTCGTCTCTGATGCGAGATAGAATGCGGCAGGCACTTGCGCGAGCCGCGTGCGCCGAAGCATGCCCGTCGGAAGAGACTGCATGCGCAAATCTGCAGGCGACAGCTTGGCCAGCGTTTCGCGGATCAACCGTCCCTCGCCCTCCAGCGCAAAACTCGCGCGCGCGTCCGAGACATCGACCGCCAGCGCGTGTTCGCCGTTCAGGGCCGTGCTCATCGCGGCCACCGCGCTCGCCGCATCGGCATGGGGCAGCAGTATCAACAGCTCATCAGGCGACATCCAGCAGACCCCCCGCTCGCCGTCAATCACGGCACCTTGCAGGGCGGGCACGGAAAGACCGGACACGGTCTCGACCGCCTTTTGCAACTTGGCTGACGCAAGGTCTCCGCGCAGCGTGATCATGCCACGGGGCGGGTTCTCGGTGATGCGAACCAGACCGTCGAAACTGGCACCTCCAAGGGGGCTGGCAGGCTCAGACATTCTGCTTCTCCCCATCCTTGTCATAGAACACCGGGTCGACGATCTGCGCCTGCACGACCTCGCCATCCACCTTTGGGAAATCGAGCACCTCGCCCATGCGGTCCGGTCCGTGTTGAACCAATCCCATCGCAATGCCCCGGTCGAGCGTTGGCGAGTAGTAGGTCGAGGTTACGCGGCCCTGTACACTACGCTGGCCATTCTCATTGGTCCCCTCGCCCACGGCATAAGCGCCGTCGGGCAGAACCGAGCCGTCGACCGTCTCCAGCCCAACCAGTTTCCAGCGAAGCGGGCCCACCATGTGATCGCGTTCCTGCGCGCGTTTGCCAAGGAAGTCGTCCTTCTTCTTCGAGACTGCCCAGTGCAGGCCCAGATCCTGCGGGATCACGGTGCCGTCGGTCTCGTCGCCGATCATGATGAACCCCTTCTCGGCGCGCAGAACGTGCAGCGCCTCGGTGCCGTAAGGCGTGATGCCATGCGGTTTGCCCGCCTCCAGCAGCTTGTCCCAAAGCGCCCGACCCCGGCTCGCGGGCACCGCGATCTCGTAAGACAGCTCACCCGAAAACGAGATGCGGAAGACCCGCACCGGCAAATTGCCGAGCGCTCCCTCCGTCCAGGCCATGAACGGGAAGGTGTCTTTTGAGACGTCGAAATCGGGACCGAGCGCTTCCAGCACCTGCCGCGCCTTAGGCCCGGCCACTGCGAACTGCGCATAGTGCTCGCTGACATTGGCGACGTACACTTTCCAGTCCCACCACTCGGTCTGAAGCCACTCCTCCATATGCGCGTGGATGCGATCCGCGCCGCCGGTGGTGGTGTGGCAAAGCCAGGTGTCGTCATCGATCCGCGCCACCACGCCATCATCCGAGAGGAACCCGTTTTCCGAACACATCAGCCCGTAGCGGCATTTGCCGGGCTTCAGCGTCGACATCATGTTGGTGTACATCATGTCGAGGAACCGGCCCGCATCCGGCCCCTTGACGATGATCTTGCCGAGGGTCGAAGCGTCGAGCAGACCGACCTCATTCCTGACCGCAAGCACCTCGCGCTTGACCGCGTCCTCGACACTCTCGCCATTTCTCGGGAACGCATAAGGCCTCCGCCAGTGGCCGACCGGTTCCCAATGCGCGCCGTTCTCCTCGTGCCAGTCGTGGATCGGGGTGCGCTGGATCGGCTGGAACAGCTCTCCTTTCGCCTCACCGGCAATCGCGCCCATGACAAGCGGCGTGTAGGGCGGGCGGAACGTGGTGGTGCCGACGCTGGGGATGTCGCTGTTCAGCTCTCCCGACAGGATCGCCAGCCCATTGATGTTGCTGAGCTTACCCTGATCCGTCGCCATGCCGAGCGTGGTATAGCGCTTGGCGTGTTCGACACTCTCGAACCCCTCCTGCGCTGCCAGTTCGACATCCGTCACCTTCACGTCGTTCTGATAGTCGAGCCACGATTTTGCTTTGAGCTTGTACGGTGCCTGCGCCGGCATCTTCCAGACCGGGGCCATCGGTTGAACCTCTTCCGCAACTGCTTCCGGTGCTTTCACCGTCCCCTTGCGGCCGGTTGCTTCCGCTGCCGTTTGCCCGGCGCGATGGGCATCGGCCAAGACATCCGCCGTCGTCATCGCACCGCTGGCCATGCCTGCGGTCAGGACGAACGGTTTGCCGCTTGCGCACAGCGGAGCGCGCTCCGGGTCCGGCGCGAAATGCGCCTGATCCTCGACCCAGTTGAGCTTGCCGCCGCAATGGGACCAGAGATGCACCACCGGCGACCAGCCGCCGGACATGGCCACGCCATCGGCTTCGATCGGATCCGCATTCGTGCCGCTGCCCGCCTGATCGCAGGCCCAGACCTTCTGGACACGCCCCTGCCCCGTCACCTTGGCGATCCCGCGCCCCGCCTGCACCGTGATCCCGGCCTCTCGCACCTCCTCGGCCAGCGGACCCGTCGCCTCAGCCCGCGCGTCCAGCACCGCAGGCACCTCAAGCCCCGCCTCTTTCAGCACCAGCGCCGTGCGATAACCGTCGTCATTGTTGGTGACGATCACCGTGCGGTCCCCCGGCGCGATGCCAAAGTTCACCACATAGTCGCGCACGGCACTCGCGAGCATGACACCCGGCAGGTCGTTGCCCGCAAAACTCAAAGGCCGCTCAATGGCACCGGTCGCGGTAATGATCTGCGCGGCACGGACTTTCCAGAGCCGATGGCGCGGGGTCTCAGGGTCCGGCGCATGATCCGTCAGCCGTTCGTCCAGCAGCGTATACCCATGGTCATAGACCCCAGCACCGATGGTCCGCGTCCGAAGCCGCACATTTGGCATGGCCTCCAGCGCGGCGACCGTCTCATCGATCCACGCTTCCCCCGGTTTGCCGTCGATCTCGGCCCCATCCACGGGCGCGCGCCCGCCCCAATGGGCGGTCTGCTCGACCAGCAGCACTTCGGCCCCGGCTTCGCCGGCCGATTTCGCTGCGGTCAGACCGGCGATGCCGCCGCCGATGACCAGCACGTCGACATGGGCATAAAAGTGCTCGTAATGATCCGCGTCCCGCGCCTTGGGCGGCTTGCCGAGGCCCGCCGATTGCCGGATCACAGGTTCATAGACGTGCTTCCAGAAGCTCTGCGGCCAAAGGAAGGTCTTGTAGTAAAACCCCGCCGGGAAGAACCGCCAGAGCTTCGAGTTGATCGCTCCAATGTCGAAATCGAGCGAGGGCCAGTGGTTCTGGCTCTTCGCCTCCAGCCCATCGAAAAGCTCGGTCGTCGTGGCCCGCGCATTCGGCTCGAATGTGCCCTTCGCGCCGATGCCGAGCAGCGCGTTGGGTTCCTCCGGCCCGCTCGTGACGATGCCGCGCGGGCGGTGATACTTGAAGGACCGGCCCACCAGCATCTGGCCCTCGCCAAGCAGCGCAGACGCGACGGTATCGCCCGCAAAGCCCCGCATCGAGCGGGTGTTGAACGAGAACAGCATCGGGCGGGAGCGGTCGATCAGGCGACCGCCGGACTTCAGGCGACGGCTCATGAGAAGTCCCTCCAAGACCAGCCCGGGTGTTTGGCGGTAATCGCGTCCTTCATGTCCTGCGACGGTTCAGTGACTTGCGCGTAATAAGTGCCGAAGACCTCCAGCGTGACGGTATCGCGCGCCGCATGAAACCACTTGCCGCACCCATAGGCATGCCGCCAACGCTCGAAATGCACGCCCTTGGGGTTCTCGCGGTGGAACAGATAACCTTCGAAGTCCTCATCCGACGACCCGGGGCCGAAGCGCGTCAGATGCGCTTCGCCGCCGGGCGTCAATTCGGTCTCGTCGCAGACGACACCGCAATAGGGACAGGTCAGGATCAGCATGCGCGCCCCTCACTCGGGCGCAGGCGCGCCGTCTCAGAAGTTGGTGTAAACCTGGACGGGCGGCGGAGGCCCAAGGTCGATGGGATGGCCGGTTGCCAGGACTGACGCAAAGGCGCCCAGCGCAAGCGTGCCGAAAACACCGGTGAGCAGACCGGCGATCTTGCCACGGCGCTGATAGAGGCTGCCCGGCGTGGGGATGAAACGCGTGATGAAACCCATGGAAAACACCCTTTGTTCGTTTCGCTTTGAGGTAAGCGAGGAGTGTGGCGTTTCAAGGGCGAGAGATGCGGAAACGCAGCGGCCCGAAGGCCGCCGCGACGCGTGTCGGTCTGGCAGGTCTTATTCCGTGATGACCGGTGCGGCAGGTGCTGCAGGTGCGGCCTGAGGCTCAACCGCAGGTGCAGGTGCGGCCCCTTCAGCGCCAACCGCCGGGGCTGCCCCATCCGGGGCCGGTCCACCACCGGTCGAGCCAAGGGCGATGAGGGCGACAAAGGCGATAAGCACGATGACGGCCCAAATCCACTTGGCACCGGATCCGGTGTCGTAATCGAGGTATTGGTCGTTCCCTTTCCGTCGGGGGTCGTTGTGTGAGTAATAATCTGACATGACGGAACCTCCTTTCGATGGGAGGAAGGTAAGCACGCGGTCAGCGGGGTTTCAGGGGGGCACGACGGTGCGCCCGCGTTTGGGCGGAGGGCTGCGGAAACCGGGTTCGGGAATGCGCTGGATATGGCCGATTCGGCCCTTTCCAAGAGCGGACGGATTGTTTCAGGATTTGAGCTTAATTCCGCCACATCGTTCCCCATATTGAAACTATGAAGATGTTGCTCTTTGTTGTCGCAGTCGCGGTGATTGCTGGCCTTGCGCTCGCCGCTGACGTGCAGAGCGTTCTGGTCCACCTGTTCTTCCTGTGGTGGGTGCCCTTTCTGCTCCTCTTCGGAGGCATTCTGCTGTGGCTTCACATCGGCAGGGACAAGACGCCCAAGCGCATGACCAAGGCCGAACGCGCGCACGCAAAGCAGCTTGGAATGACTGTTCCCGAGCGAGAGGATTAAGTGATGGACTTGCTGATCGACCTGCTGCCATTCATCGCGCTTGTCGCATTCACCGGATGGCTGGTCTGGCGCGGCCTCTCGACCAAACCCGACGCTTCCAGCAACAAGTCCGGCGAGGAGGAGGATTTCCGCTACTACGGCGGAGGCAAGTCCGCCAAATCGAGCGGTGATTTCGGAGGCGGCGACGGGGACTAGCGCTGCGCCAAGACGCCCCGGACCTGATCCGGGGCCTCTGGCGACGAATGCGAGGTCCCGGGTCAAGCCCGGGACAGGGAGATCTGCGGACCAGACATGCGCCACAATGGCAGGTCGGGCAGACAAACCCCTGTCCAAAAATGCCCTCCGCGCGCCCAATGAATGATCCATTAACCACGAAGGTTCAAAAGGGGCGGCCATAACGGAGCATTCAAATGAGCGCTTACGAACAACGCCTCGAGCGGTGGGCATGGGATCGCTCGGACCCATGGTATCATGCGCTGCTCGAAGCGAAGTGGTCCGGAGACCCGGAAGCCTCCGACATCTTGCATTGCGAGTTTGCCTGGTGGCGCGACCCCCGCTCGGGGCTGAGCGAGCTTCGGGCTGTTCGAAGCGGGCATTGACAGCGCCGTGCAAACATTCCTGAACGCGCGCACCCATCAATGCGCATAAGGCAAAACTTGCTACTGATGCGATCCGGTTGGCTCGATGGACCCGACGGGCGAGGTGCGCCGGACTTGATCCGGTGCCTCTGGCGATCAGGAAGAGGTCCCGGATCAGGTCCGGGACGCTGTAACGAGATTTCGGATGCAATGATCGGAACAGAGGCGCGTGCCCGGACCGCGGGGTGGGCGTTCGCGCCCGCCCCGGGGGGGCGGTCCGGGCGCGAGCCGTCCCGCTGCGCGGAACGGCAAAAGTCAAACTAGAAAGCCGTAGTTTTGGGCTCATTTTTTTCGGAGCCCTTTTCTAGATCTTGCTTGGCGCTCTTGGACGGGAATGGCCTTGGGTTTGAAGGCTTGAACTTTGGACAGCTTTTGCACGAGGGTGAACAATTCGTCCTTTGCAAGCACTGAAACCTCTTCCTCTTCAACACAAAACGACGCAAACAACTCCACGTATTTTCCGCCATCTAGCTTTCGGAAGACCATTAAGTTCGATTCAAGCTCCTGCTTGCTCGACCCAAGAAACTGTTCGATCCATCCGCGATATCCTTCGCGGTGTTCAGCGATGTCTTCTTCTAGCCACATCAGAGTGTTGGGATGAATGTCGCCCATCAATGCGCCACCCCGGCCGCCACGCTCTCGTCCACGAACCGCCCCTCGCGGAACCGGTCCAACCCGAACTCGGCGCATAAGGGCGAGGCCCCGGTCGCCATCAGTTCCGCAAAGCCCCATCCCGAGCCGGGGATGGCCTTGAACCCGCCGGTGCCCCAGCCGCAGTTGATGAAGCA